>CAZIDS010000076.1:0-11520 GCA_964537945.1 uncultured Gemmatimonas sp. | reverse complement strand
GTTCGAATCCCGCCGTCCCGATGTCGTCGAAGGCGTTCCCGGAGCGGGTCACGGACAATCGTCCGTGACCCGCTCTGTCATCGCGGCCCCACGAGGCACGCTCGCACCGCCCGTTCCCGATGGCGGAAGATCCGCCCGAGCTGCCACCGCACCACGGGAAGCGCCGCCGCGCCCAGCACGCCGAACGGCAGGCGATAGCGCACGCGGTCGCGGATGCGCGTGCCTTCCGGCACCTCCTCGAACTCGTGCGTGTGCTCCCACAGCGCGTACGGGCCCCGCAGCTGCGAGTCCACGAACCGGACGGGCGGTTCCCAGGCGTCGATGCGCGTCGTCCATCCGAACGGCACGCCCGCCAGCCGGAGGCGGTACTCGATCAGCGCGCCCTCCCGCATCACGATCGGGAGCGGCGTCGCGATGCGGAACCGCAGCTCCGGTGGCGTGATCCGCTCGAGGTTCTCGGCCGCCGCGAAGAACGCGAAGGTGGTCTCGCGCCGCAGCGGCACGATCATCTCGGTGCGCAGTTCGTGGTCCATCCCCCACGAACGGCGCGCGCGGCCCGCCGGTTCCGTAGATTCTCGGGGTCGAGCCCGTCGCATCCCGCTCACCGGACCCCATGCGCCTCGCCGCCGTCGAGAAAGCCCTCGCCGCCTTCATCGCCACCGACGAAGGCACCACGCTCGCCCTCAAGGGCCCCTGGGGCCGCGGAAAGACCTTCTACTGGGACCGCTTCATCCGCGCGCAGGCCGCCGAGGCGCCTGACCAGGGCTACTCCTATGTCTCCCTGTTCGGCCTCTCCTCGCTCAACGAGATGAAGCGCGCGGTCGCGGTGAACGCGCGCCCGCTCTCCCGCCTCGAGGACCCCGACGCCAACACCTACCTCGAGGACGCGCTGGCGTCCAAGTGGTGGGTGCCCAAGATGCGAGAGCCCTCCGGCGTCTTCAAGGCGATGCAGGGCGGCGGCGCCGCGGGGTCGCCGATCGCCGAGGACCTCCTTCAGCGCGAGCTCAGCGGCCTCGTCATCTGCGTCGACGACCTCGAGCGCCGCGGCAACGGCCTCCGTCTCGGTGACGTGCTCGGCTACTGCTCGCACCTCAAGGAACGCCGCGGCTGCCGCGTCGTCGTGATCCTCAACGAGGACGCCTTCACGCCGGAGGACGCCGTCGACTTCCGCGGCCTCAGCGAGAAGGTCTTCGACCACTCGGTCCTCTTCGACCCGACGCCGCGCGAGTGCACGTCGATCGCGCTCCCGCCCAACGAGACCCGCTTCGACCAGCTGCGCGAGTGCTGCGAGAAGCTGCGCATCACCAACATCCGGATCCTCCAGCGCGCGCGGCGGCTCGTCCACGACTTCTCGCCGTTCATGAAGCGGCACGACGGCAGCCTCGGACGGCGCCTCGCGCACTCGGGGGCGCTGTTCACGCTCTGCTTCTACGGCCGCGAGCCGGGCTATCCGCCCTTCGGCTGGCTCAAGGGCTACCGCGACGCCGGCGTCGCGCGGCTCGGCGGCTCGCACACCGCGACCCCCGAGGAGGAGCGCTGGGAGTCCTTCCTCACGGCGTACGGCTTCCGCGGCGGCGACCCGCTCGACCGCGAGATCGCCAAGTACCTCGAGTCGGGCGTCGTCGACGGCACCGCGCTCCGCCTGCTCCTCGACGAGAACGCGCGCGAGCTCGAGGCCGAGCAGCGGCTCGAGCGCTTCGAGAAGGCGTGGGAGAAGCTCTTCGACTCGTTCGACGAGACCGACACGACGCGCATCCCCGAGGTCGAGAAGGCCCTCGCCGGCGCGGGCGAGCTCGTCGACATCTCGTACGTGAACGCGCTCGCGTCGCTCTGCCGCGCGATCGGGCAGACCGCGGTGGCCGCGCGGGTGGTCGATGCCTGGGTCGCGGCGGTGCAGGCGAAGCGCCCGACGGCGCTCGACCTCACCACGCGGCAGGACCGCGACCAGCTGCGCGACGCGGGGCTCCTCGCCGCGCTCGCGGCCGCGCGCGAGACGGAGCGCGATCCGCGCGGGCTCGAGGAGGTCCTCGGCGCGCTCGTCGCGCAGGACGTGTGGACCGACGCCGAGGTCGAGGTGCTGCTCACGTCCACCGTCGAGCAGTACGAGCGGCTCTTCCGCGCCACGCGCGGCGACAAGCTCGGCGCGTACGTCGCCGTCTGCATGCGCTTCGCCGGCGAGGACGGGCACGAGGCCGAGGTCGGCCGCCGCGCGCAGGAGGCGCTGCGACGGATCAGCGAGGACGGTCCGCTCAACGCGTGGCGGGTGCGGCGCTACCTGCGGCTGGCGAGGTAGCGGATCGCGCGCGATCCCGACGCTCCAGCCGAGTCGCTCGCTGCCGGCAGGCGTCGGCCCGAGGCCCGGCCCCCGACCTCACCTCACCTGGGCACGTACCCGTTCGCGGCGCTCCGCCGCCCGCCCTCACGATGCGCCTCGGCCGAGAGCGCGTGCACGCCGGTCGCGTCGATCCAGCGATTGTAGAAGTTGAAGAGCGCGCAGACCGTGATCGCGTACCAGAGCTGCTCGTCGGTCCACCCGATGCCGCGCAGCGCCTCGAGCTCGTCCGGCGCGATCGTCGGCGACTCGTGGTTCACCCGGTCGAGGAAGCGCAGCAGCGCCTTCTCCTTCTCCCCGAGGCGTGACGACTCCAGGTCGCACATCACCTCTTGGACCAGGGCCTCGTCGTCCAGCAGGACCGCCGCGACCGCGGCGTGGGATTCAAGTCAGAAGGGACAGTCGTTCCGCCGGCTCGTCCGCGCGGCGATCAGCTCGCGGAACCCGGGAGTGAGCGGCGCCGGTTCGCGCATGATCTCCTGCGTGAAGCGCGCGAGGTGCTCGGTCGCCTGCGGCTTGAACGCGAAGAGGTGCCAGATCTGCGGGTACTCGCGCCCCGCGGCGCGCATCGCCTCGATCTGCTTCGTGTAGCGCGAGTCCGGGTCGGCGCCGTGCTCGACACCCGGGAGGAACATCGGCTCCGTCATCGCTCGTGGGCTCGGGGTCGCGGAACGTTACGCCCCGTACGCCGCCGGCACTCCGGCCGGCATCGTCACGCGGAGCACGGGACAGACGGACGAGGGCGCGTCGGCCGGCAGCGTGACCACTACGCCGCGTTCGGTCAGGCGCGTCGGCAGCGCACCATCGCGGGGCGCGCCGTACATCGTGGCGGAGTCGGGCGGCGTGCGTACCGCGGGGAGCAGCAGCTCGCGCTCGGCCGGCCACTTCGGGAGGAAGACGTTCAGCACCTTCCCCTTCCGCGTCGCGCGGAAGCCCGCGCCCTCGAACGGCGACGCCTCGGTGCCGTGGATCGCGTCGCCGTGCCGCTGCATCCAGTCTCGCAGGCCGCGCAGGCGGTCCACGCTCTCCGGCGGCACCGCTCCCTCGCCGTCGGGCCCGATGTTGAGCAGCAGGTTGCCGCCCTTCGACGCGGTCTCGACGAGCATCTCGACGAGCGCCGGCACCGACTTGAACGCCTTGTCGGCGCGGTTGTAGCCCCAGTTGCCGTTCATCGTGATGCAGCTCTCCCAGTCCACGCCGGGCGTGCCACGGTCGGGGATCTTCTGCTCCGGCGTGCCGAAGTCGCCGTACTTCGGCCGCCCCTCGCGCGCCTCGAGCCCGTTCTGCGGCTGCTGCGCGACGCGGCTGTTGACGAGGCAGTTCGGCTGCAGCCGGTGCACGTGCTCGAGCAGCGCGGCGCCGTACTCCTCCTTCCAGGTCGCCTCCCACTCGCCGTCGAACCACATCACGCCGATCTCGCCGTACTGCGTGAGCAGCTCCTCGACCTGCCCGCGCAGATAGCCGACGTAGCGCTCGAACTGCGCGCCGTCGACCGGTCGCGCGGCAATCTCCCACTCGCGCCGCGGCAGGTAGTCCGGATGGTGCCAGTCCATGATCGAGTGGTACCAGCACGGCTTGATGCCGAACGCGCGGCAGGCCTCCACGACCTGCCGCATCAGGTCCTTGCCGTACGGCGTCCCGGCGACGCTCCAGCTCGTGCTGGGCGTCGGCCAGAGGCAGAAGCCGTCGTGGTGCTTCGTCGTGATCACGAGGTAGCGCATCCCCGCGTCGCGGGCGAGCTCGGCCATCTTGCCGGCGTCGAAGCGCTTCGGGTCGAAGCGCGGCTGCAGCTTCTCGTACTCGTCGATCGGGATCTTCGCATTGTTGCGGATCCACTCGCCGTAGTCGGTGCGCCCGCCCCATTCGCCGCCGAGGATGGCGTAGAGCCCGAAGTGGACGAACATCCCGAAGCGCGCCTCGCGCCACCACGCCATGCGTTCGGCCGCGGTCGAGGCCGGTCCGCCGATCGCGGTGCGCCACCGTCCTTCCGGGATCCCGGACGCGAGCCCGAACGGGGCCGCGAGGGCGGCGCCCGTGAGGGCGAGGAACTCGCGACGCGGCAGCTGGCCAGGCCGCGTCACGCGCTCACCGCCAGCGCCGCAGGCCCGCCGACGACCGCTGCGGCGGCGCGGCGAGGTTGTCGTGGATCGACTGCGCCTCCTTCTTCAGCGTCGCGTCGTCCATCGTCTCCAGCGGGAGGCGCAGCAGCGCGTTGATCCGCTTCACCAGCGCGTCGTAGGTCGCGGCGAAGGCCGCGCGCGCGGTGGACGGCGAGATGTGCACCGCCGGGTCCGGCAGGCCCCAGTGCACCTGCGCCCGCGTGTTCGGATACAGCGGGCAGTCCTTCTGCGCGTCGTCGCAGACGGTGATCACGAGGTCGAAGCGCGCGTCCTTCAGCGCCTTCACGTCCTTCGGCGCGTGACGGCCCCACGAGATGCCGTGCATCGACAGGTGCATCACCGCGTATTCGCTGATCTTCGCCGCCGGCTTCGTGCCGGCGCTCTGCGCCTCGACCACGCCCGCGGGCCGCTTCAGGCCGCGCGTGTGCAGGATCGCCTCGGCGATCTGGCTGCGGGCCGAGTTGCCGGTGCAGAGGACGAGGATGCGGAAGGGGGTCTCGGTCACGGCATCAATCTGCATCCCGGCGGGCCGGGGGGACAACTCAGTAGGCGAGTCGCGCCCAGTGCGTCATCGCCGTCCGGACCTTGCCCATCGGCGGCATGAAGCGGTCGATGTCGCCCTGCGAGTCCACCCAATGGCTCTGGCCGGCGAGCGCGACGACGTCGATCCACGGGATCACGCCCGGCCACCGCGCGACGACGAGCGCGACCTCGGCATCCATCACCATCGAGCGCGTGTTCTGGTTCTGCGACCCCATGATGCTGTAGAAGACCACGCGCTGGCGCGTCGAATCGGCCAGGCCGTTGCGCCACGCCTGTACCTCGCCGGTCGCGACTTCGAGCAGCGGCTCCTGGAGCCCGCTGCGCCGCGTCTGCACCTGCGCGAAGCGCGCGCCGAAGAAGCTCCTGAGCACCTGTCCCCACCAGGGGCTCCCCATCATCGTCCACGCCTCGCGCGAGGCGAAGAGGTTCGACTTGAGGTGGATCCGCGTCCGGAGGTCGCGCTCGATCACGCCCGTCGTGTCCACGGGCGCGGCCAGGTGGCCGTAGCGCTCGATGAGCTGGTCGAGCTCGCCCCACACCGTGGGCGGGAAGCCGAAGTACGCCTGCAGCGCCTCGTTCTCGCGGAACGTGCGCTGCACCGCCTTCGCCTTGCCGACGAGATCGGTGACGCCGACGTCGGTGTCGAACACGCCCAGCAGCAGGGTGCCCTCGCTCGCGCGGATCTGCGGCGCGAACGCCTGCCGCGCGGCCAGCATGCGCGAGAGGAGCTCGCGGCCGAGCAGCTGCGTCCCCGGCACCTCGACCGAGTTGCTCGCATAGCTCGGGGCGATCACCATCACGCGCACGCCGCGCAGCGCCGCGCCGAAGAGCGCCGCGCCCCAGAACTCCGAGTTCCAGAACGAGTCGGGCACCGCGATCACCGAGCCCGACGGCATCAGGGTGTAGAGCACCGCCTTCGCGACGTTCACGTCCTTCGGCAGGTAGCCGGAGCCGTTGTGCGCGCCCAGCGCGCGCACCGGCCAGCTCGCGCGCGAGGCGGTGCTGCTCACCAGCGCCTCGTACCCGGGCGCCAACGGGCGCGGCTGCAGCGGATAGGGGATGCGGTCCTCGCGGAAGCCGTGGTCGAGGAGCAGCTGCCGCACCGCGTACTTGAGTCCGAGGTTCGCCGGCCCCTGCACGAGCAGCGAACGGTCCTCCCACGAGTCGTTCGCGTAGTGCTCGCCGACGCCGGCGCCCGTGTAGATCGCCTGTCCCCGGTTCGGGTCCTGCTCGGAGACGTCGTAGAAGGCGAGCTTCCGGTGGTCGCGGAGCATGTTGTCCTGGATCGGGAGGCCGGGGATCAGCGTCCAGCTCCAGAAGGTCGGGTCGGGGCGGTTGGTGACGTTGACGTGCACCTTCACGAGCGCGCGCAGCCAGTCGTCGCCGTACTGCTGCCGCTGCGCCTGGAGCAGCGCGCTCCCGGCGATCGCGCGGCGGAGCTCCTCCTGCGCCGCGGCGAGCGTCTCCTCCCATCGGCGGTACGCGCGCGGCAGCCGCACGCGATGGTGCGTCGGGTCCTCGAGCAGCGTGAGGAAGAGCGGCGCCCCCCGCAGCGAGTAGTACCACATGTCGTGGATGATCAGGTACGTCGGGAAGCGACCCGTGCCGTCGTACGCCTTCACCCGGGCGGTCATCGCCGCGAGGTACGCCTGGGCCGCCTCGTAGGCGAACACGTCGGGGAAGCCGCGGTCGTCGTAGCCGCGGAAGTCGTGCGTGACGAGGACGTGGTACTCCTCCGCCGCCGCGATCGTGCGCCGCAGCTGCAGCTGGAACTGCTCGTTGATCACGTACGAGGCGAAGTTCCCGTCGGTGAAGCGCTCCTCGGTCGCGCGCTCGACGAGCGCGTCGAGTTCCTCCTGCTGGTCGTGCTCCTCTGGGCGCAGCCCGTACTGCAGCGGGAGCCAGGAGAAGCGCGCGTCGAGCCAGGCCGCCGACGTGCGCGCGCGCGCCTCCTCGATGAGGTCGATGACGAAGGTGAGGATCGTCATCGCCTGGTCCGACTGCGCCGGCGACGCGCCCCCGGCGGCGTGCAGCCAGATGCGGTAGCGGCCCTGCGCGCGATAGCCGAAGCGGCGGATCGTGTCGGGCGCGCGGACCTGGCCGAGCAGGCGGTCGTACGGGAGCAGCACCTCGTCGAGCAGGATCTGCCGCATCGCGCGCGCCGCCGGCTCGCCGCGGGATGGTGTCACGTTGGGCCCGTCGCCGAGCACGCGGCCGAGCGCGCGGGCGAGGGCGTCGTGGAACCGGCGGGCCTCCGACTCGACCGTCGTCCCCGTCGCGTCCATCGCGAAGCGGCGGTGAAGCTCCGCCAGCGAGGTCGGTACCGCGGGGCCGCGGCCTGGGTCGTCCCGTCCGAGGAATGGGACCGCGAGCTGCCGGATCCACTCGCTCGCATCGGCCATCTCGTCGAGCGACGCGGAGAGCACCGCGTCCTGCGGGAGCACCGTCGGCGGTGGCAGGCGCGGCGGTCCGGTGAGATGGACGCGATCCTCGGTTGGACGCGTGCGGCCCGTCGGGACGTCGCGTCGCAGCGGGATCTCGAGTCCGACCGTCAGCGACCGGTCGCGCGTCGGATGCCAGTCGACCCGGAAGAGCGTGCCGTCGATGAACAGGCCGCCGCGCCGGCCGGGGTGCGTGTAGCTCCACACCGGCTGCAGGTCGTTCGACGTGCCATTGAAGTCGAGGCCCCAGGTGACGCGCGAGATCGGCATCCCCAGCCGCGCGCGCAGGCCGCCGTCGAACTCGTTGCGGCGCGTGCCCGCGTACGCCTCGAGGTTGAACGTGAGCCCTTGCACCACCGGGTTGCCGATCGACCGGGTCGCGCCGAATCGCGCCTGCGCGCCCACCGCGTCCGTCCCCGAGAGGTCGAGCGCGGGACTGGAAGCCCCCACCGTGAAGTCCCATACGAGCGGGAGTCCAAGCGAGCGGGTCCGCCCCCCCTCGCTCGTCGGCCGCAGCTGCGCGAGGGCGGGTGCGGCGGTCGCCGCGCAGGCGCACAGGATCGCGAGGGTCCACCCGGACCGGGCGAGGGAGGGGCGAAGCACGCGCCTACGTACGTCTCGCGCGGTGCCTACGTCAATCTCCCCTCGCGGTGCGGCATCTGCCTGATGATGCTTGACTTGCACGACGCGCATCATGGCGTCGCGGGGGACAGGGAGCCCCGCCCGAACCGGAACCGACCATGCCCTCCATCGCCGCCCGCCGTCTCGAGACCGCCATCGCCGCCCTCCTCGCGGTCCCGTCGCTCGCCCTCGCGTCCGACGGCGTGACCGTCAGGGACCTCGCCGCGGCGCGCCGGATCGAGATCACCATCAGCGCCGACCCGAGCCGTGTCGCGGCCGGCCCGGCGACCGCGCCGGTCCTCGTCACCATGCCCCGCGCCGCGCTGCTGCACCGATTCCGCGGTGAGCTCGTGGACAGCGCCGGAGTCATCATCGCCGGCCCGGCCACCTGGGTCGCGACCTTCGTCGGAGCATCGCGCTCCACCTTCGCCCGCATCGGGAGCGACCGCGCCGAGTTCTCGGTGCCGCGGCCCTACGGAGTGAGCGTGGAGGCCGGCGAGGTGGTCTCGGTGCTCGCGGAGATGCCCGCCGGGGCGGGCGACGGACAGTTGCTCCGCGTGACGCTCGAGTACGAGCCGGTCGGCGATGCGCCCACTCGCCTCGCCGTCGACGCCTGCACGGTGCGCATCGAGCATCGTCCGCCCGCCCTCGATGCGGACCTCGATCACGAGTGGCGGTGGACCGCCCGGGCCGCAGGCCGGCTCGAGGCGATCGTCGGTCCGAGTCTCCGCGACGCGCAGCAGGTGATCGTCGAGGACGCCATCACCGGCGAGCAGCTCTGGCGCTCGCAGAACCCGGCGCCGGCCGGACTCGCGGTCGAGCGCGGGATCGAGATCGCGCGCCCGGCGATCCTCCTCGAGGCCGGTCGCCAGTACCGGCTGCGCGTGCAGGCGCCGGTCGCCGCCACGTCGGCGATGGCGCCCGTGCTCCTCGTCGCCGACCGCTGACGCCGCAACGCACAGGACGGGGCACCGCTTGCGCGGCACCCGGCCCCGGAGCAACCCGGACACCTGCCCCTTCACGAGACTACCGTGGCATCAGGGCCCGGGCGATGTTGCGGCGCTCCGCTTCCGGGATCGCCGGCGACTCGAGGAGCCGCGTGACACGCGGGCGCAGCTCGCGCGCCTTCGCGCGCTGGCCCTCCTGCAGGTAGAGCACGCTCGCGTCGACGAGCGCCTGGAGCTCGGTCTTCGGGTCGCTCACGTCGGATGCCGCGGCGGCGAGCTCCTCGAGCACCCGGGCCGCGACCAGCGTGTGGCCCAGCGAGAACTCGACGTTCGCGAGGCGCCGGAGCGCCGGGCGGCGTACGCCCCGCCGCGCCGCTGCTCCTCGATGACCTCCTTCAGGATCGTGCGCGCGGCCTCGAACTCGCCCGCGACCGTGAGCACGTCCGACTCCTGGATCCGGCGGGTGTGCCGGGCCATGTCGGCGACGAGACGGATGATGGAGCGCATGGAACCTCCTGTTGCTCGGGTTGGCGGCATCGGCCGCCTCGTTGCTGCGGTCTACGGGGGGGGGAGCATATTCGCTCCCGCTGACGCCCTTCCGACCGTCGCCTGACCGCCCCCTGATCCCGGTCTGACCTGTGCCGCTGCACCTCACGCTCCTCGGCCACACCGACCTCACCGGCGACGACGGGCGGCGCTTCGACAAGGTCCTCGCGCAGCCCAAGCGGCTCGCGCTCCTGGCCTACCTCGCGCTCGGCAAGGCGGGCCGGATGCACCGGCGCGATTCGCTGCTGCTGCTCTTCTGGCCGGAGAGCGATGACGAGCACGCGCGCGGCGCGCTGAGCCAGTCCCTCAGCTTCCTGCGGCGCGAGCTCGGCGACGGCGTGATCGCGACCCGCGGGACCGAGGAGGTCGGCATCGTCGAAGGCGCCGCCGACACCGACGTCGCGCGCTGCGACGCGTGCATCGACGCCGGCGATGCCGAGCGGGCGGTGCTCCTCTTCGGGGCCGACCTCCTCGTGGGCTTCCACCTCGCGGGCTGCAACGAGTTCGACGACTGGCTCGCCGCCGAGCGGCTGCGGGTGCATGAGCGCGCGGCGAAGGCGGCCCGCGACCTCGCGAAGCGCTCGGCCGAGACGGGAACGATGAGCCGTGCGACCGAGACCGCGCAGGCGGCGCTGCTCCTCTCGCCGCTCGACGAACGCGCGGCGCACCGGCTCATGCTCAGCTACCAGCGCGCCGGACGGCCCGCGCTCGCGGTCCACGCCTACGACGCCTTCCGTGACCGGCTCCGCCGCGAGCTCGGCGTCCAGCCGTCCGCCGAGCTGCAGCAGCTGGCCGAGGCACTGCGCGGGACGCGGAGCGTATAGTTTTCACGCCGCACCCCGCACCGCCCGGAGACCCAGTTGGCCACGATCCTGCAGCGCCTTCCCGTCGGAGAGAATGTCGGCATCGCCTTCTCGGGCGGTCTCGACACCAGCGCCGCCCTCCATTGGATGCGCGCGAAGGGCGCCGTCCCGTTCGCCTACACCGCGAACCTCGGTCAGCCCGACGAGAGCGACTACGACGAGATCCCGCGCAAGGCGATGGCCTATGGCGCCGAGAAGGCGCGGCTGATCGACTGCCGGCACCAGCTCGTCGCCGAAGGCATCGCGGCGATCCAGAGCGGCGCGTTCCACATCTCCACCGGCGGGCAGACCTACTTCAACACCACGCCGCTCGGCCGCGCCGTCACCGGCACGATGCTCGTCGCCGCGATGCGCGAGGACGACGTCCACATCTGGGGCGACGGCTCGACCTTCAAGGGCAACGACATCGAGCGGTTCTACCGCTACGGGCTGCTCACCAACCCGAACCTCAAGGTCTACAAGCCCTGGCTCGACCAGCGGTTCATCGACGAGCTCGGCGGCCGCAAGGAGATGAGCGAGTATCTCATCGCCAACGGCTTCCAGTACAAGATGAGCGTCGAGAAGGCCTATTCGACCGACTCGAACCTCCTCGGCGCCACGCACGAGGCCAAGGACCTCGAGTTCCTCGACAAGGGGATGCACATCGTGCACCCGATCATGGGCGTCGCGTTCTGGAAGGACGACGTCGCCGTGAAGCGCGAGACGGTCAGCGTGCGGTTCGAGGAGGGCGTCCCGGTGGCACTGAACGGGAAGTCGTTCGCGAGCGCGCTCGACCTCTTCCTCGAGGCGAACGTGATCGGCGGGCGGCACGGGCTCGGGATGACCGACCAGATCGAGAACCGCATCATCGAGGCGAAGAGCCGCGGCATCTACGAGGCGCCGGGCATGGCGCTCCTCCACATCTGCTACGAGCGCATCCTCTCCGCGATCCACAACGAGAACACGATCGACCAGTACGCGTCGCTCGGTCGCCGCCTCGGCCGTCTCCTCTACGAAGGCCGCTGGTACGACCCCGAGGCGTACGTCCTCAAGACGGCGCTCGTCAAAGGCGTGGCGGCGCACGTCACGGGCTCCGTCGAACTCGAGCTCCGCCGCGGCGACGACTAC
>CAZIDS010000075.1:0-11725 GCA_964537945.1 uncultured Gemmatimonas sp. | reverse complement strand
GCCGTAGAGCGTGATGTTCTCGCGGACGGTGAGGTCGTCATAGAGCGAGAAGCGCTGGCTCATGTAGCCGATGTTGCGGCGCACGGCTTCCGACTCGGCGAGGATGTCGTGGCCGGCGACGCGCGCCGAGCCGGACGTCGGCTCGAGCAGGCCGATCAGCATCTTGATCGCCGTCGTCTTGCCGGCGCCGTTCGCGCCGAGGAAGCCGAAGACCTCGCCCTCGCGCACGTCGACGGTGATCGCGTCCACCGCGGTGAATGCGCCGAAGCGCCGCGTGAGCGCACGGACCTCGATCGCATTCGAGACGCCCGCCGGCGCGCTCATGCCGCCGCCCCGGCGCCCATCAGCGCCATGAACGTGTCCTCGATCCCCGGAGGGATCGGCTTCACCCACGCGTCGGTGATGCCGTGCGCGGCCAGCCACTCGAGGAGCTCGCGCTCGACCTGCGCCGCCGGGACGCCATCGCGCGCGTCCGCGTAATGCAGCGTCTCGCCGAACGGCTGCACCGACGCCTGGTGCGGGAAGGCGCGCAGCGTGAGGATGAGCCCGTGCCGGGGCAGCCCGTGCACGGCGAAGAGCGGCCGCGGGAAACGGCCGCCGATCGCCGCCGGTGCATCGATCGCGAGCAGCCGCCCCTTCTGCACCAGGGCGACGCGGTCGCAGCGCCCTGCCTCGTCCATGTACGGCGTGCTCACCACGATCGTGAGCCCGGTCGCCTGCAGCGCGTGCAGCAGGTCCCAGAACTCGCGGCGCGAGACCGCGTCGACGCCGGTCGTCGGCTCGTCGAGCAGCAGCAGCTCCGGCCGGTGCACCAGCGCGCAGGAGAGCGCGAGCTTCTGCTTCATGCCGCCCGAGAGTGCGCCGGCGCGCCGCTCGCGGAACGGCTCGATCTGCCGGTAGATCGGCGCGATCAGGTCGTAGCCCTCCTCGAGCGTCGTGCCGAAGACCGACGCGAAGAAGCGCAGGTTCTCCTCGACGCTGAGGTCGGGATAGAGCGAGAAGCGTCCCGGCATGTAGCCCACGCGCGCGCGGATCCCCCAGAGGTCCTTCGTCACGTCGCGGCCGAGGACGGTCGCGGCGCCGCGGTCCGGCACGAGCAGCGTCGTGAGGATCCGGAAGAGCGTCGTCTTGCCGCCTCCGTCGGGCCCGACGAGGCCGAAGAGCTCGCCCGGCGCGACGGTGAAGGAGACGTCCTCGAGCGCGACCGTCGGCCCGAACGACCTGCCGACGCCCTCGACGATGACCGGTGCCGCCGTGGTCGTCATGGCGCGGCCGGCGCGGCGAAGGTGAGATCCGCCGGCATCCCGATCTTCAGTGCGCCGTCGGCGTTCGCCACGCGCACCTTGATCGCATAGACGAGGTCGGTGCGCTCGTCGCGCGTCTGCACCGGCGTCGGCGTGAACTCGGCCTGGCTCGCGATCCAGCTCACCGTGCCCGGCAGCTCGCGCAGCGCGCCACCGGCGCCGGAGACGCGCACCGTCACGCCCTGCCCGAGCTTCACCGCCGCGAGCTGCGCGCCGGAGACGTACGCGCGAAGCTCGAGGGTGTCGAGCGACGCGACCTTGTAGAGCGGCTGGCCCGGCGCGACGACTTCGCCGGCGCGGGCGTAGGTCGCGAGCACCGTGCCGGCGACCGGGTTCGTCACCGTCGCACGCGAGACGCGGTCGCGCGCCTGCGCGACGCGCGCCTCGACCGCGTCGGCCTCGAGACCGACGCTGCGCTGCTGCGCACGCGCGGCGTCGAGCTGCGCGAGCACCGTGCGGTGGTCGCGCTCGGCCTGGTCGAGCTGCTGGGCCGTCGCGGCCTGCTGCTCGCTGAGCCGCTTGGTGCGCTCGTAGCTGCGCTGCGCGATCTCGCGCTGCACCTCGAGCACGCGGATCTGCTCGGCCACCTCGGCGAGGCGCGCCGTCATCGCGGCGCGCTGCGCGCCGACCTGCCGGCGGTCGAGCACGAGCGCGGTGGTGTCCATCACGACGGCGACCGCGCCGGCGGCGAGCGGCTGGCCCTCGACCGCGTCGAAGCGTTCGATCGGGCCGCTGGTCTGTGCGGCGACCACGACCTCGATCGCCTCGAAGTTGCCGTAGGCGTCGGGGTCGCCAGGGCCGGCGCACGCGGCGGCCAGGGTGAGCGCGCCGAGGACCGCGGCGCGCGGGAAGGGGCGGAGGGAGGGCATCAGCGGACCTCGAGTCCGGCGGTGGTGAGGAAGCGGGCGCGGGCCTGGGCGAGCTCCACGCGATGGGTCGCGCGCGCGAGGCGCGCCGTGTCGAGGTCGGTCTCGCGGTCCACGAACTCGGCCGCGGTGACCACGCCCTCGCTGTAGCGGAGCCGCGTCTCGGCGAGCACGCGCTCGCGCAGCGCGACGATCGCGTCGTCGCCGGCGAGGGTGCGCTCCAGCCGGTCGACCGCGGCGAGGTCGGCGATCACCGCGCGCTGCAGCCGCTCGGCGAAGGCCTGCTCCTCGGTCGCGACGACGCGGCGCTGGAGCGCCAGCGCCTCGCGTTCGCGGCGCACGGTCCCCCAGTCGAACGGGGACCATTCCAGCTGCACGCCGGCGAGCCAGTAGGTGTCGAACTCGCGCGCGAGCGCGTTGAGTCCGGGCCGGCCGTAGCCGGCGCGCCCGAAGGCCGAGACGCGGACCTTCTCGGCGGCGCCGGCGACCGCCTCGCGGGCGGCGATGCCGTCGCGCGTGGCGGCGAACTGCGCGTACTCGGGACGCCGGCGCAGCGAGTCGATCGCACTGCGCGCCGCGCGCACCGGCGCGCCCAGCTCGGGCGTCTCGAGCGTGGCGGCGCTGTCGAGCGTTCGCGCGGTGAGGTCGCCGAGCGTCGCCAGCGCGACGCCGCGGCCGGTGACCGCCTCGTCGAGCGACTGCCGGCGTCGCAGCAGCTCGGCCTCGAGCATCGCCGCCTCGCCAGGGAGGGCCGCGCCGGCGGCGACACGGTCGCGCGCGAGCCGGAGCTGGGTCTCGAGCTCGGCGATCGCGTCGAGCAGCACCCCGCGCTGCGCGTCGAGCAGCAGCGCGGCGAAGAAGGCGTCGTTCACCGCCTGCCGCTGGGCATGCAGCGCCGTCGCGAGGCGTGCCTGGCCCTCGTCGAGCTGCGCGCGCTCGGCGCCGTCGCGCGGCGCGCGCGCCGGGTCGTAGAGCCGCACGCGCGCGCCGACGTTCGCGTCGTAGGTGTCCTTCCACGGCATCACCGCGCCGGGGAACGGCACGCTCGTGACATCGCTCTGGTGCTGCGCCTGCGCGGCGAGCCCGAGCGCGGGGAAGCGCTCGGCGCGGAGGTTCTGCAGGCGGAGCGACGACTGCTCGCGCAGCAGCGTGGCCTGCGCGCTGCGCGGGTCGCGCGCCAGCGCCTGCTGCTGCAGGTCGGCGAGGCGGAGCGTGTCGCGCGCCTGCGCGGCGGCGGGCGACGCGGGGATGGCCGCGAGCAGCGCGAGCAGTGCGTGCAGTGCGTGCAGCGCGAGGAGTGCAGTCGTCGAGGTGCGCCGGCGGGTCGGAAGGCGGCTCATCTGCGGATCGCGTTGAGGATGAAGCGCGGGAGCTCCGCGCGACGTTCATCGAGGAAGGCGTCCCACTGCGGCGCGCCGATGCCGAGGATCGCGGCGATCATCGGACGCGCGGCGAAGGGGAAGACGCACATCGCGGCGAGGTTCACGATGAACTGCTCGCCACGGATCGGGGTCAGGTCGCCCCACGCCGCATGCTGCGCGAGCTCGGCGTCGAGCCGGGCGAGCATCTGGCGCGGCGCGGACGGCTGGCCGGGGCTCGCGGCGTCGATCGCGAGCGCGGCGATGCGGCCGGGGTCGAAGTTGATCTCGGCGAGCACGTAGCCCGGCAGGAAGGGGTTCTCGCGCAGCGTGTCGATGTAGTGGTGCACGACGCGCTCGATGCGGACCTCGAGCGGCTCGGTGCCGGAGAGGATCCGGAGCACGCCGGGGAAGAGCTTCGCCGCGGCCTCGCGGAAGACGGCGAGCGCGAGCGCGTCCTTCGACCGGAAGTAGTAGTGGAGGAGCGCCGGATTGACCGCCGCTTCGGCGGCGATCTCCTGCATCCGCGCGCCGGCGGAGCCGCGCCGGATGAAGACGCGGCGCGCGGCGTCGAGGATGCGGCGTTCGGTGTCGCCATCGCGTGAACGCTTGCGGCCGCGTGGGGCGCCGGGCCGCTTCGCGGCCGGCTTCGCGGCCTTGGGGCGGCCCTTCGGGGAGGACTTGGTCCGTGTCGCCATCGTTGACTGCCTTATTTAATCGTTCAGTTAACGAATAATCTGTCGGTGCGCCCCGCCGGAGCGCAAGCCCCCGCCCGGCCGGCGGCCGCGCGGGACAGGGCCGCGGCGCGGGTCTCCCGCCCTCGCGTTCTATATTCCAGCCGTGCTCCCGCTCGTCCTGCGCCTCATTCCCCGGGCCCTCCTCAACCCGGCCCTGGCCCGCGCGCTGATCGTCGTCGCGTGGCGCTTCCGGCACATCCATTGGTGGCGGCGCTTCCCCTTCCTCCCCCTCCCCGCGCGCGACTACCTGCGCTGGCGGATGTACACGGCGTACGGCGATCACGCTGCCGTCCCGCCGGTCGAGGACGTGGTGCGCTACGCGCGCTGGGCCGCGCGGATCGGCTGACCCCCGGCGGCGCTTCGGCGATGACTGAACCCAGCGCCGCCCCCGCGAGCTTCGAGCAGCGGCTCAAGGCCCAGGCGCTCGGCCTCGGCTTCGACCTCGCCGGCATCGCCACGCTCGGGCCGGCGGAGACCGCACCCGCATTCGAGCGCTGGCTCGCCGACGGCATGCACGGCGAGATGGATTACCTGCGTCGCGGCGCCGAGTTGCGCCGCGACACCACGCGACCCGAGCCGGGGATGATCAGCGCGCTCGTCGTCGCGCTCGACTACGGCGGCCGCTCGCCGGCCGGGCCTGTGGCCCGCTACGCGCGCGGCGCCGACTATCATCGCGTGATGTGGGACCGCCTCGACGAGCTGCTCGATTGGGTGCGCCGCGAGCGCGGAACGGCGGTGCGCGGCCGTGCCTACGTGGATACCGGCCCGATCCTCGAGCGCGACCTCGCGCGACGCGCCGGCCTCGGCTGGTTCGGCAAGAACACGATGCTGATCCACCCGCGGAAAGGCTCCTTCTTCTTCCTCGGCGCGCTCTTCACCGATCTCGCGCTCACGCCGGATCCGCCGTTCACCGAGGAGCATTGCGGCACCTGCACGCGCTGCCTCGACGCCTGCCCCACGCAGGCATTCACCGCGCCAGGCGTGATGGATGCCCGGCGGTGCATCTCGTACCTCACGATCGAGAGCCGCTCACCGCTGCCGGAAGGCCTGCGCGAGTCGCTGGGCGAGCATCTCTACGGCTGCGACATCTGCCAGGACGTCTGTCCGTGGAACGTGCGCTTCGCCATCGCGCCGCCGGCCGAGGGTCCGCTCGCGCCGCGGCCCGCGCTCTCGGGGAGCGACGCGCGGGGCCTCGCGCGCGAGTGGCTCGCGCTCGATGACGCCGCGTACCGCGCCGGATTCCGCGATTCCGCGATGACCCGCGCGAAGCTCGCGGGGCTGCAGCGCAACGCGCGCGCGGTGCTCGAGAACCTCGGGGTGGATCCGCCGGGCGCCTGAGCGCGACCCGCTAGATCGCGCGAAGCCAGGCCCCCTCGAGTTCCACCTCGCAGAGCTCGGAGGGCCGGTCCGGCTCGTCGCGGTCGATGACGAGCCACGCGTGCGATCCATCCGCCGCGTCGATCGCGATCCCTTCCACCTTCCCGCCGAACGGCAAGCCGTCGGCGCCGCGGAGCAGTGTCCAGCGCACCGACTGCGCCGAGGTCGCCGGGTCCGCGCGCATGACACCGATCGCGCAGCCCGCGAGCGGACCGTCGCGCGTGGCGTCGGGCGAATCCTCCGCCGCCGCCGAGTAGAGGATGGCGCGCCCGCCGCCCGCGAGCGGCGCCTCGCACGCGTCGGTGAAGCCGAGTGCGATGCCGTCGATCGCGCCGAGGTCGAACGGCGTCACATCGAGCGGCACGGGGACCGGCGCGGCGGCCGGGTCGAGCAGGTGCGCGACCAGCGCGTCCCAGCCGAGGTCGCAGGTCGCGTTGACCGGTGCGCGCTCGCGCGTTGGCGCGCCGTTGCCTCGGTTGAAGAGCCGCAGGCGGCGCGCGCCGCGCGACGAGAGCAGGACCGCTCCTTCGACGTTGAGCTCGCTGCCGGCGAACGCGGCCGTCGCACGCAGTCGCGCGTACAGGCGCGGGCAGTATGCGATCGCCGTTGACGCGCGGTCGATCGCGGCGCGTGCGGCGCGCGGGCCAGGCGCCTCGAACGCGAGGGCCCGGACGCTCGCGATCATCTCGCGTGCGGGGGACGAACCCGAGCCGAACGCGAGGAGCATCTCGCCGCCCGCGGCGTCGGGCACCGCGGCGAGCGACTCGAGGTCGAGCTTCCGCTTCTTGTTGCCGCGCCGGTCGTCGAACTGGCGCGCACCCGCGGCGCCCGCCGGCAGCGCCGCCGCGTCCACGCGGCCGTCGCGCGGATCGACGAGCGCGATGAAATTCGCGTCGTCCTGCGCGATCGCGAGCCGGGCCCCGAGCCACGCGAGTCCGGAGGCGGCGCGCACGTGCGACGGCCGGTCGGCGGCGCGGTCCGCGCCGCCGGCGTACACGAGCGGCGTGCGGCGCACGACGCGCGCGCGCAGCGCGGCGTCCTCGGTCGCGCGGATCGGCGTGGGTGCGGGCTCGCGGGGCGGCACGGCGGGAGCCTACGGTCGCGCGGAACGGGCCACAAGGCGGCGTGGTGGCTCGCGCCGGAGCGGGCGGGTACAATCACCGCATGCTCCGTCCGCTCTCAGTCCTCGGGCTCGCGATCGGCCTGGCCGGCGTGCTCCGCGCCCAGTCTCCGTCGGAGGACGGGCCGCGGCACGACCCCACCGATCCGGCCGACTTCTCGCGCGTCCCCGGCGGATTCTCCGTGCGGCTGCGCACCTTCGCGGGTGATGTTCCCGGCCGGCTCATCGCGGACGGGCAGGAGTATCCGATCGCGCTGCAGTTCACTGACGGGCGCACCGCGGTCTGGCGCGCCCTCCTGCCCGAGTCGGTGCGGTCGTATCACTTCCAGTATTCGTCCCGTCCGCTGGTCAACATCCTGCCGGGCGGCCGCCTGAGCGACTCGCTGTTCCGCGCGGTCCCCTGGGTCGGCGGCGCGATCGGTTACCAGGTATTCCCTGAACGCTTCGCGAACGGCGACCGCTCGAACGACTCGCTCGCGCTCCGCACCGACGAGTACGAGTTCTGGGACCCGGCGCGACGTGGCGCCCGCCCGACGCTCGCACGCTGGACGGCGCAGCCCGGCGAGTCGCACTGCTGCCACCAGTACTTCGGCGGTGACCTGCAGGGGATCCGCGACCACCTCGCGCACCTCGACTCGCTGGGCGTCACGTTGCTCTACCTCAATCCCATCTGGAGCTCGGGCTCGGCCCACGGCTACGACACGTGGGACTATCTCGCGGTCGAGCCGTCGTTCGGCGACGAGCGCGTGCTGCGCGCACTGCTCGACGAGGCGAAGGCGCGCGGCATGCGCGTGATCTGGGACTTCGTGCCGAACCACGTCGGCGTCGGCAACGCGCAGTTCCGCGACGCGATCACGCGCGGGGCCGCGAGCCCCTACTGGGACTGGTTCACCTTCAAGGTCCCCGCGGCGGAGGTGCGCCCCGGCAACGGCGACCACTACGCGACCTTCGTCGGCATCGGCGCGATGCCGAAGCTCAACACCGCGAATCCCGCCGTGCGTGCCTACCTGATGCGCGCGGTCGAGAAGTGGACGCGGTTCGGCTTCAGCGGCATCCGCGTGGACGTGCCCTGGGAGGTCGATGCTCCCGGCGCCTTCTGGCCGCAGCTGTGGCGCACCGCGAAGGGGATCGACCGCGACCAATACCTCGTCGGCGAGATGTGGCAGCGCGCGCCCGACTGGCTCCGTCCCGGCCGCTTCGACGCGGTGATGAACTATGCGGTCGGCCAGGACGTGCTCGAGAAGTGGGTCACCGGCGCGATCGATGGCGACTCGGCCGTCGCGGCGATGGTGCGCGTGTACGCGTCGTATCCCGAGGCGTCGGTCGCGATGGCGTTCAACGTCATCGCCACGCACGACAACGCGCGGCTCCTCACGAAGATGGGCGGCGGCGACCTCTTCGGCGGCGCGAGCGAGGAGGCGCGCGCCCGTGCGCGGCTCGCGAGCGCGATGCTCTACGCGCTCCCCGGCGTGCCGGTCACCTTCCAGGGCGACGAGTGCGGCTTCCTCGGCACCGGCGGCGGCGGCTCGGGCGAGCGCAACCGCTACCCGATGCAGTGGGACCGCTGCGACGCACGCACCTTCGAGCACTACCGCGCGCTGGCCGTGCTGCGCCGCGCCGCGCCGGCGCTGACCAGTCCGGCGATCCGCCTGCCGCGCGCCGCCGGCAGCGTGCTCGCCTGGCTGCGCGGCGAGCCGCTCGCGGGCGAGGCGCTCGTCGCGTTCAACCGCGACGCGAGCGCCGTGGAGTTCGCGCTGCCGGACGGCGACTGGACCGACCTCGCGACGGGCGAGGTCGCGCGGGGGTCCCTGACGCTGGCCGGTCACGGTTGGCGCTACCTTACGAGGCGATGACCCTTCCCCCCGCCTTCCGCCGCGGCGCGTTCGCGCTGCTCGCCGCCGTCTCCCTCGCCGCGTGCACCGAGGACAAGTCCACCGGCGGCGGCTCGAACACGCCGCGCGAGCGGCCGACGCTGCCCGCGACCTACCGCGCCACCGGGCGCGCCGCCGCCGGCGACGTCTTCGTCCATCTCTTCGAGTGGACCTGGCCGGCGATCGCCGCCGAGTGCGAGAACGTGCTCGGCCCGGCCGGCTTCAAGGCGGTGCAGGTGTCGCCGCCGAACGAGCACAGCATCACGCCGTCGAAGGACTGGAGCGAGCGCTACCAGCCGGTGAGCTACAGCCTCGCGCGCAGCCGCAGCGGCACGGGCGCCGAGTTCCAGGACATGGTCACCCGCTGCAACAACGTCGGCGTCGGGATCTACGTCGACGCGGTGATCAACCACATGACGAACTTCCCGAGCCCGGGCACGGGGAGCAACGGCACGAACTACACGAAGTACAGCTATCCCGGCCTCTGGACGCCGGCCGACTTCCACGCGCCCTGCGGCATCAACAGCTACCAGGACGTCGCGCAGGTGCAGGACTGCGAGCTCTTCGGGCTGCCTGACCTCGACACCGGCCAGCCGTCGGTGCGGCAGAAGCTCGCCGACTACCTCGTGTCGCTCGCGCGGATGGGCGTCGCCGGGTTCCGCGTGGACGCGGCCAAGCACATCCAGCAGGTCGAGCTCGACGACATCTTCGACCGCGCGAACCTCACGCTCACCGGCGAAGGACGGCCGATCCCGTACGTCTTCCTCGAGGTGATCGCCGGCGGCGGCGAGCCGCTCAGCGAGGCGAGCTACTACGGCGTCGGCTACTCGTCGGGCGGCGCGGCCGACGTCACCGAGTTCGGATTCACCGGCGTCGGCGACAAGTTCCGCAAGATCAACGGCCAGAAGCTCGCCGAGCTCGACCCGAACGGGGCGGCCGGCTCGCAGTTCTCGCCCACGGCGTGGGCGCTGATCCCGAGCGACAAGGCGGTCGTCTTCCTGCAGAACCACGATTCGCAGCGGCAGTGCGCGCTCGGCTACCAGCACGGCGCCGCCTTCCGCCTCGCGAACGTCTGGATGCTCGCGCAGCCGTACGGCTACCCGTCGGTGCTCTCCGGTTACGCCTTCGACTGCCCGTCGCAGAGCTCGATGGGCCCGGTGTCCGATGCGCAGGGCTGGACGCTGCCGGTGAGCTGCGTCTCGAACTTCGACTCGGCCACGAGCGGCCAGTGGACCTGCGAGCACCGAGACCCGTCGATCCGCGCGATGGTCGGGTTCCGTCATCGCACCGCGGGCGCGCCGGTCACGTTCTTCTGGACCAACGGCGGCAACGCGATCGCCTTCTCGCGCGGCGACCAGGGCTTCGTCGCGCTCAACCGCGAGACGACGACGGTCTCGGCGAACGTGCCGTCGGGACTCGCGTCCGGGACCTACTGCGACCTGCTCACGGGCGGGAAGGTCGGCGGCGCCTGCGTCGGCACGAGCGTCGTCGTCGGCGCCGGCGGCACGATCGCCCTGTCACTCGGCAGCGACACGGCGATCGCGATCGACGTCTCGACGAAGCTCTAGCCCCGCGCCGCCGCCGGCCTCCGCAGCGCGAGACCGAGACTCAGCACCGCGACCGCGAGGGCGGCCCACGGCACCCAGCCCGAGCGGGGAGCCGGCGGCGCCGCGGGCTCCGCGTGCGCCGTGTCGGGCGCCGCGACCACCGTCACTGACGCGGGTGAACGGCTCCCTTCGGCGCCGTCCCACGCCACCGTCTCGCCGCCGGCGTACGACTGGATCGCGACCCAGCGCAGTGTCGTCGCCTCCTTCGGGTTCGCCGCGATGAACGGGAACTCGACGAAGTGCTTGGGCGCGAGGCCGCCGCTCCAGACGGCGCCGATGATGCGCTGCGCCGTGTCGGTGAGCAGCTGCAGCTTCCATCCCGGCACCTCGCCGAAGGACGTCACGCGCACCGCGTCGGGGAAGCGGATCTCCACGCGGATCGTCGGCACCTCGCGTTCGTTCGGGACGCGGAGCACGTAGCGTTCATACGCGCCGGTCGTGGACGCTTTCGGGAACACGACCGCGTGCGCGTCGAGCGACGCGGGCAGCGCGAGGATGGTGAGCAGCGCGAGCGCCGCGGCGATCGCGCGGCGGCGGGAATGCATTCGTTGCGTCGCTGGGGTCGTCACGGGGCACCGGTTGGGTTGGGGAGGGTCGCGCTGCCCGGCGGCAGCGCGGTCGCGGCGAGGATCGCCGCGATGACGAGGACGAGCAGCAGCACCGCGAGCTCCTGGCGCAGCGTGCCCGCCGCATCGATCGGCGACGCGGTCTGCGCGAGTCGCGGCAGCACGCGCTGGCGATGCCACGCGCCGTATCCGACGAGCACGGCAAGTCCGGCCGCCTTCGCGATCAGCAGGCCGCCATACGCGCTGCCGAGCGTCGCGAAGGCGAACGGCACGATCAGCCAGGCCTGCGCGAGCCCGGTGACCGCGAGCACCACGACGGCCGGAAGCGCGACGGACGAGACCCGCGTCAACTCGCGCACCAGCACGTCGCGCGGCGCACCAGCGTGCACGGTCGCCCAGACGATCCCGCCGAGCCACGCGGCGGTCGCGAGCAGGTGCAGCGCCTTCAGCGTCACCGACGCCGCGGGCGAGGCCGCCATCGCGTGGCCGGCGAACGCGGTCGAGACTATCGTCGCGATGATCGACAGGAGCGTGAGGCCGTCGCGCCGCGCGAGCCACGCGGCCCACACCACGAGCGCCGAGAGGCCGATCCGCCAGAGCGCGGCCGTGCCGAGCGCGCCCGCGAGGAGCGGCCCGAAGGCCTGCGACATCGAGGCGCCGGCGGGCGTCGCCTCGACGGTCATCAGCGCGAGCTGCGCGCCGAAGAGGACCGGCGTCGCCAGCGTGAGGCGCGACGCCAGCGTTCGCACCCCCTGCGCGCGCGCGTCGGTGGCGCCGGAGAGCAGCAGGAAGAAGAGCAGGCCGCCCGCGGCCTCGAGCGCGACGAGCGCGAGCAGCAGCGCGATGCCGCGCGCGCCGCGCACCGTCGCGGCATCGGTCGCGGCCGTCTCCGCGGCGACGGTGAGGCGCTCGGTGCCGC
>CAZIDS010000074.1:0-11742 GCA_964537945.1 uncultured Gemmatimonas sp. | reverse complement strand
GTGAGCGCGCCCTTCGCGTCCGAGGTCGACGCCGTCACGCGCGCGACCGTCGCTCCGCGCGACGGCGACCGGGCCGCCGCGCGAGCGCGGGCCCTCCCACTCATCGCCGCGCTGGCTGAGCGTGGCCGCGGCGACCTCCATCTCGCGGCGGCGCTCGGCGATGCGGCCACCGTCGCGCGGATCGTCGCGGCGGACCACGACGCGGCGAGCAGGCGGGGCGGCCCGTTCAACTGGGAACCGCTCACGCAGCTCGCGTTCTCGTCCTTCGTCGAGGAACCCGACCGCCAGGACCGTGACTTCGTCGCCGCTGCACGCGCGCTCCTCGAGGCCGGCGCCGACGCGAAGGCGGGCTTCGACGATCCCAAGGGCGAGCCGGGGACGCAGTGGCGATGCGCACTGTACGCGGCGTCGGCGCTCGCGCGGCATGAGGGGCTCACGCGCCTCCTGCTCGCGCACGGCGCCGACCCCAACGACGAGGAAGCGTCCTACCACGCTCCCGAGGGCTACGACCTGGCGACGATGCAGGCGCTGGTCGAGAGCGGGCACTGCTCCCCGGACACCCTCGCGACGATGCTCCTCCGCAAGTGCGACTGGCACGACGTGAAGGGGGTGCGCTGGCTCCTCGAGCACGGCGCCGACGCATCGCGCGAGACGCGGTGGAACAAGAGCATCCTGCAGCACGCGCTCGACCGCGACGATTCGCTCGAGATCATCCTGATGCTCCTCGACCACGGCGCCGACCCGCTGCTGCCGGTGAACGGCCGGACGGCGCTGGCGCAGGCGGCGCGTCTCGGGCGCGGCGACGTGCTCGATGCGATCGCGCGCCGCGCGATCCGGCTGCGCGTGGACGGCGTGGATGCGCTGCTCGCCGCCTGCGCGCGCGGTCACACACCCGCGGTCGCGACGATCTCCGAGACGATGCCGGCGACCGTGGACGAGCTCCACCCGATCGCGGCGGAGGTGCTCGTCCGTTTCGCCGGCAACGGGAACTCGGCGGGGCTCCGCCTCCTGCTGCAGCTCGGCCTCCCCGTGGACGCGCGACTCGCGCACGGCCACGGGTACTTCGGCATCGCACCGATGAGCACGGCGCTGCATGCGGCGGCCTGGCGCGGCTGGCCCGCCGCCGTGCGCGCGCTGGTCGGCGGCGGAGCGGACGTGCATGCCCGCGATGGGCGCGATCGCACGCCGTTGATGCTCGCGGTGAAGGCGTGCGTGGATTCGTACTGGACCGACCGCCGCTCGCCGGAGTCGGTGGAAGTGCTGCTCGAGGCAGGTGCACGCACGGACGGGATCCCGGTCCCGTGCGGCTACGACGCCGTGGACGCACTCCTCGCCCGCCCCGCCGAGACGTGAGCCGGGCACAGTCCGGCGCGAGCGCCGCCGCGAGGGCCGCCGCGAGGGCCGCCGCGAGGGCCGCCGCCGTCGCGCTGTTCGCGATCGCCGCACTGGCCGGCGCGCCGGCGGAGGGCCGGGCGCAGGTGCTTCGCGGGGTCGTGATCGAGAGCACGTCGCGCGCCGCCGTCGCGGGAGCGGTGGTGACCGTGCGGGACGCGGCAGGCCGGCTCATCGCGCGCACGCTGTCCGACCCCCAAGGGCGGTTCAGCATCCCGGCCGCCGCGCCGGCGATGCGGATGCGGGCGCAGCGCATCGGCTACCGGGCAGCCGAGCTCCCGGCGCCCTCAGACGGCTCGGACGTCGTCATCGAGCTGTCCCGCCTGCCGACGCTGCTCGAGCCGCGCCGCGTGACCGCCTCCGCCTGCGGCCCCGGCCAGGAGGGAGAGCTCGCGGTGACCCTGCTCGACGCGGCCCGTGCCGGTCTCCTGGCCACGCTCGTCGCACGTGAGGCCGGCTACGCGTCCATGCGCGCCTACACCTTCCAGCGCAAGCTGGACGGTCCCGCCGACCAGCTCTCGCGGATGTCGGTGCAGCGCCACGAAGGCACCCGCGTCGGCAACAGCTTCGCCGCGGCACGGCCGGCCCGCGACTTCATCGAGCGCGGATTCCGCGAGGCGCGGCCGGACGGCGACATCTTCTTCGCGCCCGACCTCGACGTGCTCGTCGACGACGCCTTCGCCGAGGGTTACTGCTTCCGCGTCGTCCCCGCGCCGCCGTCGCGACCGCGCGAGGTCGGCCTCGGGTTCTCGGCGCAGGGCGCGCGCCGTGCGCGCGACCGGGTGGACATCGACGGCACCCTCTGGATCGACACGCTGGCGCGCGCGCTGCGTGACGTCGAGTACCGGTACACGGGGCTCCGCGCCGACGAAGCGAGGCTCACGCCCGGCGGAACGATCGCGTTCCGCGAGCTCCCGAACGGCCTCGTGATGATCGAACGCTGGACGATCACGATCGCCGGCACGGTGGATGAGGTCTTCCTCGACGAGTCCGGCCAGGTGGTGCGATCGACCCGCGGCGCGCGTGACCGGCACCTCACGGGCGGGGAGGTCGCGTTCGCCACGTGGCCCGACGGCACCGCCTTCGCCGCGACACTCGGGGCGGCGGAGATCACGGCGGTCAGCCGGGCGGGAGCACCGGCGGCCGGCGCCCGACTCTCGCTCGATCGCACCCCGTATGCCGGCGTCACGGACTCGACGGGACGGCTGCTGCTCGACGAACTCCTCCCTGGTCCGTACCGCGTGGTCGCGACCGACACGGCATTCGCGCGCGTCAGCCTCACCATGCCGACGGAGCTCACCTTCACCTCGGCGCGCGACACGGTGCGCCTCGGCGCGACGGTGCCGACCGCGCGCGAGTGGATCGAGACCGACTGCGAGATGAGCGGCGCGGCCCCGCGCGCGCACGACGAGAACGTCGTGCTCATCCGCGCGCTCTCGGGGCTCGGCGTGCCGCGCGCGAGCGTGCGCTTCACGGTGCGCGCGCTGGCGGTCGGCGATCCGATGGGGACCGGTCGGCTGCTGGTGAGCTCGAACCGCGTGGATGCCGACGGCATCCTCACGCTCTGCCGCGACATCCGGCTCAACGAGGCCCTCGAGATCGAGGCGCGCGACGCGGACGGCCGGCGGACGTCGGCGGTCATCGCGCTGCGCCGACCCCTCACCGTCATCCCGATCCTCCTGCCCTGAGGCGCGTCAGCGCGCCCCGGAGAGGATCTCGTACGCCATCCGCAGCCCGTGCAGCGTCAGGTCGGGCTCGACGAGCTCGATCTCGGCGCAGTACGGCTTGATCACCGGCGCGAGCCCGCCGGTCGCGATCACCTTCGGCACCTGCGGACGCGGCCACTCCTTCTTGATGCGGCGCACGAGTCCATCGACCGAATCGGCGGTGCCGAAGACGATGCCCGAACGGATGCACTCCTCGGTGCGCGTGCCGATCGCCTTCTTGGGCGCGACGAGCTCGGTGGCCGGCAGCTTCGAGGTGCGGCGGAAGAGCGTCTCGGCGGAGGTGCGCACGCCCGGCTGGATGATCCCGCCGAGGAAGACGCCGTCCGCGGTGATGCAGTCGTAGGTGGTCGCGGTGCCGAGGTCGACGACGATGCAGTCGGCCCTGTAGATGCGGCTGGCGGCGAGCGTGTTGATGATGCGGTCGGCGCCGACGGTCATCGGCTCGTCCACCTGGAGCGTGATGCCGAGCGGCGAGCGCGCGTCGACGACGATCGGCGCGGTGCCGGTCAACTTCGCGGCGGCGTCCACGAGCGAGCCCGTCACGCCGAGCACGACGGCGCCGATCGCCGCGGCGGTGACCGCGCCGGCCTCGATGCCGTTGGCGCTCAGCAGCCCGCGCAGCATCACGAAGACCTCGTCGGGCGTGCGCTGCGCATCGGTCGTCGTGCGCCAATGGTCGGTGACCACCTCGCCGTCGCAGAGCCCGATGGTGGTCTCGGTGTTGCCGACATCCATCACGATGAGCATTGGGGGCCTCGGAGGGCGCGCGGAGCGCTAGTGAGTGGCGAAGACGAGGGAACCCGCGCGGTGCGGCTGCACGCCGTCGGCGGTCTCGACGAGGAGTTCGCCGGCCGACGAGATGCCGCGCACGGTGCCGTCGGCGGGCAGCGTGATGCGCCGGCCCGCGGCGAAGTCGCGCTGCGCGAACGACGCGAGCTCAGCCGCACCGAGCGGCCCGCGTGCGAAGGCGGCCGCGCGGACGGCGGGGACCACTTCGGCGAGCACCTCGTCCGCGGCCGCGCGCACGAGACTCGCGCCGG
Organism: uncultured Gemmatimonas sp.; assembly: GCA_964537945.1. Taxonomy (GTDB): domain Bacteria; phylum Gemmatimonadota; class Gemmatimonadetes; order Gemmatimonadales; family Gemmatimonadaceae; genus Pseudogemmatithrix. Next base: position 7,583 of record CAZIDS010000074.1, on the reverse strand, counting down.
CGCGGAACTCGGGCGGCGTGATGAGGTTGATGCCGATGCCGATCGCGACCCAGTCGGGCGCGCCGCCGCGCCACCGGGCCTCGATCAGCACACCGGCGAGCTTGCGGTCGCCGACGAAGAGGTCGTTGGGCCACTTGAGCCGCACCCCACCGTCGGTCCAGCGCTCGAGCACCGGCGCCAGCGCGAGTCCGACGCGCAGCGAGAGCACGTCGAGCGCGTCGGCCCCGCCGGGCCGCTCGATCAGCGTCATCCAGATCCCCGCGCCGGGGGCCGACGCCCAGCTGCGTCCGCTGCGGCCGCGACCGGCCGTCTGCGCCTCGGCGAGCACGAGCGTGCCGGCCGGTGCGCCGGCGGCCGCGACCTCGTGTGCGAGGTCCATCGTGGACGCGACGGCCTGCGTCGCGACGACCCCCGGGAGCCCGAGGAGCCGCGCGAGCGCGTCGCCGTCGCGGCCGAGCCAGCTCACCAGCCGCCCCGCGTCAGGATGAGGCCGATGATCACCGCACCGAGAATGAAGCGGTAGACCGCGAAGATGCCGTAGCCGCGGCGCGAGACGTACCGGAGCAGGAACGAGATCGCGAGGCCGCTCGACACCGCCGCGGTGACCACGCCGACCACGAGCGGCAGGGTGATGCCGGTCTCGCGGACCGCATCGGGCACCTTGAGCACCGCGGCGGCGAGGATGATCGGCATCGACATCAGGAACGAGAACACCGCCGCCGAGCCGCGGTCGAAGCCGAGCGCGCGGCCGGCGGTGATCGTCGAGCCGGAGCGCGACACGCCCGGCACGAGCGCGAGGCACTGCGCGCATCCGATCAGCAGCGCGTCGCGCCAGGTCATCGTGGCGCGGTCACGCACGCGCGGCACCTTCGCGTCCACCAGCCAGAGGACGGCGCCCATCACGATGAGCGCGATGGCGGTCACGATGGGGGCGCGGAAGGCCGTCTCGGCGAGATCCTCGAGCAGGACGCCGGCGACCGCCGCCGGGATCGTCGCGATGATGATGAAGAGGGCGCGGCGCGAGCCGTCGTCCACCGGCTTCAGGTGTCGCAGGAGGGTGAGGCCGCCGATGACCAGGGACTTCCACTCCGCGCGGAAGTACCACGCGAGCGCCACGAGCGTCCCGACGTGCAGCGCGAGGTCGAAGCCGAGGCCGGCGGGCTGCCAGCCCATCACCCACGGGGTGAGCGACAGGTGCGCCGAGCTCGAGACGGGGAGGAACTCGGTGAGCCCCTGCAGCGCGCCGAGGACGAAGGCCTGGAAGACCGTCAGTTCTTGCATCGCCGAAAGCTAACGGCGCGTCAGACCACCCGCGCGAGCGCCTCGGCGTACAGGAGTTCGTACTGCGCGACGATCTCCGGCGTCGTGAACCGGGCGCGCGCATCCTCCTGCGCCGCGCGGCTCGCGAGCGCCCACGCGCGCGGTTCGAGGAGCCGCACCGCCGCGGCCGCCATCCCCTCGACGTCGCCGAGCGAGCAGAGCGTGCCGGTCACGCCGTCGCGGATCACCTCGGGCACGCCGCCGACGCGCGCGGCGACGACCGGGACGCCGCTGGCGAGCGCCTCGAGCGCGCTGAGGCCGAAGCTCTCGCTCTCCGACGGGAAGACGTAGAGGTCGGCGGCGGCGAGCAGCGGTGCGACGGCGTCGAGCTTGCCGAGGAATCGGACGTCGGCGGCGACGCCGAGCTGCCGCGCTTCCTCCTCGGCCGCGCCGCGGTCCGGGCCGTCGCCGACCATCACGAGCACGCTCGGCACCTTCTCGCGCACCTTCGCGAAGACGCGCACGACGTCGCGCACACGCTTCACGGGGCGGAAGTTCGAGATGTGCATCAGCACGCGGCGGCCGCCGCCGAGCTCGGCGTGCAGCCCGCTGCCATAGCGCGCGCGGTCGAAGATCGCCGGGTCGACGAAGTTCGGGATGACGTCGATGCGCTGGTTGGAGCAGCCGAACGCCTTGATCGTCTCGTCCTTCAGCCACTGCGAGACCGACGTGATGCGGTCCGAGCGCTCGATCGAGAAGCGCGTGATCGCCTGGTACGAGTGGTCCTGCCCGACGATGGTGATGTCGGTGCCGTGCAGCGTGGTGACGACGGGCAGCGGCCGGCCCTGCTCCTTCAGCATCTCCTTCGCGATCCACGCGCTCGTCGCGTGCGGGATCGCATAGTGCACGTGCAGCAGCTCGATCCCCTGGGAGAGCACGACGTCGTGCATGCGCACGGCGAGCGCGAGGTCGTACGGCGGATACTCGAAGAGCGGGTAGTTCCCGATCGAGACCTCGTGGAAGTACACGCGCGGGAGGAAGTCCGGCAGCCGGAACGGGTGCTCGTACGAGATGAAGTGCACCTCGTGCCCGCGCTGCGCGAGCGCGATGCCGAGCTCGGTCGCGACGGCGCCGGAGCCGCCGTACGTCGGATAGCAGGTGATGCCGATCTTCACGTGTCCTCCCCGTGGAACCAGGCCTCGGCGCGGTCGTCCGCACGCGGGTCGCGCGGGTCGAGCCGGAGCACCGACGTCTCCCCTCCCAGCTGGTGGCGGAACCAGGTGCGCTGCCGCTTGGCATACTGACGCGTGCTGACGAGGATCCGTTCACGCGCCTCGGCGGCCGTCGCCCGGCCTTCCATCTGGTCAAGAATCGCCTGGTACCCGCAGGCGTTCCAAGCAGGGGCGTCGAGCGGGACGCGTGCGGAGAGTGTGCGGACCTCGTCCGCCCAGCCGGCGGCGAGCATCGCATCGAGCCGGTGCTCGATCCGGCCCTGCAGCGCTTCGCCCGGATCGACCACGAGCCAGCGCGCGGCGCGCCGGGGCGTCGCCGCACCGCCGACGTGCCAGTCCGAGAGTCGCGTACCCGTGAGCAGCGCGACCTCGGCCGCGCGTGTGAGCTGTGCCCGTCCGAGATGCGCCCGCGGCGGATCGAGCCGCTCCACCCAGGCGCGCAGCGTCGGCGTGTCGAGCGCCTTCAGGGCGGCCTGCATCTCGAGCCGGCGCTCCGGGTCCATCAGCGGCTCGTCGGCGAGCGGCGCGACGAGCGCGCGGAGCCAGAGCCCCGTCCCGCCCACGACGATCGCCGGCCGCCCCGCCGCGGCGGCCTCGGCGAGCCACGCCGCCGCCGACTGCGCGAACCGCGCCGCCGACCACCGTTCCTCCGGCGCGGCGACGTCGATGCCGCGATGGGGCACGCGCCGCTGCTCCGCCGCGTCCGGCTTCGCGGTGCCGATGTCGAAGCCGCGGTAGACCTGCCGGCTGTCGGCGCTGATCAGCGTCGCGCCGTGCCGTTCGGCCAGCGCGAGGGCGAGCGCGGATTTCCCCGCCCCGGTCGGCCCCGCGACGATGCGCAGCGGCGCGTCAGCGCCGGCCGAAGCGCCGGTCGAGCTCATCCCAGCCCAGCTGGAGGATCGTCGCGCGCCCGTGCACGTCGTGCGCCGGGAGCGTCGTGCGCGCGAGCGCGACGTAGAGCGCGCGCATCTCCTCGGGCGCGAGGAGGTCGCCCGCCTTGATCGCCGCCTTGCACGCGACCGTCGCGGCGAGGCGCTCGTGGCGCGCGATGGCGCTCGGGGCGCGGTCGCCCGTGAGCGCGGCGAGCGTGTCGCGCAGGCAGCGCTCGGCGTCGAAGCGCGGATGCGGCGCGGGGACCGCGTGCACGACGATCGTCGCGCCGCCGAATCCCTCCGCCTCGTAGCCCAGGCGCGCGAAGAGCTCGCGGTCCTGCTCGAGCGCCTCGGCCTCCGCCGGCGCCAGGTGCAGCGTCAGAGGGAAGAGGAGCCGCTGCGACGGCGCCCGCCCGTCTTCGAGCGCCTGCATGAAGCGTTCGTAGAGCACGCGCTCGTGCGCCGAGTGCTGGTCGATGAGCACCAGCGCGTCGGGGCGCTCGAACGTGATGTACGTGCGATGGAACTGCGTGAGCGGCGGGACGAGTACCTGCGGCTCGGCGGCGTCGGCCGCGCGCGCCACGGCCGTGCCGCCGCCGTCGCGACCGGACGCATCGAAGAGCGGCGCGGGCTCCGCCGGCGGCGCGTGCCGCAGCGCGTCCACGCCGAGCGGCGTGCCGAGGGACGGTTCGCTCGGCAGGAAGGTGCGCACGTAGCCGACTGCCGCCGCCGAATCCTCGGTGCCGAGCGCGCGACGCACCGCGCGCTCGACGGCGCGCTCGACGACCCAGCGGTCGCGGAAGCGCACCTCGGCCTTCGCCGGGTGCACGTTCACGTCCACCTCCCCGCCGGGGAGCTCGACCTCGAGGAGGACGCTCGGCCGCAGGCCGGCCGAGATCGTCGTGCGGTACGCGGCCTCGGCGGCGCGCACGATGCCGGTGTCGCGCACGGCGCGGCCGTTCACCGTGAGGAACGTGCGGCGCGCGGCGGTCCCCACGTCGGTCGGCCGCTCCACGAGTCCGGAGACGCGGATCGGGCCGGCGACGTCGTCCACGCCGACGAGCCGCTCCGCGGTCTCGTTCCCCCAGAGCGCGGCGACGCGCACGCGCAGCGATGCGGCGACCGGCAGCCGCATCTGCTCCTTGCCGTCGTGCGCGACGGTGAAGCGCACGTCGCGGCGCACGAGGGCGAGCGTGGTGAGCGTGTCGGCGATCGCGCGCCACTCGGAGCGGGCGCCGCGCAGGAATTTCTGCCGGGCGGGCGTGTTGTAGAAGAGCGACGCGACGCTCACCGACGTCCCGCGACGCCGTGCGGCGCCGCGCACCGCGGTGAGCGCGCCGCCCGCGACCTCCGCCGCCGCGCCGGCGCCGTCCTCGGTCGCGGTCTCGATGGTCAGCTGCGCGACCGATCCGATCGCCGGGAGGGCCTCGCCGCGGAAGCCGAAGCTCGCGACGCCGACGAGGTCCTCGGCGTCGCGGATCTTGCTCGTGGCGTGCCGCTCGATCGCGCGCTCGGCATTGGCGCGGTCCATCCCGTGGCCGTCGTCGCTCACGCGGATGAGCGCGCGCCCGCCCTCGCGCACGTCGACGTCGATCGCCGTGGCGCCCGCATCGAGCGCGTTCTCGACGAGTTCCTTCACCACTGACGCCGGCCGCTCGACGACCTCGCCCGCCGCGATGCGGTCGGCGACGTCGCTCGCGAGGACGGCGATGGTAGGTGAGGTCGCGGTGGCGCTCATCCGCGGAATCTCCCGGGAGGCGGGCGCAGGGTCAATCGCGCTGCAGCGCGTAGGTGCGCTCGACCGGATACCAGCCCGAGCGGCCCGCGTCGAGCTCGATGCGCACCCAGACGCCGCGGCGCTCGCGGATCGTGACCACTTCGCCGACGAGCGGCACCGCGCCGGCCTCCGACCCGAGCGCGGGGAGCGCGCGGAGCGGCGCGGCGGTCGCGATCACGACGAGGTCGTCGGCGCGCAGCTGCCATTCGATCCAGCCGGCGAGCGAGAGCATCGCGACCCCGGGCACGAGGAGCAGCCAGCGTGCGCCGAGCGGCCCGCGTCTGCGCCAGCGCGCGAGGAGCAGCCAGGCGGCCCACCAGAGGGCGAACGAGAGGAGGGCGAGCGGGAGCGGCGGGACGGGCCACACGCGCGCCGCGCCGCGGTCCTGCTGCGCGCGCACGCGCGCGAGACGCGGGCGCAGGTCGCCGGCCATCGGGTCGAGCCGCAGCGCGCGCTGCCAGCCGAGCACCGCGCTCGCCGTGTCGCCAGCGTGCCAGGCGGAGGTGCCGAGGTTCGCCCAGGCGGCGGGATCGCGCGGCGCCGACTGCGCGGCGCGAAGGAACGCATCGCGCGCGCGCATGAAGTCGCGGCCCGCGTAGGCCGTCTGGCCCTCGGTGAACGCGGTGAAGGCGCGATCTGTCCCCTGCGCGCTGAGCGTCCCTGCGACCGACGCGGCGACCGACGCGGCGACCAGGAGGAGCGACGCGCGTGTGCGTGCCTCGGCGGCGATGCGCTGGAGCATCCCCTTCACGCGGTCGCGCAGCTCGCCCGTGCGGCCGCCGCGCGCGTAAGCGGCCTGGTCCAGCGCGTCGCGGAGGTGCTCGGCGTCCTTCGCCGTCTCGCCCGTCACACCCTCGCGCCGCAGCGCCTCGGAGAGCGCGCCGGGCGCGGTGGCGCGCTCGAGGCGGATCCCCGTCCGCTCGCGCACGCCGTCGTCGAAGAGCGCGCGCAACGTCCCGGTCGCGCCGGCCTCCGGCGCCGCGAGCCGTTCGGTGACCGTCTTCGGACGCACGGCGCGCGGACGCCGCTGTCGCCAGGCGACGACTGCCCACGGGAGCGGCGCGAACAGCGCGAGCACGAACCAGAGCGTGGACCGCGGCAGCGTGAGCGGACGCGCGCCTTCGAGCGACGGTCGCAGCGCGAAGACGGAGTCCGTCGTCGCGCGCGCGCGGCCTCCCGCGACGCCGACGTAGTCGCCGGGCCGAACGCGCAGCGCGATCGGAGCGCTCGCGGGCGCGACATAGCGCCGCACCACCGGGTCGAAGTGCTCGAACGGGATCCCCGGGATCGTGTAGTTCCCCGGCGTGCGCGCGGTGATGAGCCAGCTGAACTCCTTCCTGCCGCCGAGCAGCGTCGGCGTCGTGTCGAGCGTCACGCGCTCATCCTCGGGGACGACATCGGCCCACGAGATCTCGAGCGGAGGACGCGGCAGCAGCGTCGCGTTGCCGAGCCCCTCGATGATGAGGGTCAGCACGAACGGGTCGCCGACGCGGCCCTCGCGCGCGTCCACGCGCGCCGAGACGCGCCATTTACCGACCGCGCCCAGCCATCCGGCCGGGCGGCCCGCGAGCGGCGGGTCGATCGCGACGAGCGTGACGCCGTCGGAGCGGAGCGTGCGCTCCTCCTCGCGGCTGAAGAAACTCGGGCTCTGCGGCAGCGAGTAGGTCAGCTGCGACGGCGCGATCTGGTAGCGGCCGGGCGTGAGCGGGAAGAGCGCGCGCCGGAACACGTGCGTCTCGGTCCCCTCGCGCGTCGGGTCGCTCTTCGCGAGCGGCAGCTCGTAGGCCAGCATCGCGCGCGCCTCGGGCGGCACGAAGAGCGGGTTGCGCCGCAGGCGCTGCCGCACGTCGGGCGGGATGCTCACCGTGAGCGAGTAGGTCGCCTGCTGGCCGACGTAGACCGTGTCGGGGCCGATGCTCGCGCGGAAGCCGACGCCGTCCTGCGCGGCGAGGCGTGGCGCCGCACACGCGAGCGCGGCGAGCGCCACGGCGCCGGGGATGCGTCGCGGGCTCACCAGTCCTTCCCGCTGCGCTGCGCTCGGCTGCCGCGCTGCCGCCGCTGCTGCGTCTCGCGCTCCTCGCGCGCGGCGGCGTCGAGCAGCGCCTCGGCCTGCTGGCGCGACATCTGGTTCGACTGCTCCTGCGGCCGCTGCTGCTGCGCCTGCTGCTGCGGGGGCGGCGGTCCGCCGCCCCCGCCCCCGCCGCCCTGCGGCGCACGCAGCGCGAGCTCGTAGTTCCACTGCGCCTCGGCGTCGCCGGGCCGCTCGAGCAGCACGGTGCGGAAGGCGCGGCGCGCGCTGCGCAACGCGTTGCTGCGCGCCTCGCCCTCGGCCGCGAGGCCCCGGCGGAGGTAGGCGGTGCCGAGGTTGTAGAGCGCGCGCGTGCGCAGTGTGGGCTCGGTCGCGAAGCTCGCGCGCTCGAGGGCGTCCACCGCGGCGTCCAC
>CAZIDS010000073.1:0-11915 GCA_964537945.1 uncultured Gemmatimonas sp. | reverse complement strand
GGCCCCGACTACTTCAAGGTGATGCGGACGCGGATCCTGCGCGGCCGCGGCTTCGACGCGACCGACCGCGTGGGGACGCCGCTCGTCGCCGTCGTGAGCCAGTCGATGGCCGACGCGCTCTGGCCCGGCGAGGACGCGCTGGGCAAATGCATCCACGTGACGTTCGGCCCCGAGGTACCGGGCCGGCCGGGCCCATGCCGGCAGGTGGTGGGCATCGCCGAGGGCACCGCGCAGCAGAATCTCACGGATGATCCGCGCTTCATGTACTACATGCCGTCGCTGCAGTTCGAGGAGTGGGGGACGCGGACGATCCTCGTGAGGGGATCAGGCGAGAGCGCCCTGCCCTATCTCGAACCGATCCGCGCGGCCCTCACGAAGGCGCTGCCGGGCGACGGCTTCGTGGTGGTGCGGCCGCTGCAGGAGGTGGTGGATGCGCAGATGCGGAGCTGGCGGCTCGGGGCGCTGCTGTTCAGCGCATTCGGGGCGCTCGCGTTCGTAGTCGCGGTGGTGGGGCTGTACGGGGTGATCTCGTACGGGGTCACGGGGCGGATGCACGAGCTGGGCGTGCGCGTCGCGCTCGGGGCGAGTCCGTCGCATGTGGTGCGGCTCGTGGTGACGCAGGGGGTCGCGCTGGCGATGATCGGGATCGCCGTGGGCTCGGCGATCGCGTATGGAGCGGCACGGTGGGTGCAACCGCTGCTGTACGGTCAGTCGGCGACGGATTGGCGAGTCTTCGCGGGGATCGCGGTGGCAATGGCGGTCGTGGCGGTGGTCGCGAGTGCGGTGCCGGCCTGGCGGGCGGTCAGGGTGGATCCGGCGGGTGCGTTGCGGGCGGAGTGAGACTCCGCTCCAACGCCAGCGCTCGTGCCGGTCACGGTCGGCCGCGCGCCTCGACGAACCGATTCGCCTCGAGGATCAGCGCCGGCACGACGTTGAAGTGCGAGTTCCGGTGCAGCTCCCCTGCCTCGTTGGTGTTCATCGACACGATCACGCCGGATCCCGGGTCCCAGAGGTACATCGCCGACGAGTTGGTGGTCGCTCCGCTGTTCCCGTACATCGTGCGGCCGAAGTAGACGAAGCGCCGGATGCCGACGCCGCCGCCGGTCTCGTTGGGGATGTGCCCGTCGTCCGGCACGATGGTCAGGAGCTGCGCGCGCCCAGCCGCGCTCAACAGGTCGCCCTCCAACATCCGACGGGCGAACGTGACGAGCTCGCGCGCGCTCATGTAGGTCTCGAGCCGGGACGTGAAGAGCGACGGCCCGAAGAGCGCCTGGCTGTAGTTGACCGGCGAGCCGTCGCTGCCTCGCGACCAGTGCGTCCCGATCCGCGGAGCGGGGGTCGTCTGTCCCGGACTCCACACCTCGCCGGGCCCTCCCACGAACAGCTCCTGCCTCAGGTAGTCGCCGTGCGGGAGGCCCGTGACGCGCGCGCCGATGGTCGCGAGGAGCAGGCGATCGGTGTTGCTCGCGCGCCAGGCACTGCCGGGCGCGAAGTCGGATGGCCCGACGAAGGCGAGCAACTCGTCCGCGGTCCAGGCGCGCTGGAGATCGGCTAGGATGGCCGCGGCGTAGGCCGGCGGGGCACCGTACTCGGGAAGGCCACTCTGGTGCCAGAAGAGGAACTGCAGCGGCAGGCCCGCCGGCAGGTTGGACGCGGCCGGGAACCAGCGGCCGACCGTGTCGCTCATCGCGATCGCCCCGCGGTCGACGAGCCGAAGCGCGGCGACGGCGGCGAGCATCTTGGAGATGCTGCCGGTGCCCAGGAGCGTCTCGCCGGTCATCGGCGTGCCCGGCGCGTCGTTGCCGTAGACCGTGCTCCACACCGGCTCGCCGGGAATGGAGACGGCGAGCTGCGCGCCGATCACGCCGTTCGCGCGTGCACTGTCTTCGAAGGCGCGCGCGATCCGCGTGATGGTCGCATCGAACGTCGGGGCGGCGGGCGCGGTCGCGTGCGCACACCCGAGGGCGGCGCCGAGGAGGAAGTACGAGAGGGATCTGAGCACGGTCGGTGGCATGGTCTCGGGATGGTCGGGTCGGGTGCGGGACCATACGCGCCGCTGCCTGTCGAGTCCCGCCGCCGGCGCCGCTCACACGACTCTCACACGATGCGGCGCGGCGGCGTCCGGCGCGGCCGCCGGTAGATTTGACGCACGATGCGAGCGACCGCGACCGGGCCCGAGCGTCTGACGATCCTCGCCAGTGGGCTCATCGTCGTGCTGACGGTGACGGCCATCGCGCTCGGCACGAGCTACGCGCTGGACGCGCGCCTCGACCACCAGCGCGCGCGCGCGAGCGCCGGGGCCCTCACGCGGGGCCTGTTGAACAACTTGCTCTCCGAGTCGGTGCAGTCGGGCTGGTCGGTCATCCTCGACGCCTTCGTGCCGGCCTTCAGCGTGGACGTGCGCGGCGTGCGACCGACACTCGCGGCGATGGACGCGCGGGCGCGCGCCTTCGCGGCGCACTGCGAGTGCGAGCCGATGACCCCGAGCGGAGTGCTCCTCGCGGACCTGCACGAACGCGCGTGGGTGGAGGCGGCCGGTCCGGGACGCGTGGCGCTCTCGGCGCCCTCGCGTCGGCAGCTGCTCGCGTTCGCGGACACCGCGCACGCCGAGGTGCGCCGGATCAACATCGTCGCGCTGGACGAGCCGTCGGGTCCGGCGCTCGCCTACGTGCGCGTGTTCGAGGCGACCGACGGGAGGCGCTTCTCGGCGGCGATCGTGATCCCCGTGAGCGAGATCGGGCCGAAGGTCATCGGCCCCGCCCGCCGTCGAGCCCTCGAGGCGATCTATGGCGAGCTCGAGGGCGCGGACTCGGTCTACGCGCTCGAGGTCCGGTTCCGCGACTCGGTGCCGGTCTACCGATCGCCCTGGCAGGGCGAGGGCATCCGCGCGACCGCCGGCTTCTGGCCGGAGGACCAGCCGCAGCTGACGGCGACGCTGACGCTCAACCCCGCCATGCATCGGGTCACGCTGCCGACCGGCATCCCCGACTTCCCCACCGCGCTGGTGGTCGTCGCCGCGATCCTGCTGGTCGCGGCCGCCGGCGCGAGCCTGTATGCGCTCCATCGCGCGCGGCACCTGATCGCAGCGCGCACGCTCTTCCTCAGCGGCGTGAGCCACGAGCTGCGGACGCCCCTGACGCAGATCCTGCTCTACACGGAAGTGCTCGAGGACGCGCGCGCCGAGGAGGCGCGGCGCGCGCGGGCGGTGGAGGTGATCGGCCGCGAGACGCGGCGGCTCATCCACATGGTGGAGAACGTGCTGCTCTTCGCGCGCGGGTCGCGCCGCGACCTGCCGCTCAACCTGCGCGATGAGGCGCCGGGACCGCTCCTGCGCGGGATCCTCGGCGACATGGGTCCGCTGCTCGAGCGCGCGGACGTGCACCTCGACCTCGCGGACACCGCGACGCGGCAGGTGAAGGTCGATCCGGCCGCCTTCCGGCAGATCGTCGTGAACCTCGTGGACAACGCGCTGCGGTACGGACCGCGGGGACAGCGGGTGAGCGTCTCGGTCGAGGAGCGCGGGGAGGTCGTCGAGATCGCCGTCGCCGACCAGGGGCCCGGGATCCCGGCGTCGCTCCGTCAGCAGCTGCTCGCGTCCTCACCGCGTGCGGCGCCGGCAGGCTCAGGCACCGGCGCGGGACTCGGCATCGCGCTCGTCCGCACGCTCGCGCTCGCCATGGGCGCCACGGTCTCGATCGGCGATGCACCGGGCGGGGGCGCCCGCGTCGCCGTCGCCTTCCCCGCCGTCGCGTGATCCGCGTCCTCGTCGTCGAGGACACCGCCGACATCGCGGCGGCGGTGCGCGATCACCTGGTGCGTGACGGCTGCGATGTGCGCATCGCGGCGTCGGGCGAGGAGGCGCTGGACGCCGTGGCCGCGTGGTCCCCCGACGTGCTCCTGCTCGACCTCATGCTGCCGGGAGTGAGCGGGTACGACGTGCTTCGGCAACTGCGCGTGCAGCTCTACGACACGCCGGTGCTGATCCTCTCCGCCAAGAGCGACGAGATGGCGAAGATCCGCGGATTCCGCGTGGGCGCCGACGACTACGTCACCAAGCCGTTCAGCATCCGCGAGCTCGCCGCGCGCGTGCACGCGCTCGGCCGCCGCGTCGTGCAATCGCGTCCGACCGCCGAGGTGCTGCGCGTCGGCGACCTGGAGATCCGCCCGCTCGCCCGGCGCGTGCTGCGCGGCGGGGCCGAGGTCGGGCTCAGGCCGAAGGAGTTCGACCTGCTGCTCGCGCTGCTGGCGCACCCGAACGAGGTGGTCTCGCGCGGCTTCCTCCTCGACCGCGTCTGGTCATACGAACCGGGGGTCGAATCCCGCACGGTCGACTGGCACGTCGCGGAGCTCCGCCGGAAGCTCGGCGACGACGCCACGTCGCCTCGCCTGATCGAGACCGTGCGGAAGGCGGGCTACCGCTGGACGGGAACGACGGGGGAGTGAGCGCGAGCCGTTGCGTGTGATTCTCGCCTGAATCGCGTTCCGCGAGGCGAGACACGGGCGGCGCATGGGTAGGGTGGGACGCGCGCAGCCGCGCACAACTCACCTTCCGCGAAGGGGAACCCATGCTGAGAGCCATCGTCCGACTCGCCCCGTGCCTTCTCATCGCCGCCGCGTGCGCGGGCGACGGCGGGAGTGGCGGCGTGATCGAGCCGCCGGGACGTTCGGTGCTCGTGAGCGGGACGCAGCTCGCCCTGGTGCCGGGAGAGACGGTCGTCATCACCGCCCTCGTGCGTGACGGGGACGGCCAGCCGCTCCCGGGCGAGCCGGTGACGTTCACCAGCAGCGCCCCCGCGGTCGCGACCGTGTCCGCCGACGGGCAGGTGACCGGGGTCTCGCCGGGCAGCGTGACGGTGCGCGCGACGTCGGGGTCGGCGAGCGCGACGCTCGCGCTGCAGGTGGACCAGGGCGGGATGGTGGGCGCCGCGGGTGGCACGATCAGCGCCTTCGGGGGCGCAGTCGAGCTTCAGGTGCCCGGCGGTGCCCTCGCGGCGCCGGTCGCGGTGCGGATCTCCCGCGCGGCCAATCCGCTGCTCGACCCCACGGCGGTCGCGGGCAGCATCTATTTGGTGGCGCCGAGCTCGCTCACCTTCGCCACGCCCGCGACCTTGCGCGTGCGATTCGCTCCGCAGGAGGCGCCGTTCGGCCTCCCGCTCGGCGATCTCCGGCTGCGCAGATTCGCCTCGAGCGCGTGGACGGCGCTCGCGGCGGGCAGCGCCGACGAAGGCCTGCAGACGGCGCAGGCGCAGCTCGACCGCAGCGAGCTCGTGAGCGTGGGTTGGGTGCCGCCGGCGCAGCCGTGCACGAGTCCCGAGTCGCGCCAGTTCGACTTCTGGCTCGGGAGCTTCATCGCCACGCAGGGCGGCGTGGCGACGGGCAGCAGCGAGATCACGCTCGCACCCGGCGGCTGTGCGATCCTCGAGCACTTCGTCTCTGGCGGCGTGGGGCGGAGCATCAGCTTCTACGTGCCAGGCACCGGCCGGTGGTACCAGACCTACATCGACGATGCGGGCAGCCGGGTCCCGCTCGAGGGGATGCTGGTCAACGGCGCGATGGAGCTGCGCTTTCCGGCGTGGGACTCCCGCGTGCACGGAATGACGCGATGGAGCGCCGTGGGCGCGAACGTGCGGCAGGAAGTGATGATGTCGAGCACCAACGGCGGCGCGTCCTACGGACCCCCGCAGTACGACTTCCTCTATGTGCGACGCTGAGCGTGCTGCGCGAGGCTGCGCGACCCGCGTCAGCGGACCTCGAGCGTCCAGGTGCCCGGCACCGTCGCCACGGTGTCGCCGCGAGCGTCCATCGGCCGGCAGAGCCAGCTCCCCGAGGCGATCTCCGAGCGAGGGTCCGCCGTCCGCGTGCCCGTGATGGTCAGGATCCCGTCCCAGAACCGGCTCGTGCCGTCGGGAGGCAGGGGAGCGCCGTCGTGAAAGGCGCGCAGGACCAGCGGCGCGCCCACATCGCCGAACTCGATGCGCAGCTCCGAATGCCCGATGCCGAAGAAGCCGACGCCGGCGCCCGTCTCGTCGAGGACGCTGCGTTGCACCTCCCCGCCCCACACGCCGGTCCAGTGGTGGCCCTCGCGTGTGCCGTCCACCGCGTAGTCGATCAAACACTCGACGTCGAGGCCGCCGACGTGGCCGCTGGCGACGGCCACGAAGCGCATGTGGTCCGGCACCCACGCATCGGGGAGCGGCGCGGCGGGCTCGCTCCCGCAGGAGAGGAGCAAGATGCCCGCACACGTGACGACGGCTGTCTGCACCCGGGGCATCGGGCCCTCCGACCAGGGAGTGTGACCACCTCTCCTCGCACCATACCCGGGATGCGGCGCTCACCTTCGAGCGGCGGCGCCGTCTCGCGTGCATCACACAGGTCTCACACACGCGGCGCCACCGCGCGCCTCCATCCTCCGGCGCGATCCGCCTGTCCCAGCGAGCGACCCTTCCGCCCACCCCATCATGCCGCACCTGCGCTTCCCTCCCGCCTTCACGTCATTCCTGATCGCCTTCGCTGCAGCCGCCGCCGCGCCGCGAGCGGCGACGGGCCAGGCCGCACCCGCGAGGCCGACGCGCGGCACGCTGCAGGACGCGGTCGTGCACGGACGCTCGCTCGAAGGGAACACCCTCGGCGTCTCCGCCGATCGCGACGTCACGGTGTACCTGCCGCCGGGCTACGCCTCCGGGGACCGGCGCTATCCCGTGCTCTACGTGCTGCACGGCATCATGGACTCGCCGCGCACGTGGACCGTGCCGTGGCCGGGCACGCCTCCCGCCGACTCGGATGGCGCGACCATCCAGGGTTTGCTCGACCGCGGCATCGCTGCCGGTCGGATCGGTCCCGTGATCGCCGTGATCGTGGACGCCGAGAAGACCTGCCACTATACCGACTCGCCGGCGAAGGGACGGTGGACGGAGTTCGTCGCGAGTGACCTGGTCTCGTGGGTGGACGCACGATTCCGCACCATCGCGACGAGCGCCGGGCGTGGACTGCTGGGCCATTCGATGGGCGGGCACGGCGCGATCAAGGTCGCGATGCTGCGCCCCGGCGTGTTCGGGAGTGTTTACGCACTGAGCCCTTCCCTGATGGATGTCGGCGGCGAGATCACGCTCGAGAATGCCGCGCTCGCGCAGGCTGCGCGCATCCGTTCAGCGGGCGAGCTCGAGGGCGCCGGCTTCCTGGCGCAGGCGGTAGTCGGTGTATCGCAGTGCTTCACGCCGGATGCCGCGGCGCCGCTCGGCGCGGCGTTGCCCTTCGTCGTGGGTGCCGACGGCAGACCCGCGGCGGGACCCGCATACGATAGATGGGTGGCGCAGCTCCCGGTGCACATGGCGCCCGCGCATCGTGAGGCGCTCGCGTCGCTCGCCGGGCTGCGCTTCGACGCCGGCTGGGATGACGAGTTCGCGCACATCCCGCCGGGCGTACGTCGGTTGTCGGAGGTGCTCGACTCGCTCGGCGTCCCGCACACGGCCGAGCTCTACAACGGTGGTCACCGCGATCGCCTGTGGGGCGACGACGGTCGCCTGGCGCGCGACGTGCTGCCGTGGTTCTCGCGCCTGTTCGCCGGCGCTCCTGCGCGGCCGGCCGCCGCCGACGCCACCGGCCGTTCGGGGGGCGGAGCCGCGGTCGCCGCGGCGCAGGCCAGACTCTGGCGCGCTTCGCAGCAGGGGGACATCCCGGCGGCGATCGCCGCCGTCCGCGCCGGTGCCGACGTGAACGCGCTCGACACCACGCTCTCGCGTTCCGGGCGGCGCCCGCTCAACTACGCAGCCGAGAGCGACCTCGTGGCCATGATCGAGTGGCTCGTGGCGCACGGGGCCGACGTGACGCTCACGAACCGCACGGGGTTCACGCCGTTGCATCACGCCGCCGAGTCAGGGAAGGTCGAGGCGGCGCGTGCGCTTCTCGCCGCCGGTGCCGATCCCGAGGCACGGCTCCCGTCGGGTTCCACGCCGCTGATGATCGCACGGCAGCGCGGCCACGCCGCCGTGGTCGCCCTTCTCTCGGATCGCCCCCCCGCGAGGCGCGCCGGCGCCGCTGGGCTCTATCGGGACGAGCAAGGTCACGAGTACACCGTGATGGACCTCTCGGACCAGGCCGGCGGCGCCGAACTGCTGGCGCTGCTCCGCATGGATGACGGCTGGGCACGCCTTCTCCGCGCCGGCCCGGCAGGCTGGAGCTACGGCCGCACCTGGGACCGTCCGCAGGATGCCGTCGGCGCGGTGACGTCGCGAGGTCCCATCCTCATCGACTCGGGGCCGGCAGGGCGTCGGGCGCTGCGTCGAGTCGCGCTCGCTGAAGAGGAGATCCGCTTCAGCTCGCGCGGGATCGCCCTTGCCGGAACGATCACGCTCCCGTCGTCCCCGGGCCCAGCGCCCGCAGTCGTGATGATCGCCGGATCGGGACCGCTCTCACGGAAGACGACGCGGTACATCGGCGACTGGCTCTCCGCGCACGGATTCGTGGTGCTCACCTACGACAAGCCAGGCACCGGCGCCTCGGGCGGCACGCTCGACGTCCTCGGCCATGACGACTGGGCGACGGATGTACGCGCCGCGATCGGGCTCCTCGCGCGGCACCCCCGCGTCGACATCGGGCGGATCGGCCTCGTGGCGGCGAGCGAGGGCGGCTTCATCGCGCCCCGCGTCGCGCGCGACGATCCCCGGGTCGCCTTCGTGCTCTGCCGCGTCTGCTCGGCGCTGCCGCACCTCGACGCGATCCTCGACACGGAGGATGATCGGCTGCGTCGCGCCGGCGCCAGCGCGGAGGAGATCTCCGAGGCGCTGTCCTTCCTGCGTGTCCGCGGCGAGGTCGCGCTCGGACGTGAGGATCACGCGCGCGCGCAGGCCCTGCTCCGCGCGACGGAGTCGGCCTCGTGGCGGCGATTCTATCAGGACGGCCAGCTCGTCGTGCCGCCCCCAGACGCGCCGTACTGGGCCGCGTACCGGTCGCTCATCGAGGGCGATCCGGTCTCGATCTATCCTCGGCGCCGTCTCCTCGTGCACTACCTCTGGGGCGCGGACGATCGCCGGGTCCGTCCCACCAAGCAGGCGCCGGCGGTCGCGCGCCTCAACGAGCTCGGGCCGGTGCGCGCGACCGCAGAGACGATCGCGTGCGCCGACCACAGCCTGCTGCTGAGCTGCCGGCCGGACGGGATCCCCGGCTTCGAGCCGAGCGCGCATCGCCGGATGCTCGAGTGGCTGCGGCAGGCCGCCGGACTCGCGCCGTGACGGCCTGATCGCGCACGGCCACGGAGCATCAGCGCCCGAGACGTGCGGCGGCCCAGGTGAAGAGCTCCGGGAAGAGCGTCGCGGGGAACGTCCCAGTGTCGATGTCGAGCATCTCGTGGTTCATCCGCGGGAAGGTCCGCACGGTGATGTCCGACGTGCCGGACGTCGCGACGGCGTCGAGCGCGGAGAGCGCGAGCTCGGTCGGCGTGTGCCGGTCGAGCCCGCCGAGGATCCAGTACATCGGGAGGTGCAACGTCGAGAGGACGGGGATGGGATCGTATCCCGCGGGCCCTGCGTACTCGGTGGCGCGCTGCGTCGCCGTCGCGATGGAGAGCGACGAGTCGCGCGCGATCCGCTCGTACTCCACCACCGTCCCGACCGGGCTCGCGCCGCCGACGACCGCGACGACGAACGCCACACGGGATGTCTGACTCGCGACCAGGGGCGCCACCCAGGCCCCCTGGCTCGTGCCCCACAGGAAGATCCGCGCGGGATCGATGCGCGGGTCGGTCGCGAGCTGCTCGACGATCGCGCGGACATCGCTCGCGCGCAGCGCGATCACGCGCTCGCTGTTGGCCGTCGTCACCTCCTCGAAGGTGCCCGTCGAGCCCCCGAGGCCACGCTTGTCATACCGGAAGACGGCGATGCCTTGGGGCAGGCCGATCTCGACCGCGGCGTAGTCGGACTCGCGCGTGGTGCGCCCGGAGCCGGGGACGAACACCATCACGGGGAACGGGCCGGTGCCGGCCGGAAGACTGAGCGTTCCAGCGAGCCGCACATCGCCGTTGTCGACGAAGACCGAGCCGACGCCCTGCGCGATCTCGATGGCATCGGCGACGGCGAGATGCCCGAGCCGGCGCGCGAGCTGGACGGCGCTGGTCCCCGAGGGCAGCGTCAGCGCCGGGTCGGCTCCGCGACGCAGCAGTTCCGCCGCCGCCGACGCCGAACCCGCCTCGGCCGCGTGCAGCAGCGGCGTGAACCCGGAGCGATTGGCGAGGTTCACGCCGGCTCCCCGGCGCACGAGCACACCGATCATCGTGGCGCGATCGGCGATCGCGGCGTAGTTGAGCGCGCGCCGCCCGTTCGCGTTGCTGCGCGTGTCCAGCGCGTCGACGTCCGCGCCGGCGTCGAGCGCGCCGAGCGCGCGCAGCGTGTCGCCGGCCTCGGCGGCGGCCCAGAGCTCCGCCTGGGCAGCCGAGACCTGCCCGCCACCGGTCGCGCCTTCCGCGTTGCACGCGGCCAGTGCGAGCGCGCACGACGCGATGATGAGGATCCCGTGCCGCGGGCGAGAGGACGAATGCGTTCGTGTCGTCATGCGGGCACGGTGGGCAGCCGGCGCGCGCGAAGCAATCGACCGCGACGGCTCACACGAGTCCCACACAACCCCGGGGCACAAGCTGCGGCGCAGTGGCGCAGACCACGGCCGGGCGGCAGTATAGCTGATGCGCCTCACCGTGAACGGCGAGTCCCGTGAGTACACCGGCGACGCCGCCCAGCCCCTGCTCTGGTATCTGCGCGACGAGCTCGCGCTCACCGGCACCAAGTTCGGCTGCGGGATCTCCGCCTGCGGGGCGTGTACGGTCCACGTCGACGGCGCGCCCGTCACCGCGTGCGTGACGACGATGGGGACGCTCGACGGCAAGAGCGTCACCACCATCGAGGGGCTGAGCGCCGCCGGGGATCACCCCGTGCAGAAGGCCTGGGCCGACGCGAACGTGCCGCAGTGCGGCTACTGCCAGAGCGGGCAGATCATGGCCGCGGCGGCGCTGCTCAAGGCGAAGCCCAAGCCCACCGAGCAGGACATCAACGACGCGATGAACGGCGTCATCTGCCGTTGCGGGACCTACACGCGCATCCGGCAGGCGATCCTGAACGCCGCGGGGGTGACCGCATGAGCAAGCACACTGCCTCCGGGACTCCCTGGCTCGAGCGCGGCAAGCGCGCGGCCACCGAGCGCGACGAGTCCGAATCCTCGAGCACCACCCGCCGCGAGTTCCTCCAGAAGATGGCCGCGAGCGGCTTCGTGCTCGCGGTGACCGCGAGCGGCATCAGCTGCGTCGGCGACTGGTTCGGCGGGAGCGAGCCGTTCGAGCCGTCGCTCTGGCTCAAGATCGGCGAGGACGACACGGTGACCGTCGTCGTGCATCGCAGCGAGATGGGCCAAGGCGTGCGCACCGGCCTCGCGATGGCGATCGCCGACGAGCTTGAGGCCGACTGGAGCACCATCCGCATCGAGCAGGCGATCGGCGACGCGAAGTACGGCGACCAGAACACCGACGGCTCGACGAGCATCCGCAACGGCTCGTGGATGACCTTCCGCAAGGCCGGCGCCGTGGCGCGCGCGATGCTCGCGCAGGCCGCCGCCGACATGTGGGGCACTGCGGTGATGAACGTGCGGGCCGAGAATGGCGAGGTGACCGAGACCGAGAGCGGCAAGAAGGCGCGCTATGGCGCGCTCGTCGCGCGCGCGAAGAAGGTCGCCGTCCCCACGGACGTGCCGCTCAAGAAACCCGAGGAGTTCAAGTTCATCGGCAAGACCGTCGCGTCGCTCGACCTGCAGGCGATGATCACCGGCAAGGCGAAGTACGCGCAGGACATGGCGATGCCCGGGATGCGGATCGCGGTGATCCAGCGTCCGCCGGTGTACGGCTCGAAGGTCGCGAAGTTCGACGCCGCGGCCGCGATGGC
>CAZIDS010000072.1:0-11959 GCA_964537945.1 uncultured Gemmatimonas sp. | reverse complement strand
GGTCTCGAGTGTGGTGGGAGCGTGGGGGGCGGCGCCTTCGGCGCCGCCCCCCTCGTCTCCTTCGGTCCGGCTCAGCCGCGGGTCAGGGTACGCCGCGGATCCACAGGTTCATGTTCTCACGCGAGTAGTTGGTCGACACCACCGGCCAGCTGGCCGGGAAGGCCGTGCCGTACGCCGCGGCGACGTACTTCCACGTCGTGAGCGCGCCGCCGGTGTCCTGGTTGATCAGGTTGAACTGGCTCATCTGGAACACGATCCAGTAGGTCCCGGGCGCGATCGTGATGTTCGCGATCGGGTACTCCTGCATCCCCGGCGCCATCACGCCGCTGGTCTGGGCGAGCAGGATGCTCGGTTCGTTGCCGGTCCCCGGGTTCCGGTTGTTGTAGAGCGACATCATGATGTTGCCGCCGCCGCTCGGCGTGGTGATGCCGATGTGGCTGAGCGTGATCGTCGCCGGGACCGTGATCATCTCGGCGAAGGTGTAGCCCACGTTCCAGCCGGCGCCCGTCCCCGCGAACGTGTTGGGGAAGCCGTACCGCGCCGCGAGCGACCCCTTGATCTGCACGCCCGTCCACGAGCTGAAGCCCTGCATCTGCGAGAACCAGTCGTTCGCGTTCGGGTTCTGGATCGAGCAGGTCTCCAGCGTGCCGCCGACGTACGGGCGGCAGTTCCAGTCGACGAAGGTCGGGACGAGCCCCTCGCGGAGGTAGAGGTCCGGGTCGCCCGAGCCGAGTGACTGCACCACGCGGAGCTCGGGGACGCCCGCCGGGACCGCGAGCACGAAGTTGCGCTGCGCGTTCACGGTGTCGGTGATCCCGGTGATCGCGACGCCGTTCGTCATGATCTGCGGCGTCCAGATGCCGGCCGGCGGCGTGAGCGCGGTGACGGTCGCGTTCGACCGTGCGCGCACCGCCCACGAGTACGAGAAGCCCGACGCGAGGCCGGTGTAGCTGAAGGTCGTCGAGTTCGCCGGCTGCGTGCCGAGGAAGACCGACGTCGCGCAGCCGACGCCGCCGCAGGCGTAGATGTCGTAGCCGGTCTCGATCGTCGAGTTGTCCTGCCAGACGAGGTCGACGCGGTTGCGGTTGTATGCCCGCGCCGACGTCATCACCGGCGCGTTCAGGACGGTCGACGCCGGGCTCGACACGACCGCGGCCGACGCGCCGACGTTCTGGCGGAACGCCCGGATGCGGTAGAGGTACTGGTTGCCCGCCGTCGCCGCGGCGCCGAAGGCGGTCGAGTTGGCGCCGACGACCGTCAGCGGCGTGAAGTTCGGGCAGCCCGCGCCGAGGACGCACGATTCGATCACGTACTGCGTCTCGTTCGTGGCCGCGTCACCCCACGTGAGGTCCACGAGGTCGACCGTCTGCGGCGTCGCCGCGAACGTGACCGGCGTCGCCGGCAGGAAGAGGTCGCCGGCCGCCTCGTTCGAGTAGTCGGCCGGACCCACCGCGTTGTACGGACGCACCCGCCAGCTGTACGCCGTGTTCAGCGTGAGGCCGGTGTTCGCGAAGCCCGTCGCATCGGCCCCGAGCACCACGATCTCGACGAAATCGGTGCACCCGACGCCTGCGCACCTCTCGACGCGGTAGCCTTCCTCATTGTCCGCGTTGTCGCTCCATGCGATGTCGATCCGGTCCGGCGCGACGTTCGTCGCCGTGAGAGCCGTGGCGACCGCGGGCAGCAGTGTCGTCGCCGTCGCCGGGTCCGACGGATCCGACGCGCCGACGGGGTTCACCGCCCGCACGCGGAATCCGTAGAACGTGTTGATCGTGAGCCCGGCCGCCTGGTAGCCGGTCTCGTTCGGGCCGATGCTGTCGATCTGCGTGAAGTCGGAGCAGTCCTTCCCCTCGCAGCGCTCGATGAGGAAGCCGCGCTCATTGAAGGAGTTGTCCGCCCAGTTGAGGGCGATCTGCGACTCCGACAGCGTCAGCGCCGTCAGGCCCGCCGGCGCGGTGGGCAGGATCGTCGCGGTCTCGGTCGCGTTCGACGCGCCCGAGGTGCCGGCCGCGTTCGTCGCGCGGACGCGGTAGGTATAGAACGCGCCGGCGCCGGCCGTCGCGTCGGTGTAGGTGCGGGCGCCGTCCGGCGGACTCACCGGCGCGGCGATCGAGTCGAGCGGCACGAAGTTCGAGCAGCCCGCGCCCGCGCAGCGGTCGATCACGTACCGCCGCTCGTTCGTGTACGGGTAGTTCCAGTCGAGCCGCACCGCGGTCGGCGACTCGATGCGCGCCTCGAGCGAGAGCGGGTCGGCCGGCAGCTGCGTGTTCGCCTCCGCCAGCGGCGAGGCGCCCGAGATGCCGGCCGCGTTCTGCGCCTTCACCCGGTAGTAGTAGACGTTGCCGAGCGAGACCGTCTGGTCACTGTAGCCCGTGACATCCCCGCCCACGTTCCCGACGACCGTCGAGTCCGTGCAGGCCGGGTCGGTGCAACGCTCGACGACGAAGCCGAGCTCGTTGTTCGAGTTGTCGGTCCACGTGAGGTCGATCCGCGAGGCCGAGACCGTCGTCGCCACCGTGGCCGACGGGTCCGCCGGGATCGCGGTCGTCGCGGTCACGATCGCCGTGTAGGCCGACGCACCCGAGATGTTGGTCGCCCGCACCCGATAGCTGTACGACTGGCTCGGGGTGAGCCCCTCGTCCTGGAAGAGCATGACATAGGGCATCGCGACGAGCTCGGTGAAGTCCGAGCAGCCCGCGCCGACGCAGCGCTCGATGCTGTACGCCGTCTCGTTGTCCGCGTTGTCGGCCCAGGTCAGGTCGATCCGCGTCGCCGAGAACGTGATCGCGTTGAGCCCCGTCGGCGCCGCCGGGCGCAGCGTGTTCGCCTCGGCGATCGCCGTGAAGTTCGAGACGCCGGCGTTGTTGAAGGCCCGGATGCGGTACCGGTAGGTGTTGTCCACGGTGACGGTGTTGTCCACCGTCAGCGTCGCGCCCGGCACGTAGTTCGCCAGCAGCGCGAAGTCGGTGCAACCCACGCCGGTGCAGCGCTCGATCCGGAAGCCGAGTTCGTTGTCCGACTCGTCGTTCCAGGCGAGCTCGACCTGCGTGGCGCCGAGCGTCGTGGCCGTGAAGGCCGTCGGGTCGGCCGGCGCATTGGTCGACGCCGCCGCGAGGTTCGACACGCCCGACACGCCCGCCGCGTTGTAGGTGCGCACGCGGTAGCGGAAGGCGGTCGCCGCCGGCAGCCCGGTGTCCTGGTAGCCGGTCGCGTTCGCCGTGTGCACCGAGTCGTGCACGGTGAAGTTGGAGCAGCCCGCGCCCGTGCAGCGTTCGATGACGAAGCCGAGCTCATCGCTCGCGTTGTCGGTCCACGCGAGGTCGATCCGGCTCGCCGTGATCGTCGTCGCCGTCAGCACCGTCGGGATCCCCGGCACGTTCGTCGTCGCCTGCACGACCGCCGTGAAGCCCGAGTTGCCGGCGCCGTTGTAGGCGCGGACGCGGTACCGCTGCAGCTGGTTGTTCGGCAGCCCGAGGTCGCTGTACGACTGCGCGTCGGCCGCGATCTGCGCGACCTGCACGAAGTTCGAGCAGCCGGCGCCCGTGCAGCGCTCGATGCGGTAGCCGTATTCGTTGTTCGCGTGGTCGGTCCAGGCGAGGTCGATCCGGTCGCCAGCGACCGCGGTCGCCGACGCGCCGTCCGGGTCCGCCGGCAGGATCGTCGTCGCCGTCGCGGTGTTCGAGAAGCCCGACTGGCCGTTGTTGAACGCCCGCACCCGGTAGGTGAACGAGGTGTTCGACGCGATCCCGGCGTCATCGTACGTGCTCACGTTCGCCCCGAGCGTCGCCACGATCGCGAAGCTCGAGCAGCCCGGCGTCGCGCAGCGCTCGACGCGGAACCCCGTCTCGTTCGTGGCGTTGTCGGTCCAGCCGAGGTGGATCGACGTCGTCGAGGTCGCCTCGGCCGTCAGCGCCGACGGGTCGAGCGGCACGTGCGTGCTGCCGTCGACGATGTTGCTGTAGGCCGAGTTGCCGACGCCGTTGTAGGCGCGGATGCGGTAGCGGTAGTCGTTGTCGAACGCGAGCGTCGAGTCGGCGTGCGCCGCGGCGTTCACGCCGACCAGCGCCACCTCGGCGAAGTCGGTGCAGCCCGCCCCGAGGCAGCGCTCGATGCGGTAGCCGGTCTCGTTGTTCGCGTTGTCGCTCCACGTCAGGTCGACGCGGGTGCCGAGCGCCATCGTCGCCACGAGGGCCGTCGGCGCGCCCGGCAGGAACGTGTTCGGCGCGACGAAGGCGGTGTACCCGGAGACGCCCGCCGAGTTGTAGGCGCGGACGCGGTAGCGGTAGAAGGTGTTGGTCGCGAGGCCGGTGTTGTCGAACTGCGTGACATCGGCGCCGACCTGCGTGATCTCGACATAGTTGGAGCAGCCGATGCCGGTGCAGCGCTCGATGCGGAAGCCCGCCTCGTTGGAGGCCGTGTCGGCCCAGGTCAGCCGGATCGACGTCGGCGTGAGCACGGTCGCCGAGAGCGACATCGGGTCGGCCGGGAGGACCGTCGACGAGCTCGCGATGTTCGACACCGTCGTGCCCGACGCGCGGAAGGCGATGACCCGGTACCGGTAGGTGTTCCCCACCACCACCTGGGCATCGTCGTAGCCCTGGTCATCGGCCGCGGCGATCGCGATCTCGTCGAAGTCCACGCAGGCCGCGCCGGTGCAGCGCTCGACGCGGAAGTTCGTCTCGTTGTTCGAGTTGTCGGTCCAGGTGAGCGAGATGTTCGTCCCGGTCGTCGTCACCGCGACGAGGTTCGACGGCGCGGCCGGGATGTAGGTGTCGGCCGAGCCGGTGCCGCTGTAGCCCGAGACGCCCACGAGGTTCACCGCGCGCACGCGGTACGTGTAGACCTGGTTCGTCGTCACGCTGCCGTCGCCATAGACGGTCGCGTTCGCCGGGAGGGAATCCACGCGGGTGAAGACCGAGCATCCCGGGCCGGCGCAGCGCTCGACCTCGTAGTACAGCTCGTTCTCGGCCTGGTCCGCCCAGGTGACGTCGATGTACGACCCGCTCAGCATCGTCGCGGTGAGCGCGGTCGGGGTGTCCGGGATCCGCGTCCACGCGGTCGCCACGTTCGAGTAGCGCGACTCGCCGTTCGCGTTGATCGCCTTCACGCGGTAGCTGGCGGTGTCGCCGGCCGCGAGCGAGGCGTCGGTGTACGTCGACACGTTGGCGCCGACCAGCTGCAGGTCGGAGAAGTCGCCGTCGGTGCAGACGGCGTGCGCGCAGCGCTGGATGACGTAGCCGTCCTCGTTCGTGGCGTTGTCGTTCCAGTCGATGCGGATCGTGGCGAGGTCCTGCGCCAGCGCGCCGAGGCCGGTCGGGTCGGCCGGCACGTCGGTCGAGGCGGAGGCGATCGCCGTGAAGGCCGAGACGCCCGCGCCGTTCACCGCGCGGACGCGGTACCGGAAGGTCGTGTTCGGCGGCAGGCCGGCGTCGTCATAGCCGGTCGTGTTCGCCACGACCGTGTCGACCGGCGCGAAGTCCGTGCACGCCCCGCCCTGGCAGCGCTGGACCTCGAAGCCGCTCTCATTCGTCGAGTTGTCGTCCCACGCGAGCAGGATCTCGGTCGACGACAGCGTCTGTGCCGTCAGGTTCGACGGCGCGGCCGGCAGCACGGTCGAGATGGTCGCCGTGTTCGAGTAGCCCGAGTTGCCGACCGCGTTGATCGCGCGGATCCGGTACGAGTAGTCCTGGCCGGCCGAGAGCCCGGCGTCGTTGTACGTCGCGACGCTCGCGCCGACGGTGCCGACGAGCGCGAAGCCCGAGCAGCCCGCGCCCTGGCAGCGCTCCACCTGGTAGCCCACCTCGTTGTCGGCGTTGTCCTCCCACGACACGGTCGCGGTGGTCGTGGAGGTCGGCACCGCGTTCGCCCCGGTCGGGTCGGCCGGCACCGCGGTGGTCGTCTGCGCGGTGTTCGAGAAGTCCGACGAGCCGGCGCCGTTCACCGCGCGCACCTGGTAGCGGTAGGTCGTGCTCGCCGAGAGGCCCGTGTCGGTGAAGCCGACCGCGTTGGCGGCGGTCGTCGTGATCGTCGCGAAGTTCGTGCACCCGCCGCCCGCGCAGCGCTGGACGTCGTAGCTCGTCTCGTCGGTCGCGTTGTCGGTCCACGCGAGCTGCACCTGCGTGGTGCTGGTCGCGGTCGCGAGCAGGCCGGTCGGGATCGCCGGCAGGTTGGTCGTCGCCGAGGCGGTGTTCGACGGCGTCGACGGGCCCGCCGCGTTGTACGCCCGGATGCGGTACGAGTAGCTCTGCTGGCCGGTCAGCCCGGTGTTCTGGTACGCCACGACGCCCGCGGCGACCGAGTCGACGATCGCGAAGCTCGAGCAGCCGCCGCCCTGGCAGCGTTCGATGTAGAACCCGGTCTCGTCGCTCGACCCGTCGGTCCAGGCGAGGTCGATGCGCGTGTTCGACTGCGTCGTCGCGAGGAGCGCGCTCGGCGCGTTGGGCACGATGGTCGTCGTCGTCGCGGTGCCCGACGGCACCGAGCGGCCGGCGAGGTTCCGCGCGAGCACGCGGTAGGTGTAGCTGTTGCCGACCGTCGTGGTCGGATCGGTGAACGTCGTCAGGCCCACGCCGACCGAGTCACGGTCGGCGAAGCTCGAGCAGGCCGCGCCCGTGCAGCGCTGGATGATGAAGCCGTTCGCGTCGCCGGCGTTGTTCACCCAGTCGACCTTCACCTGCGTCGCGCTCAGTGTCGTCGCGACCACGCCGCTGGGCGCCACCGGGAGCAGCGTCGTCGCCGTGGCGGTGTTGCTGAAGTTCGAGCCGCCCGCCGCGTTCAGCGCGCGGATGCGGTACGAGAAGGACTCGTTGACCGTCGCCGTGTTGTCGGAGAAGGTCGTCGAGTTGGTCGCCACGCCGGACAGGAAGGCGAAGCTCGAGCAGCCCGCGCTCGTGCAGCGCTGCACCTCGAAGCTCGTCTCGTTGCCGGACGCGTCGGTCCACGTGAGGTCGATCCGCGTGGCGCTCGCCGTCGTCGCGATCAGGTTCGTCGGGTCGGCGGGCGGACGCAGGTCGCCCAGCGCCGTCGCCGAGTAGGCCGAGCCGCCGATCACGTTGAAGGCGCGGACGCGGTACGTGTAGACCGAGGCCGCGGCCACGGTCGAGTCGACCCAGGTGGTGACGCCGCCGCCGACGGTCCCCTCGAGGCCGAAGTTCGAGCAGCCGGCGCCGGCGCAGCGCTCGACCTGGAAGCTGGTCTCGTCGCTCGAGTTGTCGGTCCAGGTCAGCTGCAGGCGCGTCGCGCCGATCGTCGCCGCCGCCAGACCCGAGGGCGCGCTCGGCACCGTCGTCGCCGCGGTGGCCAGGTTCGAGGCCGCCGAGCTGCCGATGATGTTCGTCGCGCGCACGCGGTACGTGTACGAGTTGCCCGCGGTGACGCCGTTGTTCTGATACGTGCTGACGCCCGCCGCGACGTTCGCGACGTTCTGGAAGTTGCTGCACCCGGCGCCCGTGCACCGGTCGATCGCGAAGCCGGTCTCGTTCGCCGAGTTGATCGCCCAGCTGAGGTCGACGCGGGTCGCCGAGATCGTCGTCGCCGTGAGCGACGACGGCGCGGCCGGCGTCTCCGTGCTCACGGTGACGATCGCCGTGTAGGCCGAGAGCCCCACCGGGTTGCGGGCCGCGATGCGGTAGCGGTAGACGTTCTCCTGCTGCGCCGTCAGGTCGCTGTATGCCTGCACGTTCGACGCGACCGACGAGTCGAGGAGCGCGAAGTTGGAGCAGGCGGTGTTGGTGCAGCGCTCGATCCGGAAGCCCGCCTCGTTCGAGGCCGCGTCCGTCCACGTGAGGTTCACCTGCGTGGCCGAGACCGCCGAGCCGGCGAGGCCGGTCGGCGCCGCCGGGATCTGCGTGTTCGCGTTCGCGGTGAGCGAGAAGGCGGAGTTGCCCGCCACGCCCGACGCGCGGATGCGATAGCTGTACTCGTTGTTGATCGAGACCGCATTGTCCTGGAAGACCGTCGCGTTCGCCGACGCCGCGCCGATCTGCGTGAACGAGGAGCAGCCGGCCGTCGCGCAGCGCTCGATCAGGAAGCCCGTCTCCGCCGCCGTGGTGTCAGCCCACGAGATGTCGATCCGCGTCGCCGAGATCGTCGTCGCCGCGACCGACGCCGGGATGCCCGGCGTCCGCGTGTTGGCGTTGACGAGGTTCGAGTAGGCCGACGTGCCGGCGACGTTGTACGCCCGCACACGGTACGTGTAGAAGTTCTCGACCGCCGCGCT
This sequence comes from uncultured Gemmatimonas sp., assembly GCA_964537945.1. GTDB lineage: Bacteria > Gemmatimonadota > Gemmatimonadetes > Gemmatimonadales > Gemmatimonadaceae > Pseudogemmatithrix. Next base: position 3,741 of record CAZIDS010000072.1, on the reverse strand, counting down.
GACGTCGGAGTAGCTCACCGCGTCGGTGCCCACCACGGCGATCTCGGCGAAGTTCGAGCAGCCCTGGGTGGCGCAGCGCTCGATCCGGTAGCCGGTCTCGTTGACCGCGCCGTCCGTCCACGTGAGGTCGATCCGCGTGCCGTTCACCGTCGTCGCCGCGAGGGCCGACGGCGCGCTCGGGCGGATGGTGTTCGCCGTCGCCGGCGTCGTGTACGCGGAGACGCCGACGTTGTTGTCGGCGCGGACGCGGTACGTGTACGTGCCGTCCACCGCGAGGCCGTTGTCGGCGTACGTCGTGACGCCGGCCGCGACGTTCGTGACCACGACGTAGTCGCCGTTCGTGCACGTGACGAGCGCGCAGCGCTCGATGCGGAACTGCGTCTCGTTGTTCGAGTTGTCGGTCCACGCCAGGTCGATGCGCGAGCCCGAGATCGTCGTCGCCGTGAGCGCCGACGGGGCGTTCGGGCCGGCGATCACGACCGTGACCGGGCCGGCGTAGTTCGAGTTGCCGATCGCGTTGCGGGCGCGGATGCGGTACGAGATCACCTCGTTCACCGCATGGCCCGGGTCGCTGAACGACACCGCGTTCGCGGCGGTGGACGCGATCTCGGCGAAGCCCGAGCAGCCGGCGCCCGAGCAGCGTTCGATCCGGTAGCTCTGCTCGTTGTCGGCGTTGTCGGTCCAGCTCAGGTCGACCGTGGAGTTCGACACCGCGACGGCGGTGAAGCCGGTCGGGACCGCCGGCAGGCGGCGCAGCTCGAAGATGACGTTGAAATGGCCGAACGGCGTGCCGGTGCGCGACACGCGCGCGAGCACGAGCTCGGTCGCGGGGGCGACGCCCACGGCGCGCGAGTCGGTCGAGCCGGCGACGTTGTCGCTGTTCGCGATCAGGGTCGTGCCGTCGGCGCGGAAGAGGTCGACCACGGTGTTCAGTGTCGACTTCGGCACCAGCTGCTCGGCGACCGTCGACACGATGATCGTGTCGCCGGCCCGGACGTTCATCGAGTACCACGCCTCGGTCGCGGACGGCGTGAGGTTCTGGTCATAGACCGTGTCGGGGATCGCGAGCGCCGGCGGCACCGAGATCGGCGCGCCGACCGTGCGGCCGCCCACCGAGGCATTCACCGTGAACTGCGCCGCGTCCGACCAGATCACCGTCCCGGCGGGGGCGGGCAGGGTCGGGCGCGTGCGCACGAACCAGGTGCCGGTGTTGGTCACCGGCAGCGTGAAGCTCGCCGTCGGGCTCGAGCCGCCGGTCGCGTTCGTGAAGCCGCTGTTGTCGGCCAGCTCCCACTGATAGCCGGTCGCGGCCGCGATCGGCGTGATGTTGACGATCTGCGTGAACGCGTTCGAGTTCGTGAGTGTCGGCGCCGTCGTCGGCACCGCGACCGCCACCGGCACCACCGCCGGATTGTTGCGGCCGGCCACGATCGAGATCGTCGACGACGTGCCGTAGTGCTGCACCAGCCCGCCCACGCGCCCCTCGATCGCGAGCGTGTAGTCGCCCGGCGCGAGGTCGCGGACCTGGGCCTCCCACGGGCCGGTCGGCGGCGGGTTCTGCTGCAGCGTGCCGGCGTCGATGATGTTCGTCGTGCCCGCCGCGAACAGCGTGTAGTTCATCGACGTGACCTGCTGGATCACGTAGGTGTTCGCCGGGTCGCGCACGAACACGATCTGCGGGACGAGGCGTCCCGTGGTCGGCGGTCGCGTCGGCGAGTCGCACGAGACGACGGCGCTCGCCGCAAGGAGCGCGGCGAGGAGGGAACGCGAGCTGCGGCTGGTGGGAAGTCGCATGGTCGGGATCACGGATTCGGGACGGTGATGTTGATGCCGCCGGTCGAGGAGCCTCCGCCGCCGCCCCCGCCGCCGAGCGCCGCGGCCGCGGCGGCCCCGCCGCCGATGACCGCGACCCACACCCACTTCGAGATGCCCTTCTTGGCCGCCGGCGGCGCGCCGCCGCCGCCGGCCGGTGTCTGCGCGACGGTGCGCAGCGGCACCATCACGCGCACCACCTCACCTGGCCGCAGCGTGACCTCCTGCGTCCGCGTCTGCAGGCCCGGCGCGCTCGTCTCCAGGCGGTACTTGCCCATCGGGCCGCTGAACGTGAATGGCGACGTTCCGGTCGCGCCCATGCTCGAGAGCGGCGCCCAGTGCCACCGTTCGGCGCCCACCAGCCGCACCGTCGCGCCGGCGACGTCGGTCGTCACGGTGATGCTGCCGTAGGAGTGGTTCTCGCGGCGCGACATCTCGGCCACCGTCGCCGTCGTGTTGGCCGTGACCGCGGCGCGCGCCTGCGCGATCAGCGCCGCCGCATTCGGGCCGGCGACCGCGCCGGTGCCGGCGGTCCAGATGCCGGCGAGCCGCCCCTGGAAGTCCACCACCGGCGCACCGATCACGCCGTTCGCGACGGCGTCGGCGAGCCGGAGCGAGCCCAGCGGCCGCTGCGTCCATTCGTCGATCGTCGTCCGCGCGTCCGAAAGCGTGCGGCACTGCGCGAGCCCGACGCCCCAGACGCCCTGGCCGTCGACGATCTGCGCCGAGAGCAGCACCGAGTCGGCGCGCGCCGTCGGGAGCAGGAGCACCGCGAGGTCGGCAGTCGCGTCCCAGGCCGCGACGCGGATCGCGCCCGGCACGGGGTTGCCGCCGATGGTGAGCGTGAGCGAGTCGGCGCCGCGCACGGCGCTGTAGCTCGTGAGCAGGAAGCGCGATCCGACCGCGACGCCGGCGGCGCACGACGGGGCCGCGGAACCGAAGCGCGAGATCGAGAGCGCCGCGGTGTTGCGGTAGACGGCCTGCCGCGCCACGTCCGTGATCGTCCCCGAGAGGATCGCGGCCGAGGTGAGCTGGAAGGAGACCGTGAGCGTGACGCCCGGGAGCACCTCGCGCGTGACGCGCGCGGGGAGGAAGCCCGAGGCCGAGACCTGCACGTCGTAGGTTCCCGGCGCGAGCGTGAGTCCCGGACCGGCGAGGAGCTGGCCGACCGGCGTGCCGTTGGTGTTGCTGACCGTGACGTTCAGCGGCACCGACATCGGTGACGGATCGAGCCGCAGCGTACCCTGCGTCGCGGTGGAGCCGCGCGCCGGCCACTGCCACGTCATCCGCGTGAGGTCGTCGCTCGCCGACCGGGTGCCGGCGTCCGTCCGCGCCTGGCGGAGGATCCCGACGACGCCGGCGAGGAAGTTCACCGAGTCGATCGTCATCCGCGGGTTCAGCCGCATGCCCCACCGCGCCCAGGTGCGCGCGTCGGGCTCGCTGCCGTTCTCGAACAGCACCTGCGCGAGCAGGTGCAGCGAGCGCGTCCAGGCGGAGTCGGGGGCGCCGAGAGCCGGGTCGAGCGCGGCGCGCGCGAGGTCGAGCGCGCGCGCGGTCTCGAAGTTGTCGTACGCGGCCGTGGCCTGCTGCAGCAGCTGGCCGCGCGTGTTCTGCGCCTGGGCGGCGGAGCCCAGCAGGAGAAGGGCCGCGGCGGCGGCAAGGAAGCGACGCATCATGGACGCGGTTCCAGGGTGAGGCGGAGCGTGGTGGGGGCGCCGACGGTGATGTCGACGGGTTGCGTGATCGTTTGGAAGCCGTCCTTCCGGACGCGGATGACGTGGGTGCCCTTCGTGAGGTCGATCTCGAAGCGCGACCGCTCGCCGTAGTCCTTCCCGTCGATCTCGACGATGCCGGGCACGGAGATGACGAGCCGGAGCTTGCCCATCTCGACCGCCGGGTTCGCGGGCGCACTCGCCGGCGGCGTCGCCG
>CAZIDS010000071.1:0-11999 GCA_964537945.1 uncultured Gemmatimonas sp. | reverse complement strand
TGGTGATCGACATCGGCGGCGGCACGACGGAGATCGCGGTGATCGCGCTCGCCGGCATCGTCAGCGACACCTCGATCCGTGTCGGTGGGGACGAACTCGATACGAGCATCGTGCAGTTCATGCGCAAGAGCTACAACCTGCTGATCGGCGAACCGACGGCGGAGCTGATCAAGATCCAGATCGGCAGCGCGGCGCCGATGGGCGAGGAGCGCGAGATGGAGGTGAAGGGCCGCGACCTCGTCTCCGGCATCCCGAAGACGGTGCGCGTGCACTCGGCCGAGATCCGCGAGGCGGTGCAGGAGCCGATCCAGCAGATCGTGAACGCGGTGCGGCGCGCGCTCGAGATCACGCCCCCCGAACTGGCCTCCGACATCGTCGACCGCGGCATCGTGATGACCGGCGGCGGCGCGCTCATCCGCGGACTCGACGTGCTGCTCACGCAGGAGACGGGCCTCCCGATCCACGTGGACGAGGACCCGCTGACCTGCGTCGTGCGCGGCTGCGGACGCATCCTCGACGACGAGGAGAAGTACTGGTCGGTGCTGACCACCTGAGCGGGGGGTAACCGTGCCGCGCGGCGCCCGCTCCGATTCGCGCACGGACCTGCTGCTTGCGGCAGCCTGCTCGCTCGTCTCGCTCACGCTCCTCGTCCTCCCTGACGGACCGCGCCAGTCCACGGCGGCCGCGATCCGCGGCACGGTGGTCGCCCCGCTGGCGGCGATGCAGCAGCGGGCCGCCCTCGCGCGGCAGGCGTTCACCTCTCACGACTCGCTCGTCGCGATCGCCGACAGCGTCGTCCGTCGCTCGCAGCGGCTCGACGAGGTGGAGGCCGAGAACGAGCGGCTGCGCGGCATCCTCGGGCTCGGCCGCGCGCTGCGCTGGGGGTTCATCCCGGCGGAGGCGCTCGTGGGGCGAGGGATGGGCGACGATCACACGCTCGTGCTCTCGGCCGGCTCGCGGGCCGGCGTCGAGCGCCTCAGCGCCGTCGTGAGCAGCGAGGGCCTCGTCGGGATGGTGCAGCAGGTGGACGCCGGCACGAGCATCGCGATCACCTGGCCGCATCCCGACTTCCGCGTGAGCGCGACCTCGGTGGACGGCACCGCGTTCGGCATCGTCTCGGCGCACCAGGCACAGGGGGCCGAGGGGTACCTGCTCGAGCTGCGCGGCGTGAACTTCCGCCAGAAGCTCAACGAGGGGACGCTGGTGATGAGCTCGGGGCTCGGCGGCGTCTTTCCGCGCGGGATCCCGATCGGGACGGTGCTGAGCGAGCTGCGCACGGTGGCCGGCTGGGAGCGGACCTACCTGCTGCGGCCCGCGGTGCGGCCGGCGAACGTGACCTCGGTGCTCGTGCTGCGCCCGGAGAAGAACGCGCAGGGCGTGGAGAGCACCTGGAGCGTGGTGCGGGAGGCGGAGCTCGTGCGGCGCGCGGTGGCGGACAGCATCGCGGCGGCGCAGGCCGCGGCGCGCCGCGCCGCGGCCGACAGCGCACGCCGCCGGACGCCCGCGGACAGCGCGGCGCGCGACCCTGTCGCGCGCGACACGACGGGACCACGGGCACCGTGAACACGCGTACGCTCGCGGTCTCGCTCTGCGTGCTGGTGCTCGTCGCGCTGCACTACACGCTCCGGCCGATCCTCGACTGGCGTGCGGGCGTGGACTTCCTGGTGATCGCGGTGCTGGTGGTCGCGGTGCGCGTGCGACCGGGCACGGCGGCGGTCACCGGGTTCCTGATCGGCCTCGTCTCCGACGCGCTCACGCCGGAGGCGTTCGGCGCCGGCGCGTTCGCGATGACGGTGATCGGCTTCGCGGGGTCGCGGCTCAAGGCGACCTTCTTCGCCGACAACGTGATGCTGAACGCCGTCTTCGTCTTCGGCGGCAAGCTGGCCTGCGACGTGGTGTTCATCCTGGCGGAGCGGCGGCTCACCGGGCTGCCGCTGCTCGCGCAGCTGCTGCTCTGGACGCCGCTCGCGGCCCTCGTCACGGCGGTGGCGGGGCTCGTGGTGATGGCCGCGCTGCGCCCGGTGCTCGAGCGGAGGCGCGCGTGAGCTTCCACCCGAACGAGGTCCAGCGGCGCGCGCGCATCGCGTCCGGGATCGTCTTCGCGGGGCTGCTCGTCCTGCTCGGCGCGTTCTTCCGCGCGCAGGTGCTCCAGAGCGCGCGCTACGTGCTCGCGTCGGAGGAGAACCGCCTGCGCGAGATCCCGCTGCCGGCGCCGCGGGGCATCATCTACGACCGCACCGGCGCGATCATCGCCGAGAACGTGCCCGGGTACTCGATCTCGCTCCTCGCGCGGAACTCGGCGTCGCGGAGCGAGGACTCGCTGAAGGCGGTGATGGGGCGGATCGGGCAGCTCTGGCCCGTGACGCCCGAGATGGTGAATGGCGCGCTGCGCCGCTTCCGCCGCGACCCGTCGCGCCCGACGGTGCTGGTCGGCGACGCCTCGTTCGACCTCGTCTCGCGGCTCGAGGAGCGGCGCGTCGAGTTCCCGGGGCTGATCATCCAGTCGGCGCCCAAGCGGCACTACCCCGACGGCGCGGCGGTCTCGGCGATCGTGGGCTACACGGGCGAGGTGAGCGACGCCGAGCTGCTCACCGACGCCTTCGCCGACTACAAGCCGGGCCAGCAGGTGGGGAAGGACGGCATCGAGCGGCAGTACGAGACGCGGCTGCGCGGGCACGAGGGCGTGCGCTTCGTCGAGGTGGACGCGCGCGGGCGCGTGGTGCGCGAGGACGCGCGCGCCGACCTCCTGCCCGAGGCGCCGGCGCCGCTCTACACGAACATCGACCTCGACCTGCAGCGCTTCGTCGCGAGCATCTTCGGCGATTCGTTGATCGGCGCGGTGGTGGCGATGGAGCCGCGCTCGGGCGAGGTGCTCGCGCTGCACTCGGCACCGACCTTCGACCCGAACCGCTTCATCGGCGGCATCCCGTTCGACTACTGGCAGCAGCTGCAGGAGGACCCGCGGCGCCCGCTCTACAACAAGGCGATCAAGGGGACCTATCCGCCCGGCTCGGTCTGGAAGCTGCAGACGGCGATCATCGCGATGGAGGCCGGTCTCGTCGACATCGACGACCGGATGCCGCAGCGCTGCACGGGATCGTTCACCTACGGCAACCGGGCGTACGGCTGCTGGGACAAGAACGGGCACGGCGACGTCACGCTGGCCGAGGCGATCGAGCACTCGTGCGACGTCTACTTCTACCAGCTGGGGCTCAAGATCGGGCTGAACCGGCTGATCGCGGGCGGCATCCGCCTCGGTTCGCGCGAGCGCACCGGGATCGACCTGCCGGCCGAGAACCGGCCGCTCTTCCCGACCGACCCGCCGAAGGAGTACTACGACCAGCGCTTCGGCCCGCGCGGGTGGAGCAACGGCGTCACGCTGAACCTCTCGATCGGACAGGGCGAGAACTCGCAGACCGTCGTGAACATGGCGCGCTTCTACACGGCGCTCGCGACGGGCGGGATGGCGGCGCGGCCGGAGATCGTGCGCGGGCAGTCCGAGCGGACGCAGGTGTTCGATCTCACGCCGCAGCAGCTCGAGGGACTCCAGGGCGCGCTGGCGAACGTGGTCGGGCGGGGCACGGCGGCGGGCTCGCGGCTGCAGGGGATCGCGGTGGCCGGCAAGACGGGCACCGCGCAGAATGCGCAGGACCAGGTGCGCGACCACGCCTGGTTCGTCGGCTACGCGCCGGCGGGGGAGCCGAAGATCGTCGTCGCGGTGATGCTCGAGTTCGGCCTGCACGGGTCTCGCGCGGCGCGCATCGCGACGCGCATCATCGAGCATCACCTCAAGCAGAAGGCCGTGCTCATGGTGGAGACCGAGGGATGAAGCCGCAGCGCATCCCGGCCGACTGGCCGCTGCCGGTGCTCGCCTTCCTGCTGACCGCGTTCGGCATCGCGATGGTCTACTCGGCCGGCCAGACCGACGTGCCGACGTTCGTCGCGCGCGTCTGGAAGACGCAGATGGTCTGGTTCATGCTCGGGCTCGGCGTCGCGTACGTGATCTCGCGCACGTCGGTGCGGCTCCTCGAGTGGGGCTCGGTGTGGGTCTACCTCGGCGCCTGCCTGATGCTCCTGCTGCTGCTCTTCGTGGGGAAGGGCGCGGGCACCGCGGCGAGCACGAAGAGCTGGCTCGCGATCGGGGGGATCCGGCTCGGGCAGCCTGCCGAGCTCGCGAAGATCGCGGTGGTCCTGATGCTCGCGCGCGTGCTGAGCCAGCAGCGGGTCGCGCCGTCGTCGCTCTTCGAGCTCTGGCGGCCGGCGCTGGTCACGGGCATCCCGTGGCTGCTGATCATGGCGCAGCCCGACCTCGGCACCGGCATCGTCTTCATCGGCGTCTTCTTCGCGATGCTCTACTGGAGCGGCGTCCCGTGGCCGCTGCTCGTGATGGCGGCGAGCCCGGGCATCTCGCTCGTGCTCGCGTTCGGGCCCGGCGTCTGGGGCGCCTGGTTCTTCGTCCTGCTCGCGCTGCTCTGGTGGAAGCGCCCCGCGTGGATGGAGACGACCGCCATCGTCGCGGTGAACATGATGATGGGAATCGTGGCGCCGCTCCTGTGGGACTCGCTGAACCCGTACCAGCAGCGGCGCCTGCTCGTCTTCCTCGACCAGTCAGCCGACCCGCGCGGCTCCGCCTACCACGTGATCCAGTCGCAGGTGGCGATCGGGTCGGGCGGCTTCTTCGGCAAGGGATTCACGCTCGGCACCCAGAAGCGGCTCGCGTTCCTGCCCGAGCAGCACACCGACTTCATCTTCCCCGTGATCGGCGAGGAGCTCGGCTTCATCGGCGTGACGCTCGCGCTCGGGCTGTATGCCGTGCTGCTGCTGCGCACCGTGCGGATCGCGTCGCGCGGGAGCACGCCCTTCGCGTCGCTCGTCGCGTTCGGGCTCACCGCGGCCTGGTTCACGCACATCGTCGTGAACATCGGGATGACCATCGGGCTGATGCCGATCACCGGCATCCCGCTGCCGTTCTTCTCATACGGCGGCTCGTTCATGCTCGCGTGCTGGATGGCGGTGGGGATCCTGGTGCTGATCAGCGCCGAGGGACGCGGCAAGGCCGACGCGCTGGTCATCTGACGCCCGGAATGCTTGCCCCGGGCCGCGGCGCCGGGCACCTTTCCCCGATGGCTTGGTTCCGCAAAGACAAGAAGCCGCGCGCCCCCCGCACCGAACGCCTCGAGATCCCTCCCGACGTCTGGGAGAAGTGCGAGGCCTGCGGGCATACCGACATCCGCGAGAAGTTCGTCCGCAACTCGAACGTCTGCCCCAACTGCGACCATCACCGGCGCATCCGGGCGCACGAGTACGTCTCGATCCTGCTCGACGAGGGCACGATCGAGGAGAAGGACGAGGAGCTCACGTCGGTCGACCCGCTCGAGTTCCCCGAGTACGCGAACCGGCTGAAGAAGGCGCACAAGACGGCCGGCGAGCATGACGCGATCCTCACCGCGTCGGGGACGATGGACAAGATGCCGGTGAACCTCGGCGTCATGGACTTCGCGTTCATGGGCGGCTCGATGGGCTCGGTCGTCGGCGAGAAGATCGCACGGCTCGGCCAGCGCTCGCTCGAGAAGAAGTGGCCGCTGATCATCATCTCGTCGTCGGGCGGCGCGCGCATGCAGGAAGGCGTGCTCTCGCTGATGCAGATGGCGAAGACCTCGGCGATGCTCTCGCAGCTCGCCGAGCGGCGCATCCCGTATGTGTCGATCCTCACGAACCCGACCACCGGCGGCGTGAGCGCGAGCTACGCGATGCTCGGCGACGCGATCCTGGCCGAGCCGGGCGCGGTGATCGGCTTCGCGGGGCCGCGCGTGATCAAGCAGACGCTCGGCCAGGACCTCCCCGAGGGGTTCCAGACCGCGGAGTTCCTGCTCACGCACGGGATGGTGGACCAGGTGGTACACCGCCTCCAGCTCAAGCGGACGGTCGGGCAGCTGCTGCGCCACATGAGCGGCAAGCCCGCCGCGACGGGGTGGGCGTCGGCCTGAGCCACCGGTGACTGCCCGCAGCTACCGGCAGGCGCTCGACTTCCTCTTCGCCCGCACGACCGGACAATGGAAGCTGGGCCTGGAGCGCGTGGAGGCATTCCTCCAGGCCCTCGGCCAGCCGCAGCGCCGGCTGCGCACGCTCCACGTCGCGGGGACGAACGGGAAGGGGAGCGTTTGCGCGACGCTCGACACCGTGCTGCGCGCGCGCGGGCTCAAGGTCGCGAAGTACACGTCGCCGCACCTCGTGGACTTCCGCGAGCGGTTCCTGATCGGCGGCGAACCGGTGAGCGAGGAGATGATCGTCGCCTTCCTCGACGAGTGGACGCCGACGGTCGAGAGGCTCGGCGCGACCTTCTTCGAGGCGACGACGGCGATGGCCTTCCATCTCTTCGCCGAGGCGGGGGTGGACGTCGCGGTGATCGAGACCGGGCTGGGCGGCCGGCTCGACGCGACGAACGCGCACACGCCGCTGGTGGCGGGCGTGACCGGCATATCGATCGACCACACCGAATGGCTCGGTACGACGCGCGAGCAGATCGCTCCGGAGAAGGCGGGGATATACAAGCCGGGGGTGCCGGCGATCGTCGGCGAGCCCGACGGCCCGATCCGCGCCCTCCTGGCATCCGAGGCGGCGAAGCGGGGGGCCTCCCCGATCCGGATCGTCGCCGAGGAGGGGGCATCCGTGGACGTGGGCGTCTCGGCGGCGGGGACGAGCTTCCGCTGGGAGCCGGCGCCGGGCTCGCCGCTCGGCCTCGAGCGGCCGTTGGTGGTCACCACGGGCCTCCCGGGGCGGCACCAGGCTTCGAATGCGATGGTCGCCCTGACGATGCTCGACGCGCTCCCTGAGGGCCTTCGGGTGAGACCGGTCGAGGCGGTGAGCTCCCTCCGGGACGTGCGGCTGCCGGGGCGATTCTCGAGGCACGGCGACTGGATCTTCGACGTTGCGCACAATCCGGACGGCGCCGTGGTCACCGCCGCGACGCTGCGGTCGGTACGGCCGAAGGGGCCGGTCGTGGCGCTCGTGAGCGTGCTCGGGGACAAGGACTGGCGGGGGATCCTGCGGGCCCTCGGCGGGGCGGTGGACCGGCTGATCCTGACGAACGCCCCGACGGCGCCGGCGAGCCGGGCGTGGGTGGCGACCGAGGCGCTCGAGTTCGCCAAAGCGCGCGGGTTCGCGGCCGAACTGGAGCCCGATTTCGACGCCGCGCTGGCGCTCGCGCCGCAGCGGGGCGCGACGGTGCTCGTCACGGGGAGCTTCCACACGGTGGGCGACGCGATGGCGCGGTTGGCGGTGAGTCCGACGACCGGATAAATTGCCCGGATGAGTAGCACGTCACTCCCGGGTTTCCGCGATTTCTATCCCGACGAACTGGCCCGCCGAGCGCACATCTTCCGTGCCTGGCGGGCCGTCGCGCGGAAGTACGCCTTCGTCGAGTACGACGGGCCCCCGCTGGAGCCGCTCGAGCTCTACACGAAGAAGTCGGGCGACGAGATCGTGGGGCAGCTGTACAACTTCACGGACAAGGGCGGGCGCGAAGTGGCGCTGCGTCCGGAGATGACGCCCACTTTCGCGCGCATGGTGGGTGCGCGGGCGAACGCGCTGCGGAAGCCGGTGAAGTGGTTCTCGATCCCGCAGCTGTTCCGCTACGAGCGGGCGCAGCGCGGGCGACTGCGCGAGCACTTCCAGCTGAACGTGGACATCGTCGGCGAGTCGAGCGAGGTCGCCGACGCCGAACTGCTGGCGGTGGCGATCGACATCATGAAGGAGCTGGGGCTCACGAGCGCGGACGTGCGGGCGCGGGTGAGTGACCGGCGGCTGCTCAATGCGATGCTCGAGGGGCTCGGCCTCTCGGCAGAACAGGTCGCGGTCGTCTATGGCGTCTTCGACAAGTTCGGCCGCCAGCCCGCAGAGATCTCGCGCGAGAAGCTCGCCGCGGCCGGCATCGGCGCGGCACAGGTCGGGCAGCTGCTGACCCTGACGACGCGCCGTAGGGCGGGCGACGCGAAGAACTTCGAGATGCCGCTCTCCGATCCGGCGGCGTTCACGCGGTTCGCCTCCTTTCTCGGGCACTGTGCGTCGCTCGGCATCGCCGACTGGATCGACATCGACTTCACCATCGTCCGCGGGCTGGCCTACTACACCGGCACCGTCTTCGAACTCTTCGACGCCAAGGGCGAGCTTCGCGCCATCTGCGGCGGCGGGCGATACGACACGCTCCTCAAGGCCCTCGGCGGCACCGACCTCCCCGCGCTCGGCTTCGGCATGGGCGACGTCGTGCTCGGCGAGCTGCTGCAGGATCGCGGCCTCTTCCCGGCGAGCGATCCCGACGCGGTCGAGCTGCAGCTCGTGGCCGGCAACGGCGCCGCCGCGGCGGGCTACGCGCAGGCGCTCCAGCTCGTCACGACGCTCCGCGGGGCCGGCTTCAGCGTCGCGCACGGCCTCAATGAGGAGCGCTACATGGGGCAGGCGACGCGCAACCAGGTGGACGGCGCGAAGAAGGCCGGCGTCACCGCCGCGATCTACTTCACCGAGACCGGCGCCACCGAGGCGGTCTCGCTGCTCGGCTCGATGAAGGACGCCCCGACCCACTCGATGGACACCGCCGCCGCCCTTCGCGGCGATGCGCACACCCTCGCCGGACTGCGCGGCTGGCTCATGCAGCTGCGCAGCAACGCTCCGAAGACCAATGGCTGACGACAAGAAGCTCCCCACCCGCGCCGAGGACTACAGCGCGTGGTATAACGAACTGGTGCTGCGCGCCGAGCTGGCCGACTACTCGCCGGTGAAGGGCTCGATGGTCATCCGCCCGAACGGCTACGGCGTCTGGGAGCGGATGCAGCGCGCCCTCGACGACATGTTCAAGGCGACGGGGCACCAGAACGCGTACTTCCCGCTCTTCATCCCGCAGAGCTTCCTGCAGAAGGAGGCGCAGCACGTCGAGGGCTTCGCGCCGGAGCTGGCGGTCGTCACGCACGGCGGCGGCAAGCTGCTCGAGGAGCCGCTCGTCGTCCGGCCGACGTCGGAGACGATCATCTACCACATGTTCGCGAAGTGGACGCAGTCCTATCGCGACCTGCCGATCCTGATGAACCAGTGGGCGAACGTCGTCCGGTGGGAGATGCGCACGCGGCTCTTCCTCCGCACGCTCGAGTTCCTCTGGCAGGAAGGGCACACCGCGCACGCGACGCACGACGAGGCGGAGGCCGAGACGCGCCAGATGCTCGGCGTCTACCGCACGTTCATGGAAGGGTGGATCGCGATGCCGGTGATCACCGGCCTCAAGACCGAGAGCGAGAAGTTCGCCGGCGCGCTGCGCACGTATTGCACCGAGGCGATGATGCAGGACAACAAGGCGCTGCAGGCGGGCACCTCGCACAACCTCGGGCAGAACTTCGCGAAGGCGTTCGACCTCAAGTTCCAGGCCGAGAACGGCGAGATGGCCTTCGCGTGGAACACGTCGTGGGGCGTCACCACGCGCATGATCGGTGCGATGGTGATGACGCACTCGGACGACAACGGGCTCGTGACGCCGCCGAAGCTCGCGCCGGTGGAGGTCGTGATCATCCCGATCTACAAGAGCGACGACGAGAAGGCGCGCGTGACCGAGGCGGCGCACAAGGTGAAGCGCGAGCTCACCGAGTGGACCGGCCGCGGCGCGACCGAGCGGCTCCGCGTGAAGGTGGACGACCGCGAGGGCATCAAGCCCGGGGCGAAGTACTACGAGCACGAGATGCGCGGCATCCCGCTCCGCCTCGAGATCGGCCCCAAGGACCTCGAGAAGGGCTCGGTCTTCTCGGCCCGGCGCGACACGCGCGCGAAGGCGGCGCTGCCGATGGCGGGGCTGCCGGAGAGCGTCGCGAAGCTGCTCGAGACGATCCAGACCGACCTCTTCGTGGCGGCGAAGGCGCGGCGGGAGGCGAACTCGCACCGGAACGTCACGTCCTACGCGCAGATGAAGGAGATCCTCGACGGCCCGGGCGGCTTCGTCTACGCCGGCTGGAACGGCGATCCCGCGGTCGAGGCGAAGGTGAAGGAGGAGACGAAGGCGACGATCCGCTGCATCCCCGATCCGGAGTTCCGGTCGGCGACGCCGCCGGCCAAGTGCCTCGTCACGGGGGAGCCGGCGAAGCACGAGGTCATCTGGGCGAAGGCCTACTGATGGGGGGCTTCGCCCTCCGCGACGGCGCGCTCCACTGCGAGGGCGTCCCGCTCGAGCGCATCGCGCACGGGGCCGGGACGCCCTCGTACGTGTACTCGAGCGCGGTGCTGCGCGACCGGTTCCACCGGCTCGATGCGGCGCTCGCCACGGCGCCTCACCGGATCCACTACTCGCTCAAGGCGAACGGCTCGCGCGGTGTCCTCTCGGTGCTCAAGGCGGCGGGGAGCGCGGTGGACGTCGTCTCGGGCGGCGAGCTCTACAAGGCGCTTCGCGCCGGTTTCCCGGCCGACGAGATCCTCTTCGGCGGCGTCGGCAAGCAGGAGCGCGAACTCCGCGAGGCCATCCGGGCCGGCGTGAAGCTGATCAACGTCGAGTCGGAGGCCGAGCTGCGGCTCGTCTCGCGCCTCGCCGACGAGATCGGCACCATCGCGAACGTCGGGCTGCGGGTGAACCCCGAGGTGGACGTGCAGAACGCCCACCACTACATCGCGACGGGCGAGAAGGGGCACAAGTTCGGCATCCCGATCGGCGAGGTGCCGGCGGTGGGGAAGCTGGCGCTCACCCTCCCGAACGTCGCGCTGCGCGCGCTCGACATGCATGTCGGGTCGCAGCTGAGTGACTTCGAGGCGTACAAGGCCGGGACGGCGCGGCTCGTCGAAGCGTCGCTGAAACTGCGCAAGATGGGCGCCGACATCCGTTACCTCGACGCCGGCGGCGGGCTGCCGGTGCCGTATGACGACGAGGAGGCCGAGCCCGACCTCGCCGCCTACGGCGCGATCGTCACGGCCGCCGCGAACGAGCTCGGGGTCGAGCTGCTCGTCGAGCCCGGCCGCTTCTTCGTGGCCGCGGCCGGCGCGCTGCTCTCGCGCGTACTCTACCTGAAGCAGACGGGGCGCAAGACGTTCGTGATCTGCGACGCCGGCATGACAGAGCTGCTGCGCCCCTCGCACTACGACGCCTTCCATCGCATCGAGCCGGTGCGCGCGCGCGCCGGCACCATCACGGCCGACGTCGTCGGGCCGGTGTGCGAGAGCGGCGACTTCCTCGCGCTCGACCGCGCCCTGCCGACGCTGGTGCCGGGGGACCTGCTGGCGGTGCACACCGCCGGGGCCTACGGTTACGTGATGAGCTCGTCGTACAACGCCCGGCCGCGGGTGGCAGAGGTGGTCGTGGACGGATCGCGCTGGGCCATCGTGACGGCGCGCGAGACCTACGAGGACCTCGTGCGGCTCGAGGACCCATCCCCCAGCTGGAGGGAGGCCTGATGCGCGTCGGACTGCTGTCGGATACGCACGACCGGGTGCCCGCGGTGGACGCCCTGTTGCGCGAGATGCTGAAGCGCGACGTCACCTTCGTGCTGCACGCCGGCGACTTCTGCTCGCCCCTCTCGATCAAGCCGTTCCTCGACCACAACGCCGCGATGGCCGGCGTCTTCGGCCGCAACGACGGCGATCCCGAGGGGCTGCGCGCGGTGGCGGCACAGGGGATGGGCCTCGAGCTCGTCGAGTCGCCGCACTCGATGAAGCTCGGCGAGCACAAGGTGCTCATCGTGCACGACATCGGCGACGTGGTGGAGCGGTCGGTGCTCGCGCACTCGATCGTGATCCACGGCCACACGCACCTGCAGGAGATGAAGACGCGCGGGGACACGCTGATCGTGAACCCGGGCGAGGCCTGCGGCTGGCTCTACGGCGCCCCCAGCGGCGCCATCCTCGACCTCGACACGAAGCAGGTCGAGTTCATCAAGCTCGATGGCACGGAGTGGACGAAGTGAGTCACGACGGTTCCCGCATCCTGATCCTCGACTGCGGGTCGCAGTTCACGCAGCTCATCGCCCGCCGCGTCCGCGAGG
>CAZIDS010000070.1:0-12045 GCA_964537945.1 uncultured Gemmatimonas sp. | reverse complement strand
TCGGTCGTGTCGGCGACGTTGGCCTGGATCACGCCGACGGTCCCGCCCCCCGCCCACTGCACGATGCGCGAGAAGAAGAGCAGCTCGAGCGAGTTCGCGAAGGCGAAGATCACGAACGCGATCGCGTTCGCAGCCATCCCGACGAGCAGCGCGGGCCGGCGGCCAAGGCGGTCGGAGACGCGGCCCCAGACCGGCGCGCTCACGAGCTGCGCGATCGAGAACGCCGCGACGAGCAGCGCGATCACGATCCCCTCGCCGCCCATCCCCAGCCGGTCGAGCAGCTGCCAGAGCGGCCCCTCGCCGACGAAGCGCTTCGCGTAGAACGGGAGCAGGGGGAGCACCATGAGGAGCCCCACCATGTCCAGGAACGCGGTGACCATCAGGACGACGAGCTTGCCCAGGCGACGCTCCGGCGGCGTTCGGGAGGAGGGCGGGAAAGATAACCCATCAACCGTCCCCTGCCCGGGAACCGCCGACACCTGAGTCAGCACGTCCCTCTGGGGCAAGTCGCGGCCGGGCCGTAACTTGGAAGCGTGATCGAGACGATCGGCAGGGTCATCCGCGAGGCCCTCGAGGCCTTCGGCTCGGCCGGGAAGCTGACGGCCGAGGCGGTCCGTTCCGCCCGCGACGTCCGCACGTGGTGGCCGAACTTCTCGCAGCAGGCGCGCAAGCTCGGCGTGGATTCGCTGCCGATCGGGATCCTGATCGCCTTGTTCACGGGCGTCGTGCTCGCGCTGCTGGCGAGCTACAGCTTCACCGGCGCGGTGCCGCGCTACCTCGTCGGGACGCTGGTGCAGAAGACGGTGATGATGGAGCTGGCGCCGGTGCTCACCGGCCTCGCGCTCGCCGGCCGCGTCGGCGCGAACATCGCCGCCGAGCTCGGCACGATGCGCGTCACCGAGCAGGTGGACGCGCTCGAGACGCTGTCGTTCGACCCGATCGCGTACCTCGTCGTGCCGCGCATCCTCGCCGGGATCGTGATGTTCCCCGTCGTCGTCGGCGCGGCGATGTTCGTCGGGCTCGGCGCGGGGTGGGCGGCGTCGCTCTCGCTGCTCGACCTGTCGTCGGGCGAGTTCCTCAAGGGCGCGCGGCTCTTCTTCGATGCGTTCGACGTGCGGTACGGACTCGTGAAGTCGGCGAGCTTCGGCTTCGCCGTCACCGTGCTGGGCTGCGGCGCGGGGCTCCGCGCGCGCGGCGGCGCGCAGGGCGTCGGCTCGTCGGCGACGAGCGCCGTCGTGCAGTCCGCGGTGATGATCCTCGTGCTCGACGCCTTCTGGGCGATGGTCTGGCTCCTCGGGAGGGCCAATTGACGAAGCACCGATCGAATGACTGGTGGGTCGGCCTCTCGATCCTGGTGGTGATGGTCGGGATCGTGGCGGCGACGCTCTTCCTGCAGCAGGCCGACCTCGGCGAGAAGCGGCAGGGGATCAGCGCGCGCTTCCGCGACGTCGGCTCGATGCAGGTGGGCGACGCGGTGGTGATCCGCGGCGTGCGGGCCGGCCGTGTGCGCCAGATCGCGCTCGCCGACCACGGCTGGGTGATCATGGACATGGACCTCGACGAGGGGATCTCGCTGCCGACCGACCCGGTGGTGTTGATCCAGTCGGCGTCGCTCTTCGGCGAATGGCAGGCCGTGGTCGCACCGCGCAGCGGCGCGCCGCAGATCCGCGAGGTGGCGAACCAGCTGAACGACAGCACCGGCGCGCCGGAGGCGGCGCTGCCGGGGGCGGTGCTGGCGGACATCGCGCAGCTGACGACGGTCGCGGGTGGCATCGCGGGCAACGTGGCATCGGTGGCCGAGCGCGTGCGGACCGCGTTCGACGACAGCGCGGCGCGCGAGCTGCGCACGAGCATCCGCAACTTCTCGCGGATGAGCCAGGACCTCGCGAGCGCGGTGCGGCAGCAGTCGAAGAACCTCGACTCGATCGCCGTGAGCGTGCGGGCGAGCATGTCGGCGCTCGCGCAGACCTCGGCCGCGCTCCGCAACACCGCCGGCCGCGTGGACACGGCGACGAGCGCGGGCGAGATCGCGAACATCATCAAGGAGACCGAGCTCGCGACGCAGAACCTCCGCGCCGCGAGCACCCGGATCAACGACCTGACGCTCGCACTGCAGACCAGCGAATCGAACCTCCGCGGCGTCATCGGGAAGGCCGACTCGGTGATGGGCAAGGTCAACCGCGGCGAGGGCTCACTCGGCCTGCTGATCAACGACCAGAGTCTCTACCGGAACTCCGACTCCCTCCTCGTCGATCTCAGGTCGCTCATCAACGACTTCCGGAAGGACCCGAAGCGGTATTTCGCACTGCGAGTGTTCTAGCAGGGCAGCCCCGCAGCCCTCATCGTCCGCGCATCCCGCAGCCGTTGCCTCACGGCTGTGTTCTGCCGTCTCACATCTCACATCTCACATCGCCGTTCAATGCCGACGCGCCGAGAGTTCCTCGCCACCACGACCGTCGCCGCCGCCGCGGCAGCCCTCCCGCATCCGGCCTCCGCGCAGGAGCCGAGGACGGTACCAGACCTCCCTCCGGCGATCGCCGCCCTGCGCCCGATGCGCGACGGCGTCATCCCCATCTCGGTGGCCGAGCGCCAGGCGCGCCTCGAGAAGGCCCGCCGCCTGATGCGCGAACAGTCGGTGGATGCGCTGATGCTCACCGGCGGCACGAGCATGATCTACTTCACCGGCATCGGCTGGGGACTCAGCGAGCGATTGCTCGCGGCGTTCATCCCCGCGAGCGGCCGCCCCTTCCTCGTCACGCCGAAGTTCGAGGAGGAGCGCGCGATGGAGCAGGTTGCCCTCGGCCCGATGGCCGGCAATGCGGACGTGTATGCGTGGGAGGAGAATGACGATCCCTACGTCTTGATCGCGAACGGCTTGCGCTCACGCGGCCTCGCCACCGCGACGATCGCGGTCGAGGAGACCGTGCGCTGGCAGTTCTCCAACGGCGTCTCGAAGCTCCCCGCCGTGCGGCTCACCGACGGCACGCCGGTGACGGCGGGCTGCCGGATGGTGAAGGACGCGCACGAGATCGCGCTGATGCGCCACGCCAGCCGCGTGACGCTGCTCGCGTACGAGGCGGCGTGGAAGTCGCTCAGGGAGGGGATGACGCAGGACCAGTTCGCCGCGCTCGTGTCGCAGGCGCACCAGCGGCTCGGCTACTCGGGCGCGGCCGGCGTGCAGGTCGGCAAGTACTCGGCGCTTCCGCACGGCTCGGCGACGCCGCAGGTCGTGCGCGAGGGCAGCATCCTGCTGATCGATGGCGGCTGCAAGGTCGAGGGATACAGCTCCGACATCTCGCGCACCTTCGTGCTCGGCGCGCCGACCCAGCGGATGAAGGACGTGTTCGAGGTCGAGCATCGCGCCCAGACGGCGGCGCTGCGCACCGCGCGCCCGGGCCTCGCGTGCGAGGCGGTGGACGCCGCCGCGCGGAAGGTGATCACCGACGCCGGCTTCGGCCCCGACTACAAGTTCTTCTCCCATCGCGTCGGCCACGGGATGGGGATGGACGGCCACGAGTGGCCCTACCTCGTGCGCGGCAACACGCTGCCCCTGCAGCCCGGGATGGTGTTCTCGGATGAGCCGGGGATCTACATCCCGGGCGAGTTCGGGATCAGGCTCGAGGATGACATGCTCATCACCGAGGGCGGAGCCGAGCTCTTCACGCCGCAGTCGGAGTCGCTGGAGAAGCCGTTCTGAACGGCAGATGTGAGATGTGAGATGGCAGATGTGAGAGAACCGCAACGACGATGCGTGGACCCGCCAGTCGCGCCGTCGTCGATCTCGCATCTCCCATCTCCCATCTCGAGAATCACCCCGCCACGGCCTTCTTCGCCCCGTCCTTGAACAGCAGCGGGAAGGTGACCGCCAGCACGAGCGCGTAGGCCGCGAACGAGAACCAGATGGCGCGCCAGTCCTTCACGCCGTCGACGGTGAAGTGGTCGACCACCCAGCCGCTCGCCGTGCCGCCGATGAAGGCGCCGATGCCGTTCGTCATCAGCATGAACAGGCCCTGCGCGCTCGCGCGGATCGTCGGCTCGGCCTCGCGGTCCACGAAGAGCGAGCCCGAGATGTTGAAGAAGTCGAACGCCATGCCGTAGACGATCATCGAGAGCACGAGCATCCAGAGCCCCGTCCCCGGGTCGCCGACGGCGAAGAGGCCGAAGCGCAGCACCCAGGCGACGATCGAGATCAGCATCACGACCTTGATCCCGAAGCGGCGCAGGAAGAACGGGATCGTCAGGATGAAGAGCGTCTCCGAGATCTGCGAGATGGAGAGCAGCAGGTTCGGGTGCTGCACGCCGAACGCGTCCGGGTAGGCGGTCTTGAAGTCGTCGAGGAAGGCGCCGCCGAAGGCGTTGGTGATCTGCAGCGCCGCGCCGAGCAGCATCGCGAAGATGAAGAAGACCGCCATCCGGTAGCTCTTCATGAGCGGCAGCGCGTCGAGGCCGAGCACCGACGCGACGGTGACCTTCCGCCCCGCGCCGAGCGGCGGACAGGCCGGCATCGTGAACGCGTAGAGGCCGAGCAGCGCGGCGGCGGCCGCGCTGATGTGCAGCTGCGCCGCCGTCTTGGTGAAGCCCGCGAAGTCCACGCTCCACATCGCGGCGATGAAGCCGATCGTGCCCCAGACCCGGATCGGCGGGAAGGTCTTCACCACGTCGAGCCCGCCCTGCTCGAGCACCTTGTACGACACGGTGTTGTTCAGCGCGATCGTCGGCATGTAGACGAGCGCGTTCAGCAGCATGATGAAGTAGAGCGTCTCGAAGTCGGTGACGGTGCTCGCCCAGAGGAGGAGTCCGGCGCCGGCGAGGTGACAGAGCCCGAAGAGCCGCTCGGCGTTCACCCAGCGGTCGGCGACGACGCCGAAGAGGCCGGGCATGAAGAAGGCCGCGACCCCCATCGTCGCGTAGACGCTGCCGACCTGCGTCCCGGTGAACCCGAGGGTCACGATCATGTAGCCGCCCAGCGAGATCAGCCAGGCGCCCCACACGAAGAACTGCAGGAAGTTGCTGACGGTCAGCCGCAGCTGGATGCTCATGTCCCTTGGGGTTCGAGAGTGAGAACGGCCTAAGTTGCCGCCCCCGCTCGCGCCGCGCCACCGCGCGCGATTGATTCAGGGCATGACCGAACGCCGTCGCACGCGGGTCCTCGTCATCGGCTCGGGCATCGCCGGGCTACAGACCGCCTGGCGCGCCTCCGACCACGGCGACGTGATCGTGATGACGAAGCGGACGCTCAAGGATTCGGCCACCGCCTACGCGCAGGGCGGCATCGCCGCCGCGCTCGGTGCCGGCGACAGCCCCGAGCTCCACAAGACCGACACGCTGGCGGCGGGCGCCGCGCTCTGTGACGCCGCCGCGGTCGAGGTGCTCGTCGCCGAAGGGCCGCAGCGCGTGCGCGAGCTCGCGAAGGCCGGCGCGCGCTTCGACACCGACGAGACCGGGCGCTTCACCCTCGGCCGCGAGGCGGCGCACTCGCGCAAGCGCATCGTGCACGCGAAGGGCGACCAGACCGGCGCCGAGGTCGCGCGCGCGCTGATCGCGCGCGTGACCGACCGCGCGGCGATCGACGTGCTCGAGCGCGCCCGCGCGCTCGACCTCATCGTCGAGCAGGGCCGCTGCTGCGGCGTCCGAGCGAACGTCGCCGGCCGCGCGGTGGAGATCGTCGCCGACGCGACGGTCCTCGCCACCGGCGGCTGCGGCCAGCTCTACAGGCACACGACGAACCCGCTCGTCGCCACCGGCGACGGCTACGCGATCGCGCACCGCGCGGGGGCGAAGCTCGCCGACATGGAGTTCGTCCAGTTCCACCCGACCGCGCTCGAGACGAGCGAGAACCCGCTCGCGCTCATCTCCGAGGCCGTGCGCGGCGAGGGCGCGGTGCTGCTGAACGACCGCGGCACGCGGTTCATGCCGAAGCGCCACAAGCTCGCCGAGCTGGCGCCGCGCGACATCGTCGCGCGCGAGATCTTCCGCGAGCAGATGGCGGGGAGCCGCGTCTGGCTCGACGCGCGCAAGATGAGCCGCGTCTTCGCGCGCCGGTTCCCGGGGATCCTGCACATCTGCCTCGCGCGCGGCATCGACCCGCGGAAGGAGCTCATCCCCGTCACGCCGGCCGCGCACTACATGATGGGGGGCATCGTGACCGACCTCGCCGGCCGCTCCTCGCTCGAGCGCCTCTACGCGTGCGGCGAGGTCTCGCGCACCGGCGTCCACGGCGCCAACCGGCTGGCGAGCAACTCGCTGCTCGAGGGGCTCGTCTTCGCGGAGCGCGTGGCGCGCGACGCGGTCACGCAAGCGAAGCTCCCGCGCCTCCCGCGCAAGGCGGAGTGGCGCGTCGCGCCGCTGCGCGACACCGGCGCCGCGCAGGTCGCCGCCGACACGATCCGGCGGATCATGTGGGAGCACGCCGGCATCGCGCGCGACGCGCGCGGGCTCACCGCCGCGCGCAAGGCGCTCGACGCGCTCCGCGCGCGCTTCACGCCGGGCATGACCGAGGAGCTGAACATGGTGGACACCGCGGCGATCATCGTCGCGAGTGCGCTCAAGCGGCGCGAATCGCGCGGCGGCCACTTCCGCCGCGACTTCCCCAAGCCGCGCAATGCCTGGCGCGGCCGGCACATCGAGTGGTGAGCGCCCGCGTCAGCCCTCGGGGCTGACGCTCGTCAGGAACGCGGTCAGGATGAACACGACCGCCGCCAGCCAGAGCTCGTGCTTGAAGCTCGTGCGCAGCGCGGCGCGGTCGGCGACCGCCTGCGCCTCGCTCCCTCTCCAGTGCCGGTAGCCGAGCCAGGCGACGCCGGCGAGCGCGGTGAGCTTGGCGAGGAGCAGGCGGCCCCAGGCGAAGCCCGTGAGCTGCGCGAGCGAGTCGACCAGGATCCAGGTGCTGAATGCCCCGCTCACGAGCATCAGGAGCGCGCCGCCGCCGGCGACCGCGTGGAAGGCGGCGATCAGCCGCGTGAGCGTCGCGTCGGACGCCTTGCGCGCGATCCGCCACAGGTGGAAGAGCCCGCCGATCCACGCGCCGCCGCCGAGCACGTGCATCACCATGGCGACCTGCGCCGCGATGCGATGCTCGGCGGCCGCTGCGTGGCCCCGCATCGCGACCGCGATCGCCGAGACCATCACCGCGAGCGCTGCGGCCGTCCATCCGCGCGCGGGCCCGAGTCGCGCCACCGAGAACGCCGCGAGGAGCGCGCCGGCCCAGACCGCCTGCAGCGCGATCGCACGCCCCGCCTCGGTCGTCCCCACCACGGTGCGGAGCAGCGGCCAGAGCGCGTCGCCGGGGAAGGCCAGTCCCATCGCCTGGGCGGTCGCGGCGATCGGGGCGGCGGCGAGCATCGCGGCGGCGCCCCCCAGTCCGTACTTGGCCGCGTCGCGCAGCGCCGGCATCCGCTCCGTCTGCGCGAGGCCGCTCCGGTTCATCAGGCCGAAGCGCAACGTCACCGCGCCCACCGCGAGCGCAAGGCCGACGAAGTGCAGCAGGTTGGCCAGCGCGGCGAGGACGAGGATCATCGGTGCGACGTACGGTGGGACCAGCGCCTCAGGGCGCGCGCAGCGTGAAGTTGAAGCTCCCGCGCACCGGATGCCCGTCACCCGCCGCGGCGATCCAGTTCACCGTGTAGGTCCCGGGCGCCATCGCGCCCTTCACGGTCGCCACCACCGGCGCGTCGGCGATCTTCTCGTCGCGCCAGAGCGCGCCCGTCTCCACCGCGTGCTGCGCGGCATCCACGAGCTGCACGCGGCTCGCCGCGACGTCGATCCGCTCGCTGAACCAGAGGTCGAGTTGCCTCGGCGCGGCGGTGAGCACCGTGTCCTTCGACGGGTTGCTCTTCACGAGCCGCGCGTGAAACCGCGCAGCGGGCGCGGTCGCGGCGAGCGAGAACGCCGCGGCGAGCGTGGCGAGGGCGAGCGAGGGACGGCGGAACGAACGGGACATCCAAGGATCCTCGATGTGGGGAATGGCGCCCCTGTTTACGTGACGGTCACGACCGGCGCTCAGACCCGCCCCGTACGATACCCCGGAGTCCCTTCGGGAACCACCGAGGGGCCACCGAACGCTAGATTGCTCGCATGGCCACCACCCCCGCGTCCCCCCGCGAGGTCGAGGAGCTCCAGCGCCGCATCAAGGCGCTCGCGGCCGAGCGCCGCGCCGTCATCCTCGCCCACAACTACGAGCGGCCCGAGGTGCAGGACGTCGCCGACTACGTCGGCGACTCGCTCGGCCTCTCCCGCGAGGCGGCCCGCACCGACGCCGAGGTGATCGTCTTCTGCGGCGTGCACTTCATGGCCGAGACGGCCGCGATCCTCTCGCCGAAGAAGACGGTCCTCCTGCCCGACCTCGCCGCCGGCTGCTCGCTCGCGTCCACCATCGATGCCGCGCAACTCAAGGCCTGGAAGGCCGAGCATCCGGGAGCCGTCGTCGTCGCCTACGTGAACACCACCGCCGAGGTGAAGGCGGAGAGCGACTACTGCTGCACCTCGGGGAACGCGGTGGAGGTCGTCAACGCGATCCCCGCGGACAAGGAGATCCTCTTCCTCCCCGACATGTTCCTCGGCGCGCACGTGCGGCGCGTCACCGGGCGCCAGAACATCCACGTGTGGATGGGCGAGTGCCATGTGCATGCGGGCATCGATCCCGAGAACATCCGCCTGCAGCGGAAGCTGCATCCCGAGGCCGAGTTCCTGATCCATCCCGAATGCGGCTGCGCGACGAGCGTCGTCGAGGCGGTGAGCGCGGGGGATGTCGACGCCGAGGGCGTGCAGATCCTCTCCACCGAGGGGATGATCAAGCGCCCGGGCCTCTCGGATGCGCCGGCGTTCATCGTCGCCACCGAAGTGGGCATCCTGCACCGGCTGCAGAAGGCGTACCCGGGCAAGAAGTTCTACGCGGCGAATGAGCGCGCCTCCTGCGCCTACATGAAGGTGACGACGTTGCCGAAGGTGCTCGCGGCGCTCGAGAACCTGCAGCACCGCATCACCGTGCCGGCCGACGTCGCGGCGCGCGCGAAGCTCGCGATCGAGCGGATGGTCGCGATCGGCGGCGGCGTGCCTGCCGTCGCCTCCCCCGGGGTCGACCCGGGCGAGTGATGCCGGAGCGCGACCCCGTCCCCCCGCGGCGGATCACGCCGCTCGCGACGCCCGTCTACGCGGCCGCCGGGTCGGGCTTCCCGCTCGGCGAGCCGCAGCTGGTCGCGCTGGTGCGGGCCGCGCTCGAGGAGGACCGCGCGTTCGACGACATCACGACGATCTCGACCGTCGTCTCGACGCGGCACTCGCGCGCCGCGCTCGTCGCGCGCGGCAGCGGGACGATCGCCGGCATCGCGCTCGCGCTCGCGGCGTTCCGGCTCCTCGACTCGCACGTCGAGATCCGCGTGGACGCCGAGGACGGCACGCGCGTGCAGAAGGGCGATTCGGTGCTCTTCCTGAGCGGTCCGGCGCGCGGGCTGCTGAGCGCCGAGCGGGTCGCGCTCAACTTCATGCAGCGGCTCTCCGGCATCGCGACGCTCACGGCGCGCTTCGTGGACCTCGTGAAGGGGACGCGCGCGCACATCGTGGACACGCGGAAGACCACGCCCGGCTGGCGCGACCTCGAGAAGTACGCGGTGCGGTGCGGCGGCGGGCGGAACCATCGCCGCGACCTCGCCGAGGCGGTGCTGATCAAGGACAACCACATCGCAGCCTGCGAGGGCGACGTGTCGCTCGCGGTGACGCGGGCGCGCGCGCACGTGCCGCCGGGGATCCTGATCCAGGTCGAGTGCGACAACGTGGTCCAGGTGCGCGCCGCGATCGCCGCCGGCTGCGACGCGCTCCTGCTCGACAACATGACCACGGCCCTGATGAAGGAGTGCGTCGGTCTCGCGCGGGGACACTGCTGGGCCGAGGCGTCCGGCGGCGTGAACCTCGAGACGGTGCGCGGCATCGCCGAGACGGGCGTGGACCGGATCTCGATCGGCGCGCTGACGCACTCGGCGCCGGCGCTCGACCTCGCGCTCGACTTCGAGTGAGCGGGGCGCCGGTCGCGCGATGAGCCACGAGGCGTACCCCCCGGAGCCCGACGACCCGCCGCGCGAGCCCGACGGGCCGGCGCCCGGCGAGACCTGCGACTACTGCGGCGCCCAGCGGCTGACCTGGCGGAAGTGCAAGCTGATCTGCGAGAACTGCGCGCAGATCAACAAGTCGTGCGCGGACCTGTAGCGGCCGTCAGGCCGGCGCCCGCAGCGCGCTGACGAGCGCCGCCGCGGTCTGCACCGGCCGCTCGCACGCGTACTGACGGCAGACGTAGGCGTCGGCGATGCCGGCCTGCGCCTCGCGCCCCTCGAACAGCGGCATCCCCGCGACAGCCGCGCCCGCGCCCGCCGCGAGCACAAGTGACGGCACGTAGAGGCCGGCCGCAGCTCGCACCATCGCGTCGAACGTGCCCTCGCCCGAACGGCCGGCGATCGCGACCTCCGTCGCGCCGTGCACCGCGAGGTCGGCGACGCCGAGCAGGTGCCCGAATGCGAGCGGCGCGCGACGCAGCGGCTCCGAGAGCGTCGAGAGGGCGTACTCCGCCCGGCGCCGCATCGCGACGTCACCGAAGTACTCGGCGATCACCAGCTGCAGCTCGATCGCGAGCGACGTCCCCGACGGGATCGCGTTGTCGGTGAAGTCACGCGGCCGCGTGACGAGCTTCTCGGCGTCCGACGCGGTGTCGAAGAACGCGCCCGCGTCGTCGGACCAGAACCACTGCACCGTGCTCGAGGCCAGCGTGCGCGCGAGGTCGAGCCAGGCCCGGTCGAACGTGAGCTGGTAGAGCGCGGTGAAGCCGAGCGCGAGCGCGGCGTGATCCTCGAGGAAGCCGGCGATCCGCGCCTCGCCCTTCGCCCAGGAGCGGAGTGCGCGAGCGTCGCGCACGAGGTGGTCGCGGAGGAAGGCGCCGGCGCGAAGCGCGTCGTCCCGCAGCGCATCGTCGTCGAACGCGCGCGCGCCCTCGGCCAGCGCGCGGAGCATCAGTCCGTTCCAGCCCGCGAGCACCTTCTCGTCGCGTCCGGGGCGGATGCGCGGGGCGCGTGCGGTGAACAGGGTCCCCTTCGCGCGCGTGAGCGCGGCCTCGGCGGCCTCGACGGTCACGCCGGCCCGCGCCGCCGCCTCGGCCAACGGCACCGACGCGTGCAGGATGTTCGCGCCCTCGAAGTTCCCGCCGGCGGTGATCCCCCAGCGCGCCTCGGCTACCGCCGCGTCGGCGCCGAGCAGGCGGCGCACCTCGTCGAGCGACCAGACGTAGAACTTCCCCTCGTGTCCCTCGCTGTCGGCGTCGAGCGAGGCGTACCAGGCACCGCCCGGCGCGGTCATCTCACGCTTCACCCACCCGAACGTCTCGCGCGCGACGCGCTCGCACTCGGGATCGCCGGTCGCCTGCCACAGGTGCACCGCGAGCCGCGAGAGGAGCGCATTGTCATAGAGCATCTTCTCGAAGTGCGGCACGAGCCAGGTCGCATCGACGGTGTAGCGGTGGAATCCGCCGCCGAGCTGGTCGTAGAGGCCGCCCTCGGACATCTTCGCGAACGCGTGGCGCACGAGGCGGAGGAACTCCTCCTCGCCGGTGCGCGCCCAGTGGCGCAGCATCCCGTCGAGCACCATCGCCTGCGGGAACTTCGGCGCGGCGCCGAATCCGCCCTGCCGCTGGTCGTACCAGTTGCGCGTCGAGCGCACGGCGTCGGCGAGCGTGACCGCCGAGAGGATGTGCCCCGCCGCGGTCGGCGACTCGGCCGCCTCGTAGATGCCGCGCAGCGTCGCGGCGCCCCTCATCACCTCGTCGCGCCGGTGCTTCCACGCCTCGGAGACCGAGACGAGGACGCGGCGGAACGAGGGCATCCCCATCCGGTCCTCGGGCGGATAGTACGTGCCGCCGAAGAACGGGACGCCGTCGGGCGTGAGGAACACCGTCATCGGCCAGCCGCCGTGGCCGCTGATCGCCTGCACCGCCTGCATGTAGATCGCGTCGACGTCGGGCCGCTCCTCGCGGTCGACCTTCACGTTCACGAAGAGCTCGTTCATCACGCG
>CAZIDS010000069.1:0-12094 GCA_964537945.1 uncultured Gemmatimonas sp. | reverse complement strand
TCACCGACGTCGTGATGCCCGGCATGAGCGGCGGCGAACTCTACGCGTGGGCGCGGGAGGCGCGGCCGGAGCTGCGCGTGCTCTTCACCAGCGGTTACACCGATGATGCGATGGTGCGCCACGGCGTGGCGCACGCCGAGGTCGCGTTCCTGCAGAAGCCGTACAGCGTGCACTCACTGCTGGCGAAGGCCGGCGAGGTGCTCCAGCGCGCCACCTCGCCGGCCTGACGGCCAGCCGCGGCAGTGGCGTGAGGTGCGACGTCGCGCGAACTTGCGCTGATGCGCATCCCTCTCCGCCTCCTCGCCGCGATCGCCATCCCCGGCCTCGCGCTCCCCGCCCAGTCCCCCGACGCGATCCCCGCGAAGTACCGCGACATCGCGAATCGCATCATCGCCGCCGCCGAAGCCGATTCGACCGGCGCCTGGGACCGCATCGCCGAGCTCACCGACCGCTTCGGCCACCGGCTCTCCGGCTCGCAGGCGCTCGAGCGCGCGATCGACTGGACGGCCGAGACGATGCGGCGCGACGGACTCGCGAACGTGCGCACGGAGAAGGTGATGGTGCCGCACTGGGTGCGCGGCGAGGAGTCGCTCGAGCTCGTCACGCCGCGGCGCCAGCGGCTCCCGATGCTCGGGCTCGGTGGGAGCATCGCGACGCCGCCGGGCGGGGTCACGGCCGAGGTGATGGTGGTCGCGAGCTTCGAGGAGCTGACGGCGCGCGCGAGCGAGGCGCGCGGGAAGATCGTGCTCTACGACGCCGAGTGGCGCGACTACGGCTACAACGGCGCCTTCCGCCGGCAGGGCGCGATCGCGGCGGCGAAGGCGGGCGCGGTGGCCTCGCTCGCGCGCGCGGCCGGGCCCTATGGGCTCCGCACGCCGCACACCGGGAACATGGCGTACGACTCGACGGTCACGCGCATCCCGCACGCGAGCGTGACGGCAGAGGACGCGATGATGATGCGGCGCCTGATCGCGCGGGGCGAGAAGGTGACGGTGACGCTGAGGATGAGCGCGCAGATGCTCCCCGACGCCGAGAGCCGCAACGTGATGGGCGAGCTGACGGGGCGCGAGCTGCCGCAGGAGATCGTGGTGATGGGCGGCCACATCGACTCGTGGGACGTGGGGCAGGGCGCGATGGACGACGCGGGCGGCGTGGTGGTCGCGTGGGAGGCGATCCGGCTGCTCAAGCGGCTCGGGCTCACGCCGCGTCGCACGATCCGCGTGGTGGGATGGACGAACGAGGAGAACGGTGGCCGCGGCGGCGCGGCCTACCGCGACTACCACCGGAACGAGCCGCACCAGCTCGCGATCGAGTCGGACGGCGGCGTCTTCGCGCCGAAGGGATTCGGCTTCACGGGCCCGGACGCCGCGCGCGCGGCGGTGACGGCGATCGGTTCACTGCTCGCGCCGATCGGCGCCGGTGAGATCGGGCCGGCGGGCGGCGGGGCCGACATCGGGCCGATCATGCAGACCGGCGTGCCGGGGATGGGGCTGAACGTGGAGGATTCGAAGTACTTCTGGTTCCATCACACGGAGGCGGACACGCCGGACAAGCTCGATCCGCGCGAGGTGCGGCGCGTGGTCGCGGCGATGGCGGTGATGGCGTACATCGCGGCGGACCTGGAGCAGTCGTTGCGCAGATAGGCGATGAAGGCGGAAGGATGAAGGATGGAGTCTTCATCCTTCATCCTTCATCCTTCCGCCTTCATCGTTCCTTATCGAGCTGGTCGTTGAGGAACTGCAGCACCAGCACCTCGTCCCGCCGCAGCGCCGCCGACGGCCGCAGCCGCTTCCTGGCCCGCTTCGGCTCGGGCGCCGCGACGCCCCGCAGGTAGGCGTCGATCACCGCCGGATGCACGTAGTACTTCCGCGCGACCGCGCGCGTGTTGCCGAGCCGCTTGGAGACCGCGTCGAGCGCGGCGTTCACGTTCCGCTTGGCCTCGGTGAGCGTCGCCGCGGGGCCGACGTCGCGCAGCGCCTGCGCCGCGAGCATCGTGCCGCTCCACGTCCGGAAATCCTTCGCCGTGACCTCCTCCTCGCAGAGCTCCTGCAGGTAGGAGTTCACGTCGTCGGAGTCGATCGTCACGCGCTGCCCGTCGTCCCCCTTGTAATGAAAGAGCTCCTGGCCGGGGAGCTCCTGCAGCTGCTTCACGATGCGCGCGAGGCGGCGGTCGGTGACGGCGATCTCGTGCTGCACGCCGCTCTTGCCGCGGAAGCTGAAGGTGAGCACGTGGCCGTCCACCTCGACGTGCCGCCGGCGCATCGTCGTGAGGCCGACCGACTTGTTCGCCTTGAGATATTCCTCGTTGCCGATGCGGATGAGCGTCTTGTCGAGGAGCCGCACGATCGTCGCGAGCAGCTTGCGGCGCGGGAGACCCGGGAGCTCGAGGTCCTTCTCGACCTTCTCGCGCAGCTTCGGCAGGCCGGCGCTGAAGGCGAGCATGCGGTCGAACTTCGACTCGTCTCGCTCCTCGCGGAACTTCGGATGGTAGCGGTACTGCTTGCGCCCCTTCGCGTCGCGCGCGGTGACCTGCAGGTGGCCGCGTGGGTCGGGGCAGATCCAGACATCGGTCCAGGCCGGCGGGATCGCGAGCGAATCGAGCCGCTGCTTCTCCTCGCGGTCAGCGATGCGCTGCCCGCGCGGCGACAGGTACGACCAGCCCTTGCCGGCGCGCTTCCGGGTGAGCCCCGGGATCGCGTCGGTCACGTAGCGCAGGCCGGCGGACTTCGCGGCGGCGACGTGTTCGGCGAGGTGCGGCTGGATCGCGCTGGCAGGTTGGTGCATTCGCGGATTCCGGAGGGACGACGGCACGCGCCAGCGGGAGATGGCGGAGCGGGGAACGCCGCGCCATCCTTCCGCCGATGCGCACCATGGGCACCACTGCACTGCTCGCGGGCATGCTCCTGCTCGGCGCCTGCTCCGCGTCGGTGCCCAACAAGGGTGACGACACCGGCCAACGGGCGTCACGGTCGGGTCCCGAAGCGCGCCCGGTACGCTCGGACCGGAATCCGATCCTTTCCGATGGAAGGGACTACACGAGCGACCCCGCGCCGTTGGTGATCGACGGGCGGCTCTACATCCTCACCGGCCGCGACACCGCGGGCGCCGCGGTGAACGACTTCCAGATGCCCGAGTGGCAGCTGCTGGCCACCGAAGGCGACCCGATGGCGGGGCGGTGGACGCACACGCCGCACTTCGTGCGGCCCGAGCAGGTGTTCGCGTGGGCGGCGCCGGGACGCGCGTACGCGGCGCAGATCGTGCGCGGACCCGACGGGCGCTTCTACTTCCATGCGCCGGTGGTCCACGCCGCGGCCACCACGCGCGACAAGTTCGCGATCGGCGTCGCCGTCGCGGAATCGCCGCTCGGGCCGTGGAAGGACGCGCATCCCGCCGGGCCGATCGTGAGCCAGTCGCATCCGCTCGCGAACGACATCCAGAACATCGATCCGACGGTCCTCGTGGACTCGGACCAGCGAGTCTATCTGTATTGGGGGACGTTCGGCCGGCTCAAGGGCGTCGAACTCGAGCGCGACATGATGACGTTCAGGGGCGCACCGGTGGATGTGCGCTCGCTCGACGGGTTCTTCGAGGCGCCGTGGCTCTTCAAGCGTGGCGCGACCTACTACCTGGCATACGCGGCGAACACGGCGGGGCCGACGTCGGAGTGCACGGAAGCGGTCTACTACGCCTGCATCGCGTACGGGACGGCCGAGTCGCCGCTCGGGCCGTGGACCTATCGCGGGGTCATCCTCGACCCCGTCTCCTCCACCACCTCGCATCCCGGGATCGTCGAGTACCGCGGCCGGTGGTATCTCGCGTATCACACCGCTGACGCCGCCGGTGGCGGGCACTTCAGGCGCTCGGTGGCGATCGATCGGCTCGAGTGGGATGACACGCAGTCGCCGGCGCGGATCAGGAAGGTGGTCCCCACCGGCGGAGCGCCGTTCGACTCGACGCCCATCGCGAACATCGCTTCGCACGCACGCGTGACGGCGTCGAACGCGCCGGTGCCCGTGCAGTACTGGCTGCGCGCGGTGAACGACGGGAAGGTGCGCGCGAACCCCTTGCCGCCGGACATGTGGGCCACGTGGACGCGCGCGAACCCGGCGCAGCAGTGGATCCTCTACCAGTGGGAGCAGGACGAGGAGGTCACCGGCGTGACCTTCACCTTCTGGGGCGATCACGCGGCCGGATCGGGCATCGGCGTCGCGCCGCCGAAGGCGTGGCGGCTCGAATGGTGGGATGGCTCCGCGTGGCGCGAGGTCGCGATCGCGTCGCCGCCCGCTGCGCGCACCGACGCGCCGGTCAGCGTCGGGTTCGCGCCGATCCGCACGAGATGCCTGCGGGCGGTCTTCGACGCCTCGACCGATGGCGCGACCTTCGCCGCCGTCGCGCTGCAGGAGTGGGAGGTGCGGTCCACCGCGAGGCGAACGCCGCGCCGCGTGTCTCCACGCGGGGCGGCGTCGCCCGTCTGTGCGCCGTGAGCGCGCAATAAGCGCGCCGGCCGCCGGCGTCAGGCCGTGATCACGGCATGATGGTGTAGCCCTGCGCGCCGAGCGTCGCGAGCGCCATCGCCGCCGTTGGCGCGACCTTCACGAAGGGCAGCACGTCGCCGCGCGAGATCCTTTTCGCGATCAGCGCCTCGCCGCAGACGACGATCTCGACGCCCGCCGCATTCAACGCCTCGAGGATCGCCGCGCTCGCGTTGTCCACGCCGTTCGCGGCCTTGTACGCCTCGTTCTTCATCACCGCAGCCGTCGCCGGTCCTGAGATCACCACGGCGAGGCGGATGTTCGCCGTCGGGATGCCGTGGATGCCGGCGAGATACAGGAAGTTCGCCGGCTTCTTCAGGTCAGGCAGGACGCGGCCGGCCGAGTCGGGCGCGATGCGGACGGCCCAGGCGAGGCGGTACTGGACGTCCTTCGCGACCGGGAAGGTGATGTCGCTGGCGAGGGGGCTCGTGCCGAACTCGCGGAGCAGGGCCGCCGGCGCGACTGCCGTCTCGGGCGCCCGAAGCGCCTGAGGCGCCTGGGGCGCTTGGGCCGCGATCTGCCGCACGAGGAAGAAGGCGGTGAAGCCGGTGAGGAGCCGCAGGGCGCGGAGCATGACGAAGTAGAACATCGGGCGCTCGGGGAAGGGGTCATCCTCTGATGCGCGGACCCTGCCCGTGAAACGACATCGCCCCGCCGGGCCGTAGGCGGTATCGTTCGCCCACCCCGTCCGGGACGCCGATGAACCAGGACCGACCGCTCACCGCCTTCTCGCTCCTCGCGATCCTGCTGATGACGCTCCACATCACCGACGACATCGCGCGCGGCATCTCGCCGGCGGGCGCGGACAATGTCGGGGCGTCGGTGATCTTCCTCGTCTGGCTCGTGGGCACGCTGTTGATCGGCGCGCACCCCGCCGGCGTGGTCATCCAGTTCGTCGGCGGGCTCTTCGCCGCGGCGATGCCCGTCCTGCACATGGGCGGACGCCGCTACCCCGACATCGCGGCGGGCGAGGGCGGGTTCTTCTTCGTCTGGACGCTCATCCTGTGCGGCGCGGTCGGCGGGTACACGATGATCCTCGCGGCGCGCGCGCTCTGGCGGCGGTGGCGCCGCCTACCGGCGGCCGACCACGTGCTGGACCACTGAGACGACCGTCGCGAGCACGGTGCCCCAGACGAGGTCGATCACCGCCGCCCGCATCGGGAAGTCCTTCAGCAGCGCCAGCCCCGTGAGGTCGAAGGCCGCATACGCCGCGAGTCCGAAGAGCGCGCCGGTCATCGCCGCGGTGGCGAGGCTCCGCTTCTCGATCGCCGGCATCGCCACGACGACCGTGAGCGCGGCCACGAAGATCACGTAGAAGAGGATCGCCGGGAACCACTTGACGTCCGCTCTCATGAGATGCCCGAGCTCGCGCTGGTAGAACCCGCGCGCGACGACACCGAGCCAGAGGAGGTCGAGGCCGAAGCAGACGATGAGGCCGGTGGCGTAGAGCTTGAGGAACTGGTTCACGGGGACTTCCGGGAAAGGAGGTAATGGCCGACGCCCCACTCGGTGCCGCCAGCGTAGCCGAAGAGCTCCTCGCACGCGAGGAAGAAGAGCCGCCAGCGCTGGTACCAGGTGGCCGCGGCCTTGCCGCCGTAGTGCTCGCGCAGCACGCGCATCACGTCGTCGCGGCGCCCTTCGAGGTTGAGGCGCCACGCCTCCGCGGTCCGCTGGTAGTGCGTGCCGTCCATCCACCAGCGCCGCGCCACCGTGAGCGGCGAGCGCACCTCGGCCATCAGGTCGTACGACGGCATGATGCCGCCGGTGAAGAAGTGCCGGCCCATCCAATTGGAGGTGCCCGCCGTCTCGTACGTGTACGCGTGCCGTGCGTGGCAGAAGACATGGATGAACATCCGGCCGTCGTCCTTCAGCCATTCATCGGCGCGCGTGAGGAGCTGCGGCCAGTCGCGCATGTGCTCGAACATCTCCACGCTCACGATCCGGTCGAAGCGCTGGTCGATCGCGAACCGGTTCATGTCGGCGGTGATCACGCGCAGGTTGGGCGCGCCCTGCGCGAGGATGAACTCGCGCTGCGACGCCGAGTTGGAGACGGCGGTGATGCGCGCGTTCGGGTAGCGGCGCGCGAGGTGGAGGGAGAGCGACCCCCAGCCGCATCCGAGCTCGAGGATCTCCTGGCCGTCCTCGATCCCCGCGCGCTCGCAGGTGAGCTCGAGCATCCTCCGCTCGGCGTCGTCGAGGCCGTTCGTGCCGTCCGGCCACCACGCGCCCGAGTACTTGAGGTGCCGGCCGAGCACGAGCGAGAAGAAGGCCGCCGGCACCTCGTAGTGCTGGGCGTTCGCCGCGTCGGGGGACTCGGCGATCCGTTCGCTCGCGATCGTGCCGAAGAAGTCGCCGGTGGGACGGCGGCCGAGCGAGACGAGCCGTTCGCGGCAGAGGCCGCGGATGCCGCGCCGCAACAGGGGCAGCGGCACGAAGCCGCGCTCCGCGAGTGCGATGCCGACCCCGCTGGTCATTCGGCGCTCCGCGGCCACGGGACGAAGATGCTCGTGCGCCGCTGGTACTCCCGGTATGCGTCTCCGCGGGTGCGCAGGGCCTGCCGTTCGGTGTGCGGGATGCCGGTGAGCCGGAAGAGGAAGAGCAGCATCACCGCCGGCCCGAGCCAGGTGAGCAGCGCGCCGTGCCCGATGAGCACGTAGGCGAACCAGTGGGTCCACTCGAAGAAGTAGTTCGGGTGGCGGGAGTACCTCCAGAGTCCGGCCTGGCAGACCTGCCCGCGCGTGGTCGGATCGGCGCGGAAGCGGGCGAGCTGGGCGTCGGCGAGCGATTCGCCGGCGACGGAGACGATCCAGACCGCGACGCCGGCGACGGCCCACGCGTCGAGCGCGCCGTGGCGCATCGCGCTGGCAAGCGGCACGATGAAGAGGAGCGCGATCACCAGCTGTGCGAGGTACAGGTAGAGGAAGTTGCGCGGCGCCCGGTCGCCCCATTGCTCGCGCAGCGCGCGATAGCGGCCATCCTCCAGCCGCGTGCCCGTGCGGCCCCGGTCACGGGCGAGGTAGAGCCCGAGGCGCGCGGCCCAGACGAAGGCGAGCCCGGCCACGAGTCCACGCGCGCGCGGATCGCCATCGGTGAGGAGGCCGGCCGCCACGGCGCCGCCGCCGACGAGGACCGTCCACGCGACATCGATGGTGCTTGCGTCGCGGGTGCGCAGCTGGACGGCCCAGAGGGTCACGAGCAGCGCGACCGCGGCGGCGACGAGCGCAGCGACCATCACGCGGCACGCTCCGCGCGCACCTCGCGGATCGCGGGCACGCCCAACGGGACCGACCAGTCCGCGGCGGCCGGCGCGTAGAGCAGTTGCGAGACGCCGATCGACCGTTCCATGAACCCCCCTTCGCAATATGCGAAGTAGAAGTCCCAGAGGCGGAGCGTGTAGTCGTCGAAGCCGAGGGCGCGCACACGGTCGCCGGCCGCGACGAGGTTCGCTCGCCAGCGACGGAGCGTCTCGGCGTAGTGGAAGCCCATGTCGTCCTCGCGCAGCGTCCGCAGGCCCGCCGCGCTCGCGTGCCGCTCGAGCACCGGAAGCGACGGGATGCAGCTGCCCGGGAAGATGTACTGCTTGAGGAAGTCGACGTGGCGCCGCGCGCTGTCGTAGCGGTGCGGCTCGATCGTGATCGCCTGGATCGCCGCGCGGCCGTTCTCGTGCAGCAGGCCGCGCAGGGTCGAGAAGTACTCGCCGAAGTGCTCGTGCCCCACCGCCTCGACCATCTCGATCGAGACGAGCTTGTCGAAGCGGCCGCGGAGGTCGCGGTAGTCCTCACGGAGCAGCGTGATGCGATTCTCGAGCCCGCGCTCGCGGATCCGCTGCGCGGCGAGCGCGTACTGCTCGGCCGAGATCGTGGTGGCGGTCACGTGGCAGCCGTACGTGGCGGCGGCGTGCATCGCGAAGCCGCCCCAGCCGCAGCCGACCTCGACGACGCGATCGGTGGAGCGGAGGTCGAGCAGCGCGGCGATGCGGTCGTACTTGGCGATCGACGCATCGCGCAGCGTCGCCTCGGGGCGGTCGAAGTGCCCGCAGGAGTAGGTGAGCGTCTCGTCGAGGAAGCTCGCGAAGAAGTCGTTGGAGAGGTCGTAATGCGCCGCGATGTTGCGCCGCGCGCCGCGCCGCGTGTTGTCGTTCAGCGTGTGGATGAGCCGCTGGAGCGGCTGGGTGAGCCGCGCCCATCCGTTCTCGATCCCCTCGAGCACGTCGCGATTGGCGGCCATCAGGCGGATCACCGCCGTGAGGTCGGGGCTCGACCACCAGCCGTGCGCGTACGCATCGCCGGCGCCCGCCGACCCACGGAGCGCGACGGCGGAGTAGAAGCGGCGGTCGTGCACGACGATCACCGCGGGGGCGGCGGCCGGCTCGCCCCACGTCGAAGTGTCGGCGCCGTCCTGCAGCGTGAGGGCGCCGCGCCGGAGCGTGCGGAGGCGCGAGTGGAGGGCCCGCTCAGCGAACCGGGAGAACGATGCCATCGGGACGTCTCGAGTCCTTGTGGGGGTGGAAGGCGGCGCCCTTGAGCCGCAGGCGCAGCGCCTGCCAGTAGATCGCGGTGACGACGCGCGCCGTCATGAAGGGATGCCGCGCGAGGCAGCCGGCGAGCACCGCGGAGGTGAGGGGGCGGCGTTCCATCGTGAGCGTCGCGTCGAAGACGCGCTCGCCGTCCACGAGGTTCTCCATGTGGACCGCGAGGTGCTCGCCCGGCGTGGCGAACCGCCAGTCGTAGGTCATCTGCATCGGCAGCAGCGGCGAGACGTGGAAGACCTTCGCCATCTCGCGGCGATGCTTCCCCTCGGCCGACGCCGGCACGACGTAGGCGTAGCGCTCGCCCCACGGCGTGTTCGTGATCTCGGCCACGATCGTGTCGAGCGTCTCGCCACCCGGGCGATAGCAGTAGTAGAAGGTCACCGGGTTCTGCACGTAGCCCCAGTAGCGGAGGTGCGTGAGCATCCGGATCGGGCCAAGCGGCGCGCGGCCCGTGCGCTGCGCCACGAGCGCGCGGACGCTCGCGTCGAGCGGTGTGGCGGCATCGCCGAGGTAGTCGGCGCGACGGAACCAGGCCGGGGCAGGGCGGCGCGCGGACCAGAGCCAGAAGCGGTCGAAGACCTCGGGGAGCTCCGCGAGGTCGAGGAAGAGCTGGAAGAGCGGATGGCGGAACTCGTGCGCGACCGGGCGCATCCGCCGGTGGCGCACGACGCCTTCGTAGACGCAGCTGTTCACGCGACCGCCGCCTCGCGCCGCGACGAGGCCTCCACTTCCTCGACGACGCGCTCGCCGCTCACGACGCCGTCCTCGTGGAAGCCGAAGCGCCAGTAGGCGCCGCAGTAGTGCGTGCGGTTGGGGCCGCTGATCAGCTCGCGGCGTTCGCGCGCGGCGAGGCCCGCCGGCGTGAAGACCGGGTGCTCGTAGCGCACGCGGCCGATCACCTTCGCCGGGTCGATGCTCGCGCCGTCATTGAGCGTGACGCAGAACGGCACCGGCGCCGCGAGCGACTGCAGCTCGTTCATGTAGTAGGTGATGCGCGCTGGCGCGCCGGGCTCGGCGGGCACGCGGTAGTTCCACGCGGCCCACGCCGCCTTCCGCCGCGGGAGCACGGAGGCGTCGGTGTGCAGCACCGCGTCATTCACCTGGTACGGGAGCGCGCCGAGGATCGCGCGCTCGCTCGGCGTGGCGTCGTCGAGGAGCGCGAGCGCCTGCGTGCTGTGGCAGGCGAGGACGACCCGGTCGAAGTGCTCGCCGTTCACGCGCACGCCGTCGTGGTGGCGCGTGACGCGGCGGACCGGGGTCCGCGTCCGGATCCGCGAAGCGAACGGCGCCGTGAGCGCCTTCACGTATCGGTGCGATCCCCCCGTCAGGACGCGCCACGTGATGCGGTCCTTGCCGAGCATCCCGTGGTTGGCGAGGAAGCGGACGAGGAAGGCGGCCGGCATCTCGAGCACCTGCGCGGCCGGTGCCGACCAGATCGCGGACGCGAGCGGCTGGAGGTACCACTCGCGGAGCTCGTCGGAGAACGCGTGTGCGGCGAGCAGCTCCCGGACCGTCGCGTGCGGAGAAGCAGCTTCGGCGCTGCGCGGCGCTTCGCGATTGAACCGGACGATCTCGAGCAGCAGCCGGACGAAGGCGGGCCGCACGAGGTTCCGCGGCTGCGCGAAGAGCCCGAACGGCGAGACGCCGCTGTACTCGAGGTCGGCTCCGTCGTGCCGCACGCTGAACCCCATGGTGCTCGGCTGGGTCGCGACGCCGAGCGCACCGAGCAGCCTCGAGAAGCGCGGATAGGTGCGTTCGTTGTAGACGATGAAGCCGGAGTCCACCGCCCACGAGCGGGCCCCGATGCGGACGTCCCAGGTGTGCGTGTGGCCGCCCACCCGGTCGTCGGCCTCGAAGAGGGTGATCTCGTGGGACCGGTGCAGGCCGTGCGCAGCTACCAGCCCGGAGATTCCCGAGCCGACGATCGCGATTCGCATGGGGAAGGTCAGGCCGCCTCGCGGGCGGCCGGGGAGGTTGTAGTGTCGGACACCTCGCTGAAAGATGCCTGTTGTATAGCGCGTGTCAAGCAATAAATACGGACAAAAGCTGGACAAGCCGTGGACGTTCGGTGCCAGGCACCGTAGTTTGCGCTAGTACGCGCTCAGCTCACCCAGGAGGTCCGGCGATGGGCAGGCTGCTCCGCATGCTCCGTGGGGCGATCAAGATGGGTGTCGTCTGGGGCTTCGTGTGGTCGCTGGCCGGCGTCGGCCTGGCGATCATCACGCGCTTCCAGGCGGACGCGCCGTTCCCGATCGTCTTCGGCCTGTTCGGCTTCTTCGCCGGCGTGTCGTTCGCGACGATCTTCGCGCTGACGTCGCGGCGGCTGAAGTTCGAGGAGATGTCGCTGCCGCGCTTCGCGGGGTGGGGCGCGGCGGGCGGGGCGCTGCTCGCGGGGGTGTTCTCCCAGCTCGCCGGGCTCAGCGCGGCGGAGCTCTTCGTGGTCGCGCCGGTGTTCGCGATGGCGTCGGCGGCGTGCGCGACGGGGACGCTGGCGTTGGCGCGGAAGGCGAGTGGGGCGGCGCTCGGGGCGGCGGCGCCGGATCCGCGATTGCGGGGCGAGTAGACGCCGCTACGGCACGGCCGGGCCGAGGAGGCGCTGATAGCGTCGCTCGCTCTGGAGGTTCGGTCCGCCGGGATGCTGACGGATCAGGTCGCCGTTCGCGTCGATCCTTGCCTCGTCCCCGTACCCCCACGAAACGCATCCCGGATTGCAGACGAGGTCCTCGAAGCGCACGGCGCTGCCGGAGCGCGTGTAGCGGACGAGATCCCGCCAGTGGCCGCTATCCACCGGTGCTCCGCTGGCGACGTACCGCCGATGCCAGACGCTGCGCCACGCCCCGACGCCGCCTCGCCGCAGGATCAGCGTGTCGGCGACGATCCGCGTGATCATCCCGTTGCCGACATCGGTGTCGTTCGGCGTGTCGGCGGGGAGCGGCTGGCCGTTCACTTCCACGAGGACCCAGACGCCGCTCATCGGCTCATCGCCCAGCGGCGATACGAGCCCGTTGTAGCACGAGCCAAGGAGCGCCAC
>CAZIDS010000068.1:0-12096 GCA_964537945.1 uncultured Gemmatimonas sp. | reverse complement strand
GCGCCGCACCGGAGCGGGGGACAGGCGCAGTTCGCGCCGCGCGCGAGCATCGCGCCGGCCGGCGGCCGCCTCGACGCCACGCGCGAGTGGGCGCTGAAGCGCCTCGGTGAACCGCTCACGGTCGCGCGGCTCGCCGCGCATGCACAGCTCCCGGTTCGCACCTTCGTTCGTCACTTCGCGGCGGAGACGGGGACCTCGCCGCTGCGATGGCTGCTCGCGCAGCGGGTGCAGTCGGCGCGGCTGGCGCTGGAGACCGGCGACGAGCCGGTCGAGCGCGTGGCCGGTCGCTGCGGCTTCGGGAGCGCCGCATCGCTGCGCGTGCACTTCCGGCGCGCGGTGCGCACCACGCCGCTCGCGTACCGCGCGGCCTTCCGCAAGCGCGCCGACGCGTAGCTCGCGCCTGCCGGTGCGCCGCGGTTCAGCGGCGCCGTCGACCGCCCAGCAGCGAGCCGAGCACGCCGCGCACGAGCTCGCGCGCCACGCTGCTCCCGACGGTGCGCGCCGCGCTCTTGGCGACCAGGTCCACCATCCCGTCGCGCCGTCCACCGCGCGGGCCCGTCGAGCCGAAGATCAGCGAGCCGAGCCCACCGAGCACGGCGCCCGCCGCGCCCGCGCCGGCGATGCCGCCGAGGCCGCCGCCGGCCGGCGCGGCGGGGGGCGCCGTCGGGCCCGGACCGGCCGCGCCGGCGGCCGCGGCGCCGTCGCGCAGCTTCTCGAACGCCGATTCGCGGTCCACTTCCTTCTCGTACACGCCCGCGACGAGCGACTTCGCGCGCACCGCGTTGCGCTCCTCCGGCGACAGCGGCCCGATCCGCGAGCCCGGCGCGAACATCCACGCGCGCTCGGTGATCCCCGGCGTGCCCTTCGCGTCGAGCAGCGAGATGAGCGCCTCGCCCACGCCGAGCTCGAGGATCGCCTTCTCGATGTCGAGCGCCGGGTTCGCCCGCATCGTCTCCGCGGTCGCGCGCACGGCCTTCTGGTCGCGCGGCGTGAAGGCGCGGAGCGCGTGCTGGATCCGGTTGCCGAGCTGCCCGACGATCTTCTCGGGGATGTCGATCGGGTTCTGCGTGATGAAGTAGACGCCGACGCCCTTCGACCGGATGAGCCGCACGACGAGCTCGACCTTCTCGACCAGCGCCGGAGGTGCCTCGGCGAAGAGCAGGTGCGCCTCGTCGAAGAAGAAGACGAGCTTCGGCTTCTCCGGGTCGCCGACCTCGGGGAGGTTCTCGAACAGCTCCGAGAGCATCCAGAGCAGGAAGCACGCGTAGAGCCTGGGGTTCGTCATCAGCTGGTCGGCCGCGAGGACGTTGACGACGCCCTTCCCGTCGGCCGTCTGCATCAGGTCGGCGATGTCGAGCATCGGCTCGCCGAAGAACTTCGCGCCCCCCTGGTCCTCCAGCTGCAGCAGCCCGCGCTGGATCGCGCCGATGCTCGCCGCCGAGACGTTCCCGTACTGCGTCTTCACCTCGGCCGCGTGGTCGCCGACGAACTGCAGCATCGCGCGCAGGTCCTTGAGGTCGAGCA
The DNA here is from genome assembly GCA_964537945.1 of uncultured Gemmatimonas sp. Lineage (GTDB taxonomy): Bacteria > Gemmatimonadota > Gemmatimonadetes > Gemmatimonadales > Gemmatimonadaceae > Pseudogemmatithrix. The sequence continues at coordinate 10,572 of CAZIDS010000068.1, read as the reverse complement.
GCAGCAGCCCGTTGTCGTCGGCGACGCGGAAGACGATCGAGAGGACGCCTTCCTGCGTCTCGTTCAGCGCGAGCAGGCGCGAGAGGAGCAGCGGCCCCATGTCGGAGATGGTCGCGCGCACCGGATGGCCCTGGGCGCCGAACACGTCCCAGAAGGTCGCCGGACAGCCGCCGAACTCGGGCGTGGGCAGGCCGTGCGAGGCGAGCCGCGCGCTGAGCTTCTCGCTCGCCGCGCCGGCCGCCGCGATGCCGCTCAGGTCCCCCTTCACGTCGGCGAGGAAGACCGGCACGCCGAGGCGCGAGAAGCGTTCGGCGAGCACCTGCAGCGAGATCGTCTTGCCGGTGCCGGTCGCGCCGGTGATCAGCCCGTGGCGGTTCGCGAGGGCGGGGAGGAGGGCGAGGTCGCCCGCGGCGCCCTTCGCGATCGTGATGGGGTCGGTCATCGTCTCACCGGCCGGATGCGCTGGATGATGTCGCCTTCGAGGATCCCGTCCACGACGTCGATGCCCGAGACGACCTCGCCCCAGACCGTGTAGTCGCCGTCGAGCCGTGCATTGTCGCGCAAGTTCACGAACCACTGCGCGTCGCCGGTGTCGTGGCCGCGCGTGCTCATCCCGAGCGTGCCGCGCGCGTGGGTGACGCCGCCGAGCTCGTCGCGGAGGAACTGCGCGAAGCCGACGTACTCGTTGGCGCCGGGGCTGCCGCCCTGGATCACGAAGTCGTGTTCGACCCGGTGCCAGGTGAGCCCGTCGTAGTAGCCGCGCTGGGCGAGCGCATAGAGGCGCGCCGCCATCACCGGCGCCGCGTCGCCGCGGAGCCGCACGTCGAACGTGCCGCCGCCGCTCTCGCGCGACATCGTCACGCGCAGCCGCAGCTCCTTGCCGAGTGCGAGCGCGACGGCCTCGGCCGGCAGCTCGCGCGGCGCCTCCGGCGGCCGGTCCTCGCTCGTCGCGCGTCCGGCCGCGGCGAGCAGCGCCTCGCGCGCGTCGCGCTCGCTCGCGTTCGCCCGGCGCACCCATTGCTCCCAGGTGCGGCTCGCCTCCGCTGCCACGTCGGCGCGCGGCGAGCCCTTCAGCGCCTCGGCCGCGGCGCGCACGGCCTGTGCCCCGCGCCGGTGGATCGCCGCGAGGTAGAGCGCGTCGTCGGCGTGGCCGGTGAGACGCGAGAGTGCGGCGATCGCGGCCTCGGCGACGTTGTCGTCGCGGTCGGCGGCGAGGGTGCGGAGCGTCGCGGTGTCGCGCAGGATCGCCGCGGCGCGGGCCGCGTGCTGCCGCAGGTGCCAGTCGCGGTCGGCACTGAAGTGCGCGAGATGGAACCGCGCCTCCTGCGGCCGGAGCCGCGCGACCGCCAGCAGGCCGCTCGCCGCCCCCTGCCACGCGACCTGTCCCTTCTTCCGCTTGGAGACGTCCACCGGCATGTCGCGGATCCACCGCAGGAACGTCTGGACGAGTTCCTCGTCGCTGGCGCAGCTCTCGCGCGCGAGCGCCGCGGCACGGAAGCGCACGGGCCATGCCGAGTCGGCGGCGGCGAGCCGCAGCGCGTTGCAGTCGTCGCGCAGCGGCGCGAGCGCGCGGTACCGGATGCGCCAGGCGGGCTCAACCCAGATCGGCGGCGGCGCGAGCCGGGGCAGGGAGTCGCGCGCCGCGAACTTGGGGTCGCGGATGCGGCCGGCCGCGCGCTGCGCGAGCACGCGGATGCGGGCGTCGTGGTGGTCCGCTCCCTCGCGGAGCGCCGGGTCGGCGCCGTCGCGGCGGTCCTCGGCGAGCAGGATCCGCCCGACGAGCGCCGAGTCGGCCTTCGTGAGCGCCTGCGCCGCGGATCGGGCCTGCGGGAGGGCGATGAGGAGCGCGACCGCGGCGACGGCGCCGCGGAAGGGCGGGCGGCGGAACGCCGCGAGGTCGGTCGGCATATGGGGAACGTAGGGCGCGGCGGCCTTCCACGACAGGCGGCCGCGACTTCCTTCGGTCCACTCCCGCGTCCAGCTTTCAGCCGATGCTCATCCTCAAGTTCCTCCAGACGCTGATCAAGGCGCTCAACTCCGATGGCACCCCCGGGCAGGTCGCGATGGGGATGGCCCTCGGCCTCTGCCTCGGCCTCTCGCCGATCGCCAGCCTGCACAACGTGCTCGTGGTCGCGATCGCCATGCTCACGACCGTCTCGTTCCCCGGCTTCATGCTCGGCTGGGCGATCGCCATCCCGCTCGGCTTCGCGCTCGACCCGCTCTTCGACCGCGTCGGGATGAGGCTGCTGACGACCGACGCGCTCGCGCCGCTCTTCACGTGGATCGTGAACACGCCGGTCGTCTCGCTCTCGCGGCTCAACAACACGATCGTCCTCGGCGCGCTGGTGACGTGGCTCGTCCTGCTCCTGCCGTCGTTCTTCGTGTTCCGGATGCTCGTCGCGCGCTATCGCGCGCACGTCTTCGCGCGCCTCGAGCAGATGCGGTTCTTCCAGGCGCTCAAGGCCTCGAAGCTGTACCAGGTCTACGAGATGTTCCGCCCATGAAGTGGATCCGCTGGAAGGCCCTCATCCCGCTCAGCGTGCTGCTGCTCGTGCTCGTGCTCGGCGGGTGCCTCTTCCTCGACCCGGCCGTGCGGCGCGGCGTCGAGATCGGCGGCACGGCGGCCGTCGGCGCGAAAGTGGACCTCGCGAAGGCGCACGTCGGTGTGTTCGACGGCAACGTCACCTTCCGCGGGCTCGCCGTGACCGACCCGTCGAAGCCGATGACGAACCTGTTCGAGGCCGAGGAACTCGTCTTCGACGTCGGCATCCTGCCGGCGCTCGAGGGAAAGGTCGTCATCGACACGATGGCGGCGCGGGGCATCCGCTTCGGGACCGCCCGGAAGACCTCGGGTGCGATCCCGCAGCCGGCGAACCCGGCTCCACAGGAACCGAGCGCGGTCCGCAAGGTCGTCGACGACTGGATGGCGCAGGTGAAGGTGCCGCCGCTCGAGCTCGGTACGCTCACGAAGGCGGTGAACGTCGAGGCGATCTCGGCCGAGAGTCTCGCGACGCTGCGCGCGGCGCGCGCCGCGCGCGACCTCACCGATTCGGCGCGCACACGCTTCACCGACGGACTGAAGGCGCTCGACCCGCGTCCCACCGTGGATTCGGCCGAGGCGCTCGCGAACCGGCTCAAGAGCGCGAACCTGCGCACGCTCGGCCTCGCCGGCGCGCGCACCGCCGCGGCCGATGTGCGGCGCACGCTCCGCCAGCTCGACGCGCTGAACGACCGGCTGAAGCAGTTCGAGGCGCGCACGAAGGCCGACGCCGACTCGATCGGCGCCCGCGTCGCCGCGATCGGCGCGGCGCGCGCCGCGGACTACGCCTACGCCCGCTCGCTGCTGCAGCTCCCGACGTTCGAGATCCCCGCGATCGGGCCGCAGCTCTTCTCGGGGCTCATCGCCGAGAAGGTGGGGCAGGTGATGTACTGGGTGAACCTCGCCGAGAAGTACGTGCCGCCCGGGATGCAGCGTCAGATGAAGAAGGGACCCGAGCGGGTGCGCGCATCGGGCACCGACGTGCTCTTCCCGAAGGAGAAGGTCTATCCCGACTTCCTCACGCGGCTCGCCGAGCTCTCGCTCGCGATCGGCGGCGAAGGGGCTGCGGCCGGGGAGTACGAGGCGCGCATCGCGGGCCTCACCACGCAGCCCGCGGTCTACGGTGCGCCGACGCGCTTCGTGGTGAGCCGTGCCGCGGGGAAGGTGGGGCCGCGCGACGCGCGCATCACCGGGTCGCTCGACCATCGCGGCACGCCGGTGCGCGACTCGCTCGCGGCGCGGCTCACGGGATTCCCATTGCCGCGCATGCCGCTCGCGGGGCTGAACGCCGCGGTCGATCTCGGCGACGGGACGTCCGAACTCACGCTCGCGCGCACGGGCGACCAGCTCGGCGGCCGCTGGCTCTGGCGATCGAGCGCCGTGACCTGGGTGCGCGACAGCGCCGCGGCGCCGGCGGCGCGGACGCCCGCGATGCGGCTCGTCGAGGACGCGCTGTGGAAGGCGTTCGCGCGCATCGACTCGGTGGAGATCGAGGCGCGGTTCACGGGCTCGGTGACGAAGCCGGCGCTCGCGATCCGCACCAACATCGCCGACGCGGTCGCGAACGCGCTCAAGGCGCAGCTGGGCGAGGAGGTGCGGCGCGCCGAGGCGCAGGTGCGCGCGCGCGTGGACGCGCTCGTGGACGACAAGGTGCGCGAGGCGCGCGCGAAGGCGGACGAGGTCAAGGCGCAAGCCGAGCAACGCCTGGCCGAGGAGCGCGCGAAGCTCGAGGCGCAGAAGGCGGCCCTCGAGGCGCGGCTGCGGGAGCTCGTGCGGATCCCGGGGATCGGGTAGCGCGGCTGGCGCGGGGCGCGCTCAGCGCGCCCCGGGCACCACCTTCCAGAACGCGATCCCGCTCGCCTGCTGGCCGATGTCGACCGACCCGACCTTCTGACGCGCGACGATGTCGATCACGTCCACCTTCCCCGGCATCGCCCCGCTGCCTTCGCTCGTGATGAACGCGTAGCGCGAGTCGCTCGAGATCGCGACGCCGTGTGCGAGGTTGTTGCTCGTCGGCACCTGTCCGACGCTCATCCCCGTCGTGAGGTCGTAGATCTCGACCTTGTTGCCCTGCTTCAGCGTCGCGACGAGCCAGCGCCCGTCGGGCGTGACGCCAAGGTTGTAAGGGCCGCGTCCCGTCTTGATGTGCCGCGTCACGGTCCACGAGTCGCGCGACACCTCGAGGATCTCGTCCGACTTGTTGCAGGCGACGAAGATGCTCGCGCCCGTGGAGGAGGGCTGCGCCCATGTCGGCGAGCAGGTCTGCGGCGTCATCGCGTGCTTGTGGCCGTCCATCGCGAGGTAGCCGACCTGGGCCGGGTCGTCGGTGGCGCCGTTCGAGACGCGGCGCGCGCCGTCCATCCACATCTTCAGCATCTCGCCGCCGTCGGCGGCCATCGGCCCTTCCTTGCCGACCGCGACCGAGAAGCGCCGGCTGACCTTCATCGCCCGCGTGTCGATCTCGACGAGCTCGTCATCCATCATGCAGCCCGAGTACTGGAAGCGGCCGTCGGGGGAGACGCGGCTGCCGTGCGGCATCGTGCAGGTCACGATGCGCGCGACCTCGGTGAGGTTCGGCGTGTAGACCACCGACACCGACGACGGCACCATCTCGCCGTGCAGGTTGAAGTTCGCCGAGAAGGTGTAGCGGCCGTCGGGCGTGACATCGATCGACGCCGGGAAGGCGCCGAGGAGCGTCCCCGGTCCGACGAGCGTGTCGGGGCCGAGCACGAACTGCCAGTACTTCCCGTCGGGGAATCCGTGGCCGGTCGTCATGTGCAGCAGCTTGCCGTCGGCGGAGATGGTGAGGCCGTGCGGCCCCTCCATCTCGGCCGGCAGCTCGCCGATGAGGATCTCCTTCTCGACGGCCGCGCCGTTCCGGTCGAACCGGATGCGGTAGATCTTGTCCGCGCTCTCGGCACCGGCATAGGCGTAGTAGGTATCGGCGGGCGGGGCGGGGCGCGGCGGCTGCGCGGCCGGAGCCTGCGGACCCTGAGGCCCCTGCGCGCGGAGGAGCCCCGCCGGGAGCGTGGCGGCGAGGAGCAGGGCGCGGCGGAGGGTGCGGAGCACGAGCCAACCCTTCCCGTGGTTGCGGCGTACCTCGATACGGTGCATCGTCTCATCCTGGATCAGTCGGCCAACTACCCGCGGAGCTTGCTGCCATGAAGATGTTAACACCGGGCCTTCGAACCGTCACGCATACCCTCGTCGCGGCGTTGACGGCTGCGGCGCCGCTCGCCGCCCAGCAGGCGGGCGCCGCGCCGGCCCCGCCGCCGGCGGCCCGGATCGTCGCCGAGCCCGCCGGGCTCACGCTGAAGGCCGGCACGCCGGCGACCTTCAGGGTCCGCGCCTACGACGCGAACGGCCGCGAGATCCCGAACGCCTTCGTTCAGGTCCGGTCGGGGAGCCGTGCGGTCCGGTTCACCGACACCACCGTCGTCGCGACGGCCGCCGGCCGGTTCGAGGCACAGGCGATGGCGATGGGCGCGAACAACGCGCCGATCATGATCACGATCCCGATCACGGTGACGTGGCCGGCGCTCACGCGCATCGCCATCGCCCCGACGACGGGCCCGCTCTACGCCGGCCTCACGCAGCCGCAGAAGCTGCAGGGCTGGCATGCGGATTCCAGCGAGCGCACCGGCCTGACGGCCCAGTGGCGCTCCTCTGACGCCAAGGTCGCGACGGTGAACCGGTTCGGCGACGTCACCGCGCTCGCGCCGGGCTCGGTGACGATCACCGCCGAGGCCGAGGGCATCCGCACCACGCGCACCTTCACGGTGGCCGCGAACCCGGTCGCGCGACTGGAGATCGGCATCGCCGAGTCGCAGATCCGCACCGGTGACGTGATCCACCTGAAGGCGACCGCGAAGCGCGCGAACGGCACGGTGGTCGCCGACGCGCCGGTCACGTGGAGCTACACGTATGTGCCGGACGACTCGATCGCGCCCGCCGGCCTGCCGGGCGGCGCGGGCATCGTGCAGTTCGACCGGTTCGCCGCGAACTATCCGGGCCGCTACACGCTGCTCGCGCAGTCGGGCGGCGCCTACGCGCAGTGGGCGATCCAGGTGAACCCGCGCGACGTGCGGCAGCGCATCCAGGTGACGAGCCGCGGCAACATCAACACCACGCACACCTCCGACCTCTGGCCGTGGACCGGGAAGAACGGCCGCGACTACGTGCTGGTCGGCACCTGGGGCGGCGACGGCTACGCGCTCGTGTTCGACATCACCGACATGGACAACATCGTCAAGACCGACTCGGTGAAGGTCGACGCGCGCACCATCAACGACGTGACGGTCTCGCCCGACGGCCGCTACGGCGTCCTCTCGCGCGAGGGCGCGTCGAACCGCGTCAACGGCGTCGTGATCCTCGACCTCGCCGACCCGGCGCACCCGAAGATCGCGAGCACCTTCGACCAGGAGCTCACCGGCGGCGTGCACAACATGTTCGCGACGAATGACTACCTCTTCGCGATCTCGGGCGGCGCCAAGTACGTCATCATCGACGTGAAGGACATCTACAAGCCGAAGTACGTCAGCGAGTACCGCCACCCGAACGCGCGCATCCACGACCTCTGGGTGCGCGACGGCATCGCCTACTCGGCGCAGGGGGGCGTCGGCGTCGTCGTGGTGGACGTCGGCAACGGCAAGTACGGCGGGTCGATCGAGAACCCGAAGCTCATCACGACGTATCGGGTGAACTCGGGGCACGAGATCTTCCCCTACTTCCAGCAGAGCACCGGCCGCACGTACCTCTTCATCGGCGACGAGGAGATGAGCCGCCGCGGGCGGGTCTGGGAGGGCACGAACTACTCGCTCTCCGGCCCCGACGGGAAGCCGCCGCGCAACGGCATCGCCCAGACCTCGGGCGGCTACACGCACATCGTCGACTTCACTGACCCGATGCATCCGCTGCCGGTCGGCCGCTACCACCTCGAGGACTACGGCTCGCACGACATCATCGTGCAGGACGATGTGCTCTATCAGGCCTACTATGACGGCGGCGTCCGCGTCGTCGACGTCTCGGGCGAGCTGATGGGCAACCTCACCGACCAGAACCGCGAGATCGCCGTCTTCAAGCCGTACGATCCCGACGCCTACACGCCGAACGCGCCGTTCGTGATGAACGCGATGCCGTGGAAGGGGCGCGTGCTCTTCTCCGACTTCAACTCCGGCCTCTGGGCCGCGAAGCTGCTGCCGAAGCCGGTCGTCCAGTGATCGGGTGGTGGGACGGGATGCGGGCGGCCGGAGGCACCGACCGCCCGCATCTGGCTGTTCCTCGGACCTCCTGACCCGGGTACCATGCGCGCCATCGTCGACTACTTCGCGACCATCCCGAGTTCCCACCGCGCGGCCATCCTGGCCGGCGGGATCGCGTTCTTCTGGGTGTGGGAGAGCGCGGCGCCGCTCTTCCGGTTCGACTACCGGAAGTGGCCGCACGCGCTGGTGAACCTCTTCTTCACGGTCACGACGATCGTCGTGAACTTCGTGCTCGCGTTCCTGCTGCTCCGCGCGTCCGAGTGGGCCGTCACGTCGCGCGTCGGCGCGCTCTTCCTCGTCCCCGCGCTCCCGCTCTGGGTGCAGGCGGTGGCGGGGCTCCTGCTGCTCGACCTGATCGGCGCCTGGCTCGCGCACTTCGTCGAGCACAAGACGCCGCTGCTCTGGCGGTTGCACCTCATCCACCATTCCGACACCCACATCGACACGACCTCGGCGAACCGGCATCACCCGGGGGAGAGCGTGATCCGCTTCGTCTTCACGCTGGCGGCCGTCGTGGTCACGGGCGCGCCGATGTGGCTCGTCTTCCTCTACCAGAGCCTCAGCGTCGTGCTGAGCCAGTTCAACCACGCCAACATCGCGCTGCCGGCGGCGCTCGACCGCGCGCTGAGCTGGGTGATCGTGTCGCCCGACATGCACAAGGTCCACCACCACTACGTGCTGCCGTACACCGATTCGAACTACGGCAACGTCTTCTCGGTCTGGGACCGGCTCTTCGGGACCTTCATGAGCCTCGAGCGCGCGAAGCTCGTCTACGGGATCGACACGCACATGGACCCGAAGGAGCACACGACCGTGGGCGCGCTGATGACCATGCCGCTGCGCCGGGGCACGAAGCCGCGCTGAGCGGCGCGCCCCGCGCGGCTGCCGTGCCTTGCGCGCCTGCCGCGCCTAGCGCGCGTGCCGGGCCAGCCGGGACTCGAGGTTCCGGCGCACGTCGGCGAACTCGCCGCGCAGGATGCTGTACATGACCGAGTCGCGCACACTTCCGTCCCGCCGCGCCTGGTGGTGCCGCAGGATCCCGTCCTTCCGCGCGCCGAGGGCCTCGATCGCGCGCTGCGACCGCGCATTGAAGCGGTCCGTGCGCAGCCCGACCACCGCGCAGCCAAGCGTCCCGAACGCGTGGTCGAGCAGCAGGAGCTTGCAGGCCGTGTTGACGTGCGTGCGCTGACAGCGCGCCGCGTACCAGGTCCAGCCGATCTCGACCCGGTCGATCTCGCGCACGATGTCGTGGTAGCGCGTCGTGCCGACGACCTCGCCCGTGGCCTCGAGAAGGACCACCCACGGCAGCATGTGACCCGCGCGCTGCCCGTCGAGCGCCGTTGCGATGTAGGCCGCCGTCTCGTCCGGACGTGGGACCGACGTGAACCAGAGTTCCCACAGCCGGCCGTCGCTCGCGGCCGCCGCGAGCGCCTCGGCGTGGTCGGGTGCGAGCGGCTCGAGACGAACGCCATGGCCGGCGAGGGGTACGGGACGCAGGTCGATCATCCCGGGAATCTATGGCGAGTCGTCCGGCCCGGGACCGGACTGTGACGCACCGCACCCTCGCCACACCCCCCACTCGACTAAGCTCCGTCATGACCAACCGCATCCTTCGTCGCACCCTCGCGCTCGCCGCCCTCGCGGCCGCCGCCTGCTCCGACGGCACGGGCCCCCTCCCGCCGTTCAACGCCACCGCGATGAGCGCCGAGCTCGCCGCCGTCGCCGCCGCCTCCGGCACCGACGCCTCGACGAGCCTCAGCGTCCTCGGCACCGACATCAGCGACGCGCTCACGCAGGCCGGCGGCGCGCTCGGCGTCGCGGGCCTCCCGTCGATCTACCTGAAGGACCCGACGCCCGCGCGGCGTACCGCTGAGCAGTGGGCGAGCATCCGCGCGAACGGCACGACCGCCGCGGTGATCCCCGCCGCCGCGCTCGGCAAGACCTTCGTCTACGACACGCTGCTCAACCGGTATGTGGTCAGCGAGCTCAGCGGCGCGCCGGCCAACGGCGTCCGCTTCATCCTCTACGCCGTCGATCCGCTCACCGAGCTCGTCGTCGAGCCGCTGGTCGTGACCGGCTACGTCGACCTCACTCGCACGGTCAGCGACGGCGTGTCGATCGCGCGCGTCGAGGCCTACGCCGGCGGGGCGTCGCCGGTGAAGGTGCTCGACTACGAGGCCCGCGTCTCGGGGGCGCCCATCCCGACCGCGCGGGTGCAGGGCTTCGCCAAGAACGGCACCGACTCGCTCGCCTTCGACCTGCGCACCTCGATCTCGCTCGCCGCGAGCACGCTCGGCGTGGACTGGCGCAGCGAGGTGCCGACGCGCGAGTTCAAGGCCCGCGTCGTCGAGCTGCTCCATTTCAATGAGGCCTCGCTCGGCGTCGAGTTCGACGGCCTGCTGCGGAGCGGGTCCGGCCAGGTGACGATGCGCGGCACGATCGATTCCGAGGAGGGCGGTGCCATCATCGTGCGGGTCAACCACGAGGTCTTCGCGCGGATCGCCTTCGCCGGCGGCCTCGAGGACGAGCCCGTCGTGACCGACGCCGACGGCGAGCCGCTCACGCCGGAGGAGGTCGCCTTGCTGCAGGACATCTTCGAGTGGTTCTCGCACGCGTTCGACTTCTTCAACGCGCTCCTCGCGCCGGTCGAGACGCTGGTGGACACCGGCGGACTCGACTGAGCGGTCTCGAGTGAGGAGGGAGCGAGGGGGGCGGCGCCCACGGCGCCCCCCCCCACCGCGCCGTGGGTGCGGCGCAGCCCCCGGGCCGGGT
>CAZIDS010000067.1:0-12412 GCA_964537945.1 uncultured Gemmatimonas sp. | reverse complement strand
CTGCGGCATCGTCGCCCTCTGGACCGGCGGCCGCCGCTGACACGACCAACGCTTCCATAGCGTAGGCTGTCGAACAGGGACACGCCCCTGCCGCCCGCCCACCCCGGAGCGCGAATGACCGGCTTCCTGCACGACCTCCGCCACGCCGTCCGCTCGCTGGGGCGCAGCCCCGGCTTCGCCCTCGCGGCCATCCTCTCCCTCGCCCTCGGCATCGGCGGCAACGCCGCCATCTTCTCGGTCGTCCGCGGCGTGCTCCTCCGCCCGGCCCCGTTCGCCGACATCGACCGCCTCGCGATGGTCTGGGAGACCGACCGCGCCAGCAACACCACGCGCGAGCCGTCGTCGATCCCCGACTTCGCCGACTTCCGCACGCGCAGCCGATCCTTCACCCACCTCGCCGCGATCACGCCGGCCGAGATCAGCGTGAGCGTGGCGAACGCGGACCCCGAGCGCGTCGCGGGCCTCTCCGTCACCGCGAACTACCTCGAGACCACGGGCCTGCAGGTGCTCGCCGGCCGCGGCTTCACGCGCGAGGAAGGCGAACCCGGCGGGCCGCGGGCCGTCCTCATCAGCGAGGCGCTCTGGGACCGGCTCTACCAGCGCTCCGACGCCGCCGTCGGCGCGACCATCCGCCTCAATGACGTCGATTGGCCGATCGTCGGCGTGATGCCCGACGGCGCCGACTTCGGCGTCCTCCAGGTCCTCGGCGCCGCCGACTATGGCCGTGGCTTCGCCGACCGCGGCGGGCGCACGCGCGTGGACCTCTGGGCGCCGCTCCGCCTCGATCCGCAGGCGTCGCGCGACAACCATCCGGTCATCGCGCTCGGCCGGCTCGCGCCGTCGGCGTCGCACGAGAGCGCGCAGGCGGAACTCACGGCGATCACCGCCGACCTCGAGCGCACCTACCCGCAGCAGAACGCGAACCGCGGCGCCTTCATCGAGCCGATGGACGACGTCGTCTTCGGCGGCGTGCGCACGGCGATGCTCGTGCTCGTCGCCGCCGTGGGGATGGTGCTGCTCGTCGCCTGCGCGAACGTCGCGAACCTGCTGCTCGCCCGCGCGGTCGCGCGCGAGCACGAGGTGTCGGTGCGCACCGCGCTCGGCGCGAGCACCGGGCGGATCGCGCGGCAGTTCCTCGCCGAGGGCGTCGTGCTCGCGGGCACGGGCGCGGCGTTCGGGCTGATGCTCGCGTACGCGCTCACCGGCGTGCTCACGCGGATCGTGCCGGGCACCATCCCGCGCGCCGACGAGATTCGGCTCGATCCCGTGGTGCTCGCGGTCACCGGCGGCGTCGCCGTCGCGGTCGCGATCATCCTCGGGCTCCTGCCGACGCTGCACGCGCGCCGCGTGAACCTGCAGGAGTCGATCCAGTCGTCGGGCGGCCGCGCCGCGGGCCGGCGCTGGGCGCGCACCTTCCGCTCGGCGCTCGTCGTCGGCGAGATCGCGACGGCCACCACGCTGATGGTTGGATCGGGGCTGCTCATCCGCTCGCTCTGGACTCTGCAATCGGTGGACCCGGGCTTCGACTCGGCGCGCGTGATCAAGGCCGAGTTCCAGCTGCCGCAGACGCGCTATCCACAGGACTTCTCGGTGTTCCCGAACTGGCCGGAGCGGCAGCGCTTCCAGACGGAGCTGCTCGCGCGGCTCGCGGCGGCGCCGGGCGTGGAGTCGGCGGCGCTCGCGACTGCGAACCCGATGGACGCAGGCTTCACGAGCTCGATCCGCGTGGTCGGTCGCGAAGCCGAGGCGGGTGGGTGGCCGGAGCCGTCGATCCGCACGATCAGCGAGGGTTACCTCGCGACGATGCAGGTGGCGCTGCGCGCGGGCCGCGCGTTCGAGTCAACCGATGGCGCGTCGTCGGCGCCGGTGGTGTTGATCAACGAAGCGGCGCGCGACCGTTACTTCGATGGACGCGACCCGCTCGGCACGCAGGTGAACCTCTGGGGCCAGGACCGCACGGTGGTCGGCGTGGTGGGGAACGAGCGCTTCAAGGGGCTCGCGGCCGCGGCGCCGCCGGCGGTCTATCTCCCGCTCACGCAGGCGCCGACGCCGAGCGCGGTGCTCGTGCGGATGAGGGGCGACGCCGGGGGGGCCACGGCAGGCGCGGCGGTGGTGCGGCAGGCGGTGCGCGAGGTGGACCCGCTGCTCGCCGTCTTCGGCGTGGAGCCGCTCGACGAGACGATCCGCGGCACGCTCGCACAGCGGCGCTTCACGATGCTGGTGCTGATCACCTTCGCCGGCGCCGCGCTCGTGCTCGCGGTGATCGGCGTGCACGGCGTGCTGAGCTACGCGGTGGCGCACCGGACGCGGGAGATCGGGATCCGCGTCGCGCTCGGCGCCGATCTCGGGAGGATCCAGGGGCTGGTGCTGCGCGACGGGATCGGGCTCACCATCGCCGGCATCGGCGTGGGGATCGCGGGCGCGCTCGCGGTGGCGCGGGTGATGCGCGCGCTGCTGTTCGGCGTGCAGGCGTACGACCCGCTGACCTTCATCGCGGTGGGGGCGACGCTCGCGGCCGTGGCGCTCGCGGCCTGCTGGTTCCCGGCGCGGCGGGCGGCGCGGCTCGACCCGATCATCGCACTGCGGGCGGAGTGACCGTCAGCAGCAGCGCGATCCGGGCTTCTCGTAGCGCGAACTGAGCCGCTCGGCGACGAATTCCTGCTCGCTCATCGGCTCACGCTCCGGGTGGCATTCGCGCACGTGCTTCACGTATGTCTCGTAGTCCGGTGCACCGATGATCCGGCGCACGATCGCCCCGACGCGCGCGAGCCAGCCGGCTTGCGCCGGCTGGTTCGCGTGGACGGCGCGCGACGCGCTCATCGCCGCGCCTTGCTCCCGTTCGGCCCGATGGTCCGCTCGAAGAGCTCGAAGATGCGGCGGTACTCGTCGGTCCAGCTCGACGGCCGCACGAAGCCGTGGTCCTCGACCGGATAGACGGCGAGCTCCCAGTCGGTCTTGCCGAGCTCGATGAGCCGCTGCGAGAGCTGCACGATGTCCTGGAACTGCACGTTCGTGTCCACCATCCCGTGCGCCATCAGGAGCGGGTCCTTGAGCCCCTCGGCGAAGAAGATCGGCGACGAGCGGCGGTAGGCCGTCGTGTCGTTCTGCGGGAGGTTGAGGATGCGGCCGGTGTAGCCGTGGTTGTAGCTCGCCCAGTCGGTGACCGAGCGGAGCGCGGCGCCGGCGCCGAAGAACTCGCTCTTGTTGAAGAGCAGCATCAGCGTGGTGAAGCCGCCGTAGCTGCCGCCGTAGACGCCGATCCGCTCGGGGTCGATGCCATAGGTCTTCGTGAGGTACTTCGAGCCGCTGACGTTGTCGTCGATGTCCTTGCCGCCCATCCAGCGGTAGATCGCCGTGCGCCAGTCGCGGCCGTAGCCGGCCGAGCCGCGGTAGTCGATGTCGAGCACGGTGTAGCCGCGCTCGGCGAGGAAGTGGTGGAACATGTACTCGCGCGAGTACGTGGACCACCAGTTGTGGACGTTGTGGAGGTAGCCCGCGCCGTGCACGAAGATCACCGCGGCGCCGTTCGACGGCCTGCCGAACTGCTTCGGGTCGTAGACGCGCGCCGGGACCTTCGTGCCGTCCTCGCCGTCGATCATCACGATCGGCGGCACCTTCCATTGATACGAGCGGAACTCGGGCGTCGTGCTCGTGGTGAGCTGCGACATCTGCGCCTGGCCGGCGCGCGCGAGGAAGAGCTCGGGCGGCGTGTTCGCCGTGGAGTAGACGTCGGCCATCAGGTTCGCGTCCGCCGGCGAGATCACGGGCGCGTGGCCGCCGTCGCCGGTGGTGAGGCGCGTGCGCGCACCGCCGGTCATCGGCATCCGGTAGGCCTGGCGCGTGAACGGCGACGGCTCGCTGGTGACGAGGTCGAAGTTCACGTTGTCGGCCGAGCGGTCCACCTGCAGCACTTCCCAGTTGCCGCTGGTGAGCGCCTGCTTGCCGGTGCCGTCGGCGTTCACGGTGTAGAGGTGCGCGTAGCCGCTCTCCTCGGAGACGAACCAGACCTTGCCGGCCGGCGTCCAGCCGTTGCAGCCGAAGCAGGGGCCGTTGACCCACGCCTCGTCGCGGAGGTTGTCGACGAGCTTCATCGCGCCGTCCGCGCTCGCGACGGTCCAGAGGTAGCGGTTCTTGAAGTCGGCCGACGAGACGTTCACCAGAGCGAACCTGCCGTCGTCGCTCCATTCGCCCACCGAGCCGCCGCCGAATCCGCCACCCCCCGCGCCGCCGGCCGGCGACGCGCCCTCGGGGACGAGCTTGAGCCACGTGACCTTGCCTGTCGCGAGCTCGAGGTGGCCGATCCGCGAGCTGCCCTGCGCGTCGCCGACCTTGGTGCGGCCGGGGATCATCCGAGGGTAGCCGTCGGCATTGATGTAGTCGGGGACGTCGGAGCCGCGCGCGTTCTGCGCGGCGGTGATGGCGGAGATGAGCGCGCTCTTGCCGTCGGGCGAGATGGAGATGCCGCCGAGCCGCTCGGTGCCCGGGATGTTGACCACGGGAAGGCGCCGGCCCTCGGCCTCGCGGCGCGCCTGCGCGGCGTTGGAGTCGGCCTGGATCTCGTCGCGGATGACCTCGAAGAGCATCCGCTGCTGCCCGGCGAGCGCCTGACGCTGTGGCGTGCCGCGCTCGGCCTCGCGCGGCGGCGTGCCGCTGCGGATGTCGGTCAGCTGCTGCACGAGGCCGGTCGCGAGCTCGAAGGAGTACGCGTTCCCCTCGCGCACGAAGAAGACCTTCTTGTCGTCGAGCGAGAACTTCGGGTCGGACTCGGCGGCGTTGGTCTGCGTCATCCGGCGGATCGTGACGGTGGACATCCCGCGCGCGGGCGCGCTGCGCATCCGGAGCCAGAGGTCACCGCCGGCGGAGACGACGTCCATTCGACCGTCGTGCGAGCGCGGGCCGTTGGCGAGCATCGGCGCGACGGAGTCCATGTGCGCGGCAGTGACCTGCTCGGGCGCGGCCCCCGCGCGCGCGGCGACGCGGAAGGGCTTCGTCTCGTCGTTCCACTTCGCGCCGGGCTGGAGCCAGTTGAAGTAGATCCACTGCCCGTCGGCGGTGAAGCGCACCTGTCCGGGCTCGCGGCCGTAGAGCTCCGGCCCGCGCATGATGTTGCGGATGGAGAGATCGAAGGGCTGCTGGGCCTGGAGCGCGCTCGCAGCGAGGAGGGGGAGGGCGAGGAGGCGGAGGGTGCGCATGGGATTGTGAGGGTGCAGGTCCGGGAAACTACGCCCCGGGGCTGCCGTTCGCTCGACGTCGCGTGCGCCCCCCGGTGGGCGGTTCCTAGAGGTGGCGCAGATATCGCTCGGGCGCGCGAAGGAAGTCGAGCGTCACGCGCACGTGCTCGGTCTCGTCGTAGCGCACGCGGCGCGGCGGCTGCTCGTCGAAGGACCAGATGGCCGCGCCGGGGAGGGCGAGCAGGATCGGCGAGTGCGTCGCCACGACGAACTGTCCCCCGTCCTTCACCATGTCCTGCAACATTGCCAGCAGCGCGAGCTGCGAGGTGGGCGAGAGCGCGGCCTCGGGCTCGTCGAGGAGGAAGAGGCCGTCGGGCACGAAGCGCGCCTTGAAGAGCGAGAGGAAGGCCTCGCCGTGCGACTGGGCGTCGAAGTCGTCGCCGTAGCGCGACCTCATCGCCGCGAGCGAACCAGCGATCGGGCCGAGGCGGAGGCCCTTCGCGTGGGCGCTGCGGTCCTTGTACTCCTCTTCCACC
Organism: uncultured Gemmatimonas sp.; assembly: GCA_964537945.1. Classification (GTDB taxonomy): domain Bacteria; phylum Gemmatimonadota; class Gemmatimonadetes; order Gemmatimonadales; family Gemmatimonadaceae; genus Pseudogemmatithrix. The sequence goes on along the minus strand of CAZIDS010000067.1, from coordinate 6,705 downwards.
TCGCGCATCTCGCGCTCGAAGGCCGCCTGCTGGATCGCGAGCGACTTGGTGAAGCCGAAGAAGTCCTCGGCCCGCAGGAAGAAGCCGCGCTGCGCGCGTCCCATCCGGCTCCACACCAGCCGCATCTCGGCCGCGAGCGTGCGCGCGTGCCGCAGCGACTCGTCGTGCTCGACGCTCGACGAGCCGACGGTGGGCAGCCGGCACTTCGCGGCGAGCCCCTCGAGCAGGGTGCTCTTGCCGGAGCCGTTCTCGCCGACGAAGAAGGTGACCGGCTCGGTGAACTCGAGGCGCTGCGTGGCGCGCACCGCAGGGACGCGGAACGGGTGATCCTGCGCCTTCGCCTCTGGGATCGCGATCTCGAGCGAGACGAGCCGGTTCCGGACGTCCGGAGCCGGCTCGTCGCCCTTCCTCTTCCGCGGGCTCACGCCGCCGCGCGCGCGGTGTACGGGTGCTCGCTGGAGACCATCGGCTTGCGTCCCCTGAGCACGGCGACCCATTCGCGCGCCGAGTCGGCGAGGATGACGACGACCGACACCATGAAGAAGGCGGCGACTGCGGCGTCGAGGCGGTCGTTGAAGATCAGTTGGTTCGCCGCGGCGGCGTCGCGGACGCCGGCCGGAAGGGTCCCTGCCGCGAGATGCTCGCCGAGCCAGCGTGCGTGCGAGAGGAAGCCGACGCGCGGGTTGGCGTCGAAGAGCTTCATCCAGCCGCCGGTCATCGTCACCGACACGAGCCAGGTCATCGGCAGGATGGTCATCCACGCGTACTTCGCCTTGCCCATCCTGATGATCACGGTGGTGCCGACGCAGAGCGCGACGGTGGCGAGCAGCTGGTTGGCGATGCCGAAGAGCGGCCAGAGCGAGTTGACGCCGCCGAGCGGGTCGGTGACGCCCTGGTAAAGGAAGTAGCCCCAGAGCAGGACGACGATCGCGCTCGAGAGGACGACGCCCGGATACCACGAGACGCGGCCGAGCGGCGGCCAGACGTGCTTGCCGAGGTCCTGCATCATGAAGCGGCCGACGCGCGTGCCGGCGTCGAGCGTGGTCAGGATGAACAGCGCCTCGAACATCAGTGCGAAGTGGTACCAGAGCCCCATCGCCGAGTCGCCGCCGAGGAGGTCGGCGAAGATCTTCGCCATCCCGACCGCGAGCGAGGGCGCGCCGCCGGTGCGCGAGAGGAGCGAGCTCTCCTGCACCTGCGCCGCGAGCGTCGTGAGGTCGTTCGGCGAGAGCGTGAAGCCCCACGTGCCGATCACCTGCGCCGCCGAGTCCACCGTGGTGCCGATGATGCCGGCGGGCGCGTTGATGGCGAAGTAGGTGCCCGGCGTGAGCACGCAGGCGGCGATGAGCGCCATGATCGCGACGAGCGACTCGGTGAGCATCGCGCCGTACCCGATGAAGCGCGCGTCGGCCTCGTTCTCGAGGATCTTTGGCGTGGTGCCCGACGAGATGAGCGCGTGGAAGCCGCTGATCGCGCCGCAGGCGATGGTGATGAAGACGAACGGGAAGAGCTTGCCGGCGAAGACGGGCCCGGTGCCGTCCACGAACTGCGTGACCGCCGGCATCTGCAGCGGCGGCAGGACGAGGATGATGCCGATCGCGAGCGCGAAGACGACGCCGATCTTCACGAATGCCGAGAGGTAGTCGCGCGGCGCGAGCAGCAGCCACACCGGGATCACCGAGGCCGCGAAGCCGTACGCCATCAGCAGCCACGCGAGCGTGATGCCGTCGAGCGTGAACATCGGTGCGAGGTTCGGCTGCTCGGCCACCCAGCGGCCCGCGTAGAGCGAGAGGATGAGCAGCACCAGGCCGATCGCGCTCACCTCGAGCACACGGCCGGGCCGCAGGTATTTGAGGTAGATCCCCATGAACATCGCGATCGGGATCGTGAGGCCGATGGTGACGGTGCCCCACGGGCTCGACTTCAGCGCGTTCACGACGATGAGCGCCAGCACCGCGATCAGGATGATCATGATGCCGAAGACCGCGACGAGCGCGGTGAAGCCCGCGACCGGGCCGATCTCGTCCTTCGCCATCTGGCCGAGCGACTTGCCGTTGCGCCGCACCGACGAGCAGAGGATGACGCAATCCTGGACCGCGCCGCCGAGCACGACGCCGACGATGATCCAGAGCGCGCCGGGGAGGTAGCCGAACTGCGCCGCGAGCGTCGGCCCGACGAGCGGACCGGGCCCCGCGATCGCCGCGAAGTGGTGCCCGAAGACGATCCACTTGTTGGTCGGATGGAAGTCGCGCCCGTCATTGAGCCGTTCGGCCGGCGTCGCGCGCGTCGCATCGAGCGCGAAGACCTTCGCGGCGATGATCTTCGAGTAGAAGCGGTAGCCCACGAGGTACGTGCAGACCGCCGCGACGAGGAGCCAGGCGGCGCTGATCGTCTCGCCGCGCGTGACGGCGATGTAGCCGATCGCGGCGGCGCCGAGCAGCGAGACGGCGGCCCAGAGGAGGGCGGAGAGCCAGCGGGGCATGAGAGGGGGCTGAGGTCGGGACGAACCTACGGTCTACGAGGGAGAGGCGGGAGGGGTTGAGGCTCGTTCGGGAGGGACGCGGTGTTAGAATTCAACCAGAGGAGAGATGTGAGATGTGAGCTGTGGGAGAACGGCACGATGCCTTCCAGCTCTCCTCTCTCATCTCTCGTCCACACCGCTCTCGACCCACGGCTCGCTGACATCTCCGACCGCCCCCAGATGCTCCGACGCGCTGCGACCACTCTCCTGCTCACGATCCTGCTGCCGGCCGCCGTGCGCGCCCAGCAGCAGCCCGCGGTGCCAGCCGGTCCACCGCTGTCCAGCTTCACGGCGATGCGCGTCTCGATCGTCCCCGTGCAACTCTGGCGCGCCGACAGCATCGGCTGGAGCCGCGACGTGGATTGGGCAAGGACGCGGCTCGCGATCGACTCCACGCTGCAGGCGATCCTCGAGGAGCGCGGGCTCGGGCGGAAGTGGGCCTACGCGAGCGACGTCATCCGCATCGCGAAGCGCAATCCGACCTACGCCTCCGACCCCTACGCGCTCGGCGTCGGGCGCCTGCGGACGGCCGAACTGAAGGGCGGGGACGCGATCCCGCAGATGTTGGCCGACAACCTCCGGCCTTTCACCGCGATCGGCGACTCGCGCTACGCCCTCATCCCGGTGGAGCTCCGCGCCGCCGGCGACCAGGTCGTGCTCCGGCTCGTCCTGGCCGATACTCGACAGAGGGTCATCGTCTGGGGCGCCGAGCTGCTCGCGCCAGGCGGAGCCCGGCTGGCCGAGTCGGTCGCCACGAAGGTCGCCGACCTCATCATCGAACCCTGACTTCCCTGGCGCGCCCGCCGCGCCTCGAGAACCATGACCGCGCACAACGTCACGCTCATCCCCGGCGACGGCATCGGCCCCGCCATCACCGAAGCCACGCTCCGCCTGCTCGAGGCCGCCGGCGCCTCCTTCAATTGGGACCGCCAGCTCGCCGGTCAGGCCGCCGTCGCCGCGCACGGGGACCCGCTCCCCGAGCCGACGCTCGCGTCGGTCCGCCGCACCAAGCTCGCCCTCAAGGGCCCGCTCGAGACGCCGGTGGGGAAGGGCTTCCGCTCGATCAACGTCGCCCTCCGGAAGGAGTTCGACCTCTACGCGAACCTGCGTCCGGCGAAGACCGTCCTCACCGGCGGCCGCTTCGACGACGTGGACCTCGTGCTCGTGCGCGAGAACACCGAGGGCCTCTACGTCGGGGCCGAGGCGTACGTGAAGGTCGGCAACGACCCGCAGGCGGTGGCGCAGTCCACCGCGGTCATCACGCGCTTCGGCGCCGAGCGCATCGTGCGCTACGCGTTCGAGCACGCGGTGAAGCACGGGCGCAAGAAGGTCACGATCGTCCACAAGGCGAACATCCTGAAGTACTCGCAGGGCCTCTTCCTCGAGACGGGGCGGAAGGTCGCGGCCGAGTACGCGGGGCGCGTCGAGAGCGACGACAAGATCGTGGACGCCTGCGCGATGGAGCTCGTGATGCGTCCCGAGCGCTTCGACGTGATCGTCACGACGAACCTCTTCGGCGACATCCTCTCCGACCTCACGTCGGGGCTCGTCGGCGGGCTCGGGCTCACGCCGGGCGCGAACATCGGCGCCGACTGCGGGATCTTCGAGGCGGTGCACGGCACGGCGCCCGACATCGCGGGGAAGGGGGTCGCGAACCCGACCGCGGTGATGCTCGCCGCCTGCCAGCTGCTCGACCACGTGGGCGAGGTGCCGCGCGCGAACCGCATCCGCGCCGCGATCGAGGCGGTGCTGAAGGAGCGCAAGACGGTCACGCGCGACGTCGGCGGCACGGCCACCACGGACCAGTACACCGACGCCGTCATCGCGCGCGTGAAGGGCTGATCGCGTAGCTTCCGCGCGTGCGGATCCTCCAGCTCTCCGACATCCATTTCGGCCGGAACGCCGTCGCCGCGTACCACGCGGCGGCGCTGCGGCGCGTGACGGAGGGCCGGTACGACGCGGTCGTGCTCGCGGGCGACCTCACGCAGCGCAACTTCCGCGGCCAGTTCCGCGCCGCGCGCGCCTTCTGCGACGCGGTGCGCGCGCACGCGCCGCTCCTCGTCGTGCCGGGCAACCACGACGTCGCCTGGTGGTGGAAGCCGGTCGGGCTCGGCCTCTCATGGCCGCTGCTTCGCGGCTACCGCAAGTGGATCAGCACGGAGCTCGAGCCGCAGCTTCGGATCCCGGGCGTCACGTTCGTCGGCCTCAACTCCTGCCACGGCATCCAGCCGTACACGTTGACCACGCGGCCCCGGGACCTGAGCGTGGTGGGCGCGGTGCGAGCCGCGCAGTGGGCGAAGGCGCGCGCCGCATTCGACGCCGCGCCCGCGGGCGACCTCAATGTCCTCGTCTTCCATCACAACCTGCTGCGCGGCGACCTCTCGCAGCGGTGGGGGCTCGTGAGCCGCGCCGCCGGCATCCGCGCCGCGCACGCGGCCGGCGCCGACCTCGTGCTCAATGGCCACGACCACCAGACGCGGATCGAAGGCGTCGAACTCGACGGCCGCACGATGGTCGTCTCGGCCAGCACCTCGTTCTGCGCGCGCACGCGCGGCGGGCTCTCGGCCGCGTTCAACGAGATCGAGGTCGAGCGCAGCACAGTCACGGTGCGCGCCTGCACCTGGGATCGCGAGCGGGGTGACTTCTCGCCGCGCCAGGACCGTATCTTTCCGCGGTGACCGCGCGCGCCCGCACCCTCGACGAGCTCCAGCTCGGATTCGGCTTCGATGCACCGGGCGGCTCGCTCGCCCTCACGCCGACCGGGATCGAGGACGATCTCGCGGCCGAGCAGGAGGCGGAAGCCGAGGACCAGGCCGACGCCGAGCGCGCGGCCGACCGGCTGCTCGGCAGGCTGCTGGGGCTCGGGCTGAAGCACGTGCGCCGGCTCGTGCTCACGCGCAACCGCAGCATCCTCGTGAGCCTGAAGGGGTTCGAGCTGCGCGTGCACGAGGGCTTCTGCGAGGCGCCCACGGAGATGCACGTGCAGATCGTCCGCTTCGTGATGGCGCGACGGAAGTGGGAGCGGCAGGCGGCGCGCGACGCGATCGTCGGCCATCCGCTGCCGCGCAACACCAAGCCGCCGCGCGCGCCCGAGCGCACGCACGCCGACGACGAACCGCTGGCCGAGCGGCTGGCCGAGTGGCACACGCGGCTCAACGGCGAGCGCTTCGCCGCGCAGCTCGCGCTCGTGCCGATCCGCGTCTCGCGCCGGATGGTGCGGCGGCTCGGCCACTACTCGCCGGGCGTCGAGGGCGGCGGGGCCGAGATCGCGATCAGCGCGCGGCACTGCCACCGCGACGGCTTCGCTGCGGCGCTCGAGACGCTGCTGCACGAGATGGTGCATCAGTGGCAGCACGAGAACGGGCTCGCGCTCGACCACGGGGCGGAGTTCCGGCGGAAATGCCGGGAGGTGGGGGCGGCGCCCTCCGCGAAGCGGGCGGTCTGCTGAACTGCGATGAAGGCTGAAGGATGAAGGCTGAAGGATGAAGGTCGAAAGCGCTTGGCTTTCATCATCCATCCTTCAGCCTTCATCAATTCGCCCGTCGATCAGCTCTCTCACCTTCGCGCACAGCGTCCGCGCCGTGTAGGGCTTGGCGAGGTAGGGCATCCCCTCGGGGATCCCCGTCGCGCTGCGCATCCCGCTCCGCGCGTAGCCGCTCACCACGAGCACCTTGAGTCCCGGCCGCTTCACGCGCAGCTCGGCGGCGAGCTCGACGCCGCTCAACCCCGGCATCACGAAATCGGTCACGAGCAGGTCGACGTGCTCGTGCGGGCCCGCCATCAGCGCGAGCGCGGCCTGGCCGTCCTCGGCCACGAGCACGGTGTAGCCGCGCTCCTCGAGCGCGCGGCGGGCGGCGCGGCGCTCGGCGTCGTCGTCCTCGACCAGCAGGATCGTCTCGTGGCCGCCCGCCGGATCCAGCGTCGGGGGCACCGACGGGCCGCTGGCGGGCTCCGTGCCGCGCGGCAGCAGCACCTTGAACGTCGTGCCCTTGCCGGGCTCGCTGTACGCACTGATGCGACCGCCGTGCTGCTGCACGATGCCGTAGCAGACCGCGAGCCCCAGCCCCGTCCCCTCGCCGACGCCCTTCGTGGTGAAGAACGGTTCGAAGATCTGCGGCAGCACCTCGGGCGCGATGCCGCTGCCGGTGTCGGTGACCTCGAGGCAGACGTACTCGCCCGGCGCG
>CAZIDS010000066.1:0-12413 GCA_964537945.1 uncultured Gemmatimonas sp. | reverse complement strand
CCTCGGGTCCGAGGCCGAGCGGCGGGTCGGTCGCCTCGAGGCGGACCGCGTCGCCGTCGGCGCCGATCACGAACGCGTGCGGATGCCCGGTGTTCGTCCAGCGCAGCGTGCCGCGCGCGCGATCGACGACGGCGTAACAGAGCGAGAGGAACATCTCCGTCTCGCGCAGTTCCTCCTCGACGGTCGCGAGGAGCGCCTCCACCGTCTCTGCCGGATCAGCGGTCGTCTGCGCGTGGATCGCCGCGGCGCTCATCACGAGCGCCATGATGAGCGCGGCGCGATAGCCGTGACTGGAGACGTCGCCGATGAGGATGCCCGTCCGCCCCTCGCCGAGCCGGAAGAGATGATAGAAGTCGCCCCCGACCCCGTCGGCCGCCTCGACGCGCGCGGCGCAGATCGCGTCCGGCGCCACCGCGCTCCCCGGCGGCAGCAGCCGCATCTGCAGGTCGTGCGCGAGCCGCATCTCCGACGCGAGCCGCTCCTGATCGAGCGAACTGCGCACGAGGCGCGCGTTCTGGATCGCCGTGCCGATCTGCGAGCCGACCGCCGCGACCAGCTTCTCGTCGCCCGCGGTGAAGCTCGCGCCGCCGCGCCGGCCGGAGAGCGAGACGACGCCGAGCGGGATGCCGCCGTCGGGCGTCGTCCAGATGATCGGCACGGTGAGCATCGCGCCCTCGCGGAACGGCCCCTCGAACTCGCTCTCGAGTACGCCGGCGTTCACGAGCAGCGCCGCCCGCGTGCGGAAGACGCGCGCCGTCACGCTCACCGGATCGTCGATCGGGATCGGGATCGGCTCCCCCGCCCCCGCGACGCGCAGCACGGTGACCGGCCGCAGCAGCCCCGGCCCCGCATCGTGCACGAGCAGCGCGCCGTGCTCGGCGCCCACCGTCTCGGCGACCTCCAGCAGGATCGTGCGCGCGGCCTCCTCGAGGGTGACCGTGCGGCCGAGGATCTCGCTGATCGAGTAGAGGAGGTTGATCTCCTCATAGCGCTCGGCGAGTTCGTCCGTGGCGCGCGCGGCCTCCCACTGGCTCTGCAGCATCTGGCCGAGCACCGGGACGAGCACGCGGAGCCAGCGCCGCGGCTCGGCGTCGTCGTCGGCCACCGGCCCGACCCCGATCCACGCACGCCGCCGTCCCGGGATGCGCGTGACCAGCTGACGACCCACCGCGGTCTCGCGCGAGCGGACGCGCTCGTCGTCGGAGAGGAACGCCGACTCGGGTTCGGTGACGTCGCCACCCGACGTCGCGACGACCTCGAGCGGCGCGTCGGCCGCCTCGCGCAGCCAGAGCACGGCGCCGCAGCCGTACGCCTCGCTGAAGGCGCCGAGCACGCGCGCGAGGTCGCTCATCGCGGCCGGCTCAGCGCCGCAGGAGCGTGAGCCGCACGACGTTGCCGTCGCCGCGGAAGCGCTCCACGCGGTCCATCAGCGAGCGCATGAGGAAGAGGCCGCGGCCGTCCTCGCGCTCGAGGTTCTCGGGCCGCGCGGGGTCGGCGGTGCAGGCCTCGAGGTCGAACCCCTCCCCCTCGTCCTCGACCTCGACGATCAGGCGCAGCTCGCTCACTTCGGCGCGGATGCGCACCTGCTTGCCGGCGTCCTCGGCGTTGCCGCGGAGGATCGCGTTGGAGAGGGCCTCGGTGAGCGCGACGGGGACGTTCAGCGAGAGCTGGCGGCCGCCGAAGCGGCATGCGCGGCAGCGGGTGACGACTTCGGCGACGATCCCCTCGATCTGCTGGACGTCGCTCGGGATGCGGATGTCCAGGGCGGCGTTCGACGCCATCTAGAAGCTCTCGAGGGCGCGCTCGCGGGTGTCACTGATCTGGAAGAGCGTGTCGAGCTTGGTGAGCTCGAACAGCGTCTGCAGGTCGTCGTTGAGGTTGGCGAGGCGGAGGTCGCCGCCGAGCTCGCGCATCCGCTTGGCCAGCGAGACGAGGACGCCGAGGCCCGAGCTGTCGATGTAGCCGGCCTTCGCGAAGTCGACGAGCACCTTCCGCGCCCCGCCCTCGGCCTCGTCGAGCACGCGCTGCTTCAGCTCCTGGCGGTTGCCGACGATCAGCTGCCCGTCCACTTCGATGACGACGACGTCGCCGTGCTTGGAGACCTGCAGGCTCATGGGGCGCTCGGTGCGGGGTTCGCCTGAAAGATGACTACTGGTTCTTCGCGCGCAACGCCTTCGCGACCGCGGGATGCACGAGCTTGTCGATGTCGCCGCCGAAGCGCGCGACCTCGCGCACGAGCGACGAGCTGACATAGCTCACCTCGAGCGACGGCACCATGAACATCGTCTCGAGCTCCGGCGACAGGTGCCGGTTCATCAGGGCCATCTGGTACTCGTACTCGAAGTCGGCGACCGCGCGCAGGCCGCGGATCACGACCTGCGCCCCGGCCTCCTTCGCGAACTTCACGACCAGCCCGGTGAACGCCCGCACCTCGACGCGGGGGTCGTCGTCGAGCGCCGCCCTGATCAGCGTGATCCGCTCCTCGCTGGAGAAGAGCGGCTGCTTCGAGATGTTCACCGCGACGCCGACGACGAGCCGGTCGACGAACTTCAGCGAGCGCCGGATGAGGTCGGCGTGCCCGTTCGTGATCGGGTCGAAGCTCCCCGCGTAGAGGGCCACCTTGGGCATCGTCAGCTGTCCTGGCGGTAGATGGTGATCGCGGTGTCGCCGTAGCGCCGGGTCTCCGCCGTCGTGCCAGGCCCTGCGGCCGGCATCGCGAGCGTCGCCTCGTGCTCGACCCCAAATGTCGCCGCGAAGGGCGCACGGAGCCAGCGTTCGGCGAGCGCCGTCGCAATCCCTTCGTGGTAGGGCGGGTCGGCGAATGCGACGCCCCACGCCGGGGTGACACGGCGCGGCGGCGGCGCGCCGAGGTACTTCACGGCGTCACCGCGGTGCACCGTCGCGCGGTCCTCGGCCTCGAGCGCCGCGACGTTCGCGCGCAGCGTCGTGATCACGCGCGGGTCCTCCTCGACGAAGTCGCAGTGGGACGCGCCGCGCGAGAGCGCCTCGAGCCCGAGCGCGCCCGACCCGGCGCACAGGTCCGCGACCCGCGCGCCGTCGAGCTCGCCGAGCACGATGCTCATCCACGCCTCGCGCACGCGGTCCGCCGTCGGGCGCACCTTGCCGGTCGGCACGCGGATCCGCCGCCCGCGCCATTCGCCCGCCACGATGCGCAGCTCAGGCACCGCCGGTCCCGACCACCCGGAAGTCCTGGAGCACCGCCTGCAGCGTCCGCGCGCCCTGGTACTCGTTCACGTCGAGCCGGTACGCGAGGTCGAGGATGGCGCCCGGGCGCACCTCGTTCGCTCGCGGCGCGAGGCCCCAGCCCACGCCGTCGATCGTCCCGTGCGCGGTCGCCAGCGCGAACTTCAGCCCGTCGGTCCCGATGCGCCGCGGCGCGGTCGCCACGCGCACGCCGCGCGCGACCAGCACCGGGCCCGGATTGCCGACGCCGAACGGCTCGAGGTGCCGCAGCGCGCGCTCGAACGCCTCGTCCGCGTCGTCGAGCGGCAGCTCGAGGTCGGTGCGCAGCCGCGGGACGAGGTCGTCCACCGTCAGCCGCTCGCGCGCGACGGCGTTGAACCGCTCGGCGAACGCGGGGATGCGCGCTTCCGCGATCGTCAGGCCGGCCGCGGCGCGATGCCCGCCGTGCTTCACCAGGAGGTCGGAGCAGCGCTGGAGCGCCTCGTGCAGGTCGAACGCGCCGATCGAGCGTCCGCTGCCCTTCCCGAAGCCGTCCTTCACCGCGATCATCATCGCCGGCCGCGCCGTGCGCTCGACGACGCGCGATGCGACGATGCCGATCACGCCGGGATGCCAGCCGGCCGAATCGAGGACGATGCCCCACGTCGCGTCGAGGTCGAGCGCGTCGATGCGTCGCATCGCCTCGTCGAGGATCCCGCGGTCCATCGCCTGCCGCCGTTCGTTGAGCTCCTCGCACTCGCGCGCGATCGCGTTCGCCGTCGCCTCATCCTCGGCGAGCAGCAGCTCCACGCCGCGCAGCGCCTGCTTCAGCCGGCCGAGCGCGTTGAGGCGCGGCGCGAGCGTGAAGCCGACGCGTCCCGCCGTCAGCGGCTTCCCGTCGAGCCGCGCGGCGCGGATCAGCGCGCGCAGCCCGAGGTTCCGCGTCTCGCCCATCACCTTGAGGCCGAGCCGCACGAAGACGCGGTTCTCCCCCCGCAGCGGCGCGACGTCCGCGATCGTCGCGAGCGCGACGAGGTCGAGCATCTCGTGCACGCGCGCCTCGTCGGAGCCCAGCCGCCGGGTCACCGCGAGCGCGAGCTTGTACGCCACACCGACCGCGGCGAGGTCCTTGTCGAGCGAACCGCAGTCCTCGCGCCTCGGGTTGACGAGCGCGTAGGTCTCCGGCAGCTCCGGGCCCGGCAGGTGATGGTCGGTGACGATCAGGTCGATGCCCATCGCCCGCAGTGCGCGCGCCGGCGCGAGCGCGGTCGTCCCGCAGTCGCACGTGAGCACCACGCGGGCCCCTGCCGCGCGCGCCGCGGCGACGCCGGCGTCGCCGAGGTCGTAGCCGTCGGTGAGGCGATCGGGGATGAACGGCACCACGTTCCCGCCGAGGGAGCGGAGCGCGCGCGTCATCAGGGTGGTGGAGCAGATGCCGTCGACGTCGTAATCGCCGTGGACGAGGATCACCTCGCCGGCGCGCACCGCGGCCGCGAGGCGGTCCGCCGCGCGCGAGAGGTCGGCCACCGCGTCGGGCGACTCGACCTGCTCGAGCGCGGGGCGCAGGTAGCGCTTCGCCTCGTCCACCGTGCGGATGCCGCGGGCCGCGAGGAGCCGGCACACCGCGAGCGGCAGCGGCTGCTGCCCCGCGCGCTCGCCGTTCGGGCGCAGCGCCTCGGCGAGCCCTTCCGCGACGCCCTCGGGCGCGGCCGGGACGGCCTCCCAGCGCGCCGCCGGACGGGGACGGCTCACACCGCGTGGTACATCAGGACGCCGCAGACCTCGCAGAGCTCGATCACGTTGCCGGTCATCATCGCGTGCCGGCGCTGCATCGGGATCGCGGTATCGCAGGCGCCGCAGGCCAGCCCGTTGAGCGGCACCACCACGCGCACGCGCTTCCTGTTGCGGATGCGGTCGTAGCGCTGCCGCAGCGCGTCCGTCACGCCCTTCGCCGTCTCGGACCGCTTCGTGCGCGCCGTCGCGAGCTCGCCGTCGATCGTCGCCCGCTCGGCCGCGACCTCGGTGCGCGCGGTCGCCTGTTCCGCCTCGCACGCGGCGAGTTCGCCCTTCGACGCGTTGAGCTGGCCGCGGAACTCCTCGAGCTTGCGGTTGAGCGCGAGCAGGTCGCTCTCCTCGCCGGCGACGATCCGCTTCGCCTGCTCCATCTGCGCGGCGGCGGCGGTCGCCTGGCGCATCGTCTTCACCGCGTCGAGCTGGGCCTGGTTCCGCTCGATCAGCCCGCGATGCTCCTGGATCTTGTCGCGGAGGAAGGCCTGCTTCTTCTCCTCGGCGGCGACCGTGGCCGACTGGCGCTCGATCGTGTCGACGATCCGCTGGCGGCGCGTGTCGAGGTCGCGGATGCGCGGCTCGAGCGCGCCGAGGCGCGTCTCCAGCTCGTGGATCGTGATGTCGTCGGACTGGAGGGCGAGCAGCGACTGGATGTCGGACATTGGCGAAGGCTTGGGGCTGTTGGCGGATGGCGTCCGGTCAGGATGCCGTGACTAAAGTTGGTCGAAAGGGGCGGTAACCTCCACCTCCCCCGGCTGATCCGGCGCGCGGCCGGCCCGGCTCAGCGGCGCCGCACCGACCCCCAGCTCTGGACGCCAAGCGAGCGCTTCTCGTCCGTGAGCCGCTTGATCGCGACGTTGATGCGGTCCTTCTCGTCGGCGCCGGCGAGCGGCAGCAGCGATTCCAGCGAGCGCACCCGCGCGTCCACCGAACGGGCGCGCAGCAGCCGCAGCGCGTCGGCGATGCTCCGCTTGGCGTCCACTACGGCGTCCTTCTCGCCCCGCAGGTCCTCGTACACCTTGATCGCGAGCGGCGAGAGGCCGTCCGTGAACGTCTCGGGGTCGGCCTCGGCGCCGTGCGCGAGGATCGCGTCGTAGATGGCGCGGAAGACGGGGTCGCGCAGCACGCCCGCCGGCTCGTCGCCGAGCGCGTCCGAGCCTTCGGCGCCCTCGGGCAGCTCCTCGGCCTCGAGCTTCCCGAGGTCCTCGATCACCTGGTCCTGCCACATCGGCTGCGTGAGCAGGACGCGCAGCAGCGTCTGTTCGGCGTTCCCCTGCTCGACGCCAGAGCGGTACGGGCCTTCGGGGATGCGCTCCTCCGGCATCGCGTTCGCCTCGAGCCACTCGGGCGGTGGACCGTCGGCTTCGCTCCGCTCACGCGAAGGCGCGGGCCGCGCGGCCGTGCCGCGCGCGGCCGGCCGCGCGCCACTGCCGCGCCGCACGGTGTGCAGCTCGCTCAACAGCACCTCGCGCGCGATCCCCGCGGCCTGGGCCGCGCGCGCGAGATAGAGGTCCCGCGTGACCGGGTCGGTCGCGGCGCGGATCGTCGGCAGCAGCCGGTCGAGGGCGCGCCGCTTGTGCTGGAGGTCATTGAACCAGCCGGCGCGCTCGAGCAGCTGCACCTTGCGGTCGAAGACGTCCATCGCGACCTCGAACTGCTTCTCGACCGCTTCGCGTCCGTGCTTGCGCACGAAGGTGTCAGGGTCCTCGCCCTCGGGCAGCGTCACCACGCGCACCTCGAGCGACTTGGTAAGCAGCACGTCCGCGGCACGGAAGGTGGCCTTCTGCCCCGGCCCGTCGGCGTCGTAGAGGATCAGCACCTGCCGCGTGTACTTCGCGATGAGCTCGGCCTGCGCCTCGGTGAGCGCCGTCCCCATCGGCGCGACGACGCATTCGACGCCCGCCGCGACGAGCCGCAGCGCGTCGAAGTAGCCTTCGACGAGCACGACGCGCTCGTCGCGCCGGATCGCGTTCCGCGCCTGGTGCAGGTTGTAAAGGATCTTCCCCTTGTTGAAGACCTCGGAGTCGGCGCTGTTGAGGTACTTCGGTTCCCCCGGTCCGATGAGCCGCCCGCCGAACCCGACCGGATGCGCGCTCGCGTCGTGGATCGGGAACATCAGGCGCTCGCGGAAGCGCGGCCGCGGCTCCTCGCGTTCCTCGCGCTTCACGAGCAGCCCCGCCGCGAGCAGGCGGTCGTCCTCGTAGCCGAGGCCGTTCAGGTGCGCGCGCATCGCGCCCACCTCGCGCGGCGCGAACCCGAGCCCGAATCGCTCCGCCACCGCGCGCGGCACGTCGCGGCTCGCGAGGTAGTCGCGCGCCGGCTGTCCGCCCGGCGAGTCCCAGAGCACGCGCTGGAAGTACTCGCCGACCGTCGCCTGCAGCTCCCACACCGGCTCGCGCGGATCGGGGCCCTCGCGCTTCCGGTCGATCTCCTTCACCTCGACGCCGCACTTCTCGCCGACGTACTTCACGGCTTCGGGGAAGCTCATCCCGAGCCGCTTCTGCACGAAGGTGAAGACGGTCCCCTTCTCGCCGCAGACGAAACAGGTGTAGCCGCCGCCGGGCACCACCGAGAAGTTCGCGTTCGTCCCCTGGTGGAACGGGCAGGGCCCGCGCCACACCGAGCCGGTCTTCTTGAGGCGCACATGCTCGCCGATGATCGCGACGATGTCCGCCTGCGACGCGACCTGCTGGACGACCTCGTCGGGGATCACGCGAACTCGGCGACGGTCACGCCGGCGCCCCCCTCGTTCCAGGCACCGAGACGGAACGCCTTCACGCGCTTGTCCCTCTTCAGGAGCGCGTTCACGCGCTCGCGCAGCGCGCCCGTCCCCTTCCCGTGGATGATCCGCAGCGCGCCGAGGTCGGCGCGGATTGCGCCGTCGAGCGCCTGCGTGACCGCGTCGTCCACCTCGTGCACGCGCATCCCGCGGACATCCACCTCCGTCTTCGCGACGACGTCGGGGACGTCGATGATCGCGACCTCGACGCGCTCCTCCTTCAGGTGGCGCGCCGCCATCCGCCGCAGCGAGTCCGCGGGCACGGTGAGCTTGAGCGCGCCGACCGCGACGACCGCGTCGGAACCGCGCACCTCGAGGAGCTTCCCCACCTTCCCGCCCAGCGTGCCGACGGCGACCGCGTCGCCGAGCTGCAGCGCGACGCCGCGTTCGTCGGCGAGCCGCGCGCCGGCCTCGGCCGCACGCTCCTTCGCGAGCGCCATCGCGGCCACCCGCTCCGCCGCGTCGAGCTCGTCGAGCCGCGCCGCCTCGTGCGCCGCGCGCGACTCCAGCGTGCGCCGCGCCTCGGCCGCCGTCGCCTCGATCGCGGAGGCGCCCGCGGCCTTCAGCTCCTGGATCGTGCGCTCCACCTCCTTCCGCGCCTCGAGCAGGTAGCGGCGGGTGTCCTTGCGCGATTCGCGCTCGAAGTCGCGCTCGCGCGTCTTCAGCGTCGCGTCGCGCTCGGACAGGCGCCCGGCGCGAACCTGCAGGTCCTCCTGCTGCGACCTGACCTCCTTCTCGCGCGTCGCGAGCGCCGCCGATCGCTGCTCGACGTCGGCGAGCAGCGCGGCGAGGTCGCGCTCCATCCGCGGCACCCGTTCCTCCGCGCGCGCGAGCACGCCGTCGGGCATCCGCAGCCGGCGCGCGATGGCGATGCCGTACGAGCGGCCCGGGATCCCCTTGATCAGCCGATAGGTCGGTGCGAGCCGCTCGGCATCGAACTGCAGCGACGCGTTCACGACGCCCGGCACTTCGCTCGCGAGCTCCTTGAGCGCGCCGAGGTGCGTCGTCGCGATGGTCGTCGTGCCGCGCCGCGTGAGCTCCTCGAGGATCGCGCCGCCGAGTGCCGCGCCCTCGAGCGGGTCGGTGCCCGAGCCGAGCTCGTCGACGAGCACGAGCGCGTCGGCGGACGCGCCGTCGAGGATCTCGGACAGGTGCTTGAGGTGCGCGCTGAAGGTCGAGAGCGAGGCGGCGAGCGACTGCTCGTCGCCGATGTCCGCGAAGACGTCGTCGAAGCACGGCAGGCGGCTCTCCGCCCCGACCGGCGCGGGGATCCCGCACTGCGCCATCAGCGAACAGAGCGCGAGCGCCTTGAGCAGGACCGTCTTGCCACCGGTGTTCGGGCCCGAGACGAGCAGGGTCCGCTCCTCCGGCGCCATCGCGAGGTCGAACGGCACCACGCTGACGCCCTGCGCGAGCAGGAGCGGATGCCGCCCCTCGCGCACGGCGAAGCCGTCTCGCGCCGCCACGAGCTCGGCGTCGTGGCACTTCGCGGCGAGCGCGTAGCGGGCGCGGCCGTAGAGCGCGTCGAGCGCGATCAGCGCCTCGAGGGCGCCCGCGAGCGCGTCACGCTCCGGCCGCAGCAGCTCCGTGAGCTCGAGCAGGATGCGCTCGCACTCGGCGACCTCCTCCGCCTCGAGCTCGCGGATCCGGTTCCCCGCCTCGACCGCCGCCGGCGGCTCGACGAAGAGGGTCTGCCCCGACTGCGAGCTGTCGTGGACGATGCCGCCGAGCGCGCCACGCCCTTCGCGGCGCACCGGGATCACGTAGCGGCCGTTCCGCAGCGTGACCGACGCATCGTCCACGCGGTGATGCGACTCGAGCTTGGCCATGAGCCGCTCGAGGAGCCGTACGAGCTCGCCCTCGGCGCCGCGCAGCTCGCGGCGGATCCGGCGCAGCGCCGGCGACGCGTCGTCCTTGATCTCGCCGTCGTCGGTCAACACCTGCTCGAGCCGTTCCTCGATGGATTTCCGCGCGATGAGCGCATCCGCGTAGCGCGCGAGCGGCGCCCGCGCCGCCGCGGGCCGCGCCTCGTCCTGCAGCGCGGCCTGCGTGCGCCGCGATGACTGCAGGAGCGTCCCCGCGCCGCGGAGTTCCTTCCCCGTCCACGAGGTGCCGGGCACGCGGAGCCGCGCGAGCGGCTCCGTCAGCTCGGGGACGGCCTCAGGGCGCCAGCCCCCCTCGGCCGTGACGAGCGCGCGCATCGCGGCCACGCGCACCTGCTCGGCGCGGAGCGCGCCGAGCGACTCTTCGCGGTCGACGTGCGTGCCGCCGACGCGGAGTGGGCGGAGCGAACGGATGCGCTCGGCGCCGGATGCGCTCGACGCGTGGCCAGCGACATGATCCAGGAGCCGCGCGAACTCGAGGACCTCGAGGGCGTGCGACTGGAAGCTCACGAGCCCGGCCCGAGCTCCTCTTTCGCGATCCGGTTGATGACCGAGCCGTCGAGGCGGCCCTTGAAGGCGGGCATCACCTTGCCCATCACCTGGCCGATCGCCTTCGCGCCGCCGGCGATCGCCGCGCGCACCGCGGCGCGGACCTCCTCATCGGACGGAGCGGCGGGAAGCCAGGCACTGAGTGCCTCAACCTCTCGCCGCTCGTTCGCGGCGAGCTCGCCGCGTCCAGCCTGTTCATACATCTCGACGGACTCCCGCCGGCGCTTGATCGCCTTGCGGAGCACCTCGACGACGTCCTCGTCGCCGAGGGCCCGCTTCACCTCGATCTCGCGATTCTTGATGTCCGACAGCACGGTGCCCAGCAGCAGGACCCGATCCTTGTCCTGCGCCTTGCGGGCGGCGTTCAGCTCACCCTGCAGCCGCGCAGCCAGCCCGGACATCAGTGCGAACGCGTGCGACGGTTCTTGCGCTGCGCAGCGTTGAGCTTCCGCTTCCGCTTCTCGCTCGGCTTCTCGTAGTGGCGATGCTTGCGGAGATCCGAGAGGATCCCGGCCTTCTCGCACTTCTTCTTGAAGCGCTTCAGCGCGCGCTCGAAGTTCTCGTCTTCGTGGATGATGACTTCCGACAAACTGGATTTCCCCCCTTCGTGGCGTTTGTGCGCCGGCTGGGGAATGAGTGAGGTGGAGAGCCCTTAAATGTAGGCCGGGACTCGGCTTAGGGCAAGTTCACCCCCAGCGGGAGCCGGAATCACCCCGGTGGCCACGCGTGCCGGCGCCCGGCGAGGACGTGCAGGTGCAGGTGCCACACCGTCTGACCGCCGTCCCTCTCGGTGTTGATCACGCAGCGATACCCCGACTCGGCGACCCCCTCCGCCTCGGCCACCTGCTTCGCCAGCACAGACATCTCCCCCACCACCGAGGCGTCCGGGACGTCGTTCAATGAGCGGTAGTGCGCCTTCGGGATCACCAGCACGTGCACCGGCGAGACCGGCGAGATGTCGCGGAACGCGAGGCACGTGTCGCTCTCGGCGACCTTGGCGGCGGGGATCTCCCCGCGGACGATCCGGCAGAAGAGGCAGTCCTGCATCAGTCCACTCCGTGGAGGTCGAGCGCGCCCGGCGCGCCCACGAGGTCCAGCATCGCGCGCGCCGCGGAGAGGCCCGCGAGCGCCGCCGTCTCGAACCGCAGGATGCTGCGCCCGAGCGAGACGGCGGTGAAGCCCGCGGCGGCGAACGCCTCGCGCTCGACGTCCTCGAAGCCGCCCTCGGGACCGACCGCGATCGTGATCGCCGGTGCGCCCCTCCGCTGCGCCTGCGCCTCGCCGAGCCGCGGCGTCAGCGCCTGGAAGAAGCTGTCGGCGCCCTGGTCGAGAACGAAGCAGGCGCCGGCCGCGCGCGCGGCGATCGCCTTCTCGACCGTCGCCTCCGGGAAGACCACCGGCAGCCACGCGCCCCGGCTCTGCTCGAGCGCGCCCGCCATGCGCGAACGCACCTTCTGCTGGAACGTCGGGCCCTCGCCGCGCGGATTCACGTTCTTGCTCCGCCGATAGCTGACCGGCCGCCAGCTCGCGAGTTCCAGCTCCGTCACCTTCTCGGCGAGCCAGAGCATGCGGTCCTTGTCGGCGACCGGGAGCAGCAGGTGCACCGGCGGCGCCGGCTCGACGTGCTCGGCCGTCTCGATGCTCACGATCGCGTGCCGCTTCGCGAGCTGCGCGAGCACGCCCTCGCCGCGCGACCCTGCGCCGTCGAGCAGCCCGACGCGCACACCCGTCTCGAGCCGGCGCACCCGCATGTGGTGCGCGGCGTCCTCGCCGAGCGTGATGCTGCCGGGCGCGTCGAAGGGGTCGTCGGTGACGAATGTCGGAAGGCTCACGCGCGGAATCTCGCGCGCGCGGGCGTCAGGCGCGAGCGATCCGCACGCTCCACCACTGCTCCTCGGCGTCCTCCGCCTCCACCCGCCATCCGTGCGCGGCGATCGCCTCGAGCATGCGCGGCCGCTCGTCGAGAAGGATGCCACTCAGGATCACCTGCCCCCCGGGCGCGAGGCCGGCGGCGATCGCCGGCAGGAGCTCGAGCAGCACCGACGAGATGATGTTCGCGAGGATCATCCGCACGGGCGCGACGAGCGGCAGGAACTCTTCCGCATTGCCCTCGAGCACGGCGATGCGCGAGGCGACGCCATTGCGCTCGGCGTTCTCCTCGGCGTGCGCGTGAGATGCGTGGTGGTTGTGGATAGGGGAGGCGCGCGCCGCGCCCGGCGGAGACGCGGCGG
>CAZIDS010000065.1:0-12529 GCA_964537945.1 uncultured Gemmatimonas sp. | reverse complement strand
GGCGTCGGCGAGCGGGATGAGGAGGTAGCCGACTTCGAGCTCGATCGGCTCGATCTGGAGGAGGTCGTCGAGCGGGTCGGCGGCGGGCGGGGCGGGGGCGGCCGGCGCGACCGGCGTGGCGGCGGCCTTCGCCTTCTTCTCCTGCGCGTCGGCGCCGTTCGCGAGCAGCGCGAGCGCGACCGCGATGCCGAGGAACGGGATCTTCGGCAGGCCCGGGACGAGCCCGAAGGCGGCGATCACCCAGGCCGCGAGGCGCAGCGCGCGCGGGTGCGCGGCGATCTGGTTCGAGAGCACCGTGCCGACCTGCGCCCCCTCCGCCGCGTGCGTCACCATGATGCCGGCCGCGGTGGAGATGATCAGCGCCGGGATCTGCGAGACCAGGCCTTCACCGACCGTGAGGATGGTGAACTTCGCGGCGGCGTCGGCGAGGGAGAGGCCCTGCTGGGCGACGCCGATCACGATGCCGCCGACGATGTTGACGCCGGTGATGATGAGGGCGGCGATCGCGTCGCCCTTCACGAAGCGCGAGGCGCCGTCCATCGCGCCGAAGAAGTCGGCTTCGCGGCCGACCTGCTCGCGGCGCGCGCGCGCCTCGAGGGCGTCGATCGCGCCGTGCGCGAGCTCGCCGTCGATCGCCATCTGCTTGCCGGGGAGGGCGTCGAGGGTGAAGCGGGCCGAGACCTCGGCCACGCGCCCCGCGCCCTTCGTGATCACGATGAAGTTGATCGCGATCAGGATCAGGAAGAGGATCAGCCCGACCACATAGTTGCCGCCGATCACGAACTCGCCGAAGGCGGGGATGATCTCGCCGGCGTGTCCGCCGGAGAGGATCAGGCGGGTGGAGCTGACGTTCATCGCAAGGCGGAAGAGCGTCAGCAGCAGCAGGACGGTCGGGAAGCTCGAGAAGTCGAGCGGCTTGGTGCTCTGCAGCGCGACCAGCAGGACGATGATCGCGGAGCCCAGGGAGAGGGCGAGGAACAGGTCGACGAAGAGCCCCGGCAGCGGCACGATCAGCAGCGCGAGCACGAAGAGGACGCCGACGGCGGTCCAGACTTCGGTGTTGCGATCGACGCGGATCTGGGGAGCGGGGCTCATGGACTACGCCCTATTGCAGGGCCAGTGCCATAGCTCGTAGTGACGTAAACGCTTTTCTGATATCGAGTTATGTCTGCCTCGGCGACCCGGAAGATTTCGCCTAGTCGGCCTCGGGGCCCCGCTTCCCGGCGCGTTTTGCCGGGCTCGTTCCGGCACGAATCTCCTAGGGTTTCCTCGGGCCCCTTCGGGACGGATCCGTGCGCGGCCGCGCGCTTCGGGGGTGCTCCTCCGCGACCCCCGGCGGCTTACACGCTGCGAGCCTCGCGCGAACGGCGCGCGAGTCTCTTGCTACGCCGCAGGGGGTCGCTGCGGCGCACCCCCTGTGCGCGCGTCCGAGCTGGGATTCGCGCCGGCGCGTCGTTCAGCTCCGGAGGTCGTGCTGGCCTCAGCGCGCGGATCGCTCGCCCGTCGGCGGTTACCAGCCGTCGCCGCGCGGCGTTGCCCGGACCGTCGGCGCGCGCGTGGTCCGAGCGCGCGCGACCAAGCCGCCGAGCTCCAGCTGGCAGGGAGGGAGGGGCTGGCAGCGGAGACCGTCCCGCGCCGCAGCAAGAGACCGGCGCGCCGTTCGCGCCGGGCTCGCAGCGTGTAAGGCGCCGGACGGTCGCAGCGGCCAGCCCCTCCCGACCTCGCGCGCAGACGTTGTCGTGCGGTTGCGAGCGAGCTACGCGCGCGCCGACCCGCGCCACGCGCCGCGCGTGCCGCGCGTGCGGACGACGTAGGCGAGGATCTCGGCGACCGCGAGGTAGAGCTCGACCGGGATCACGGAGCCGACCTTCGCCGCCTTGTGCAGCGCGCGCGCGACCGGGACGTTCTCGACGCAGGGCACGCCCGCCTCGCGCGCGATCTCCTTGATCCGCTCGGCGACCTTGTCCTGGCCCATCGCGAGCACCACCGGCACCGGCGCCTCCTTGTCGTCGTACTGGATCGCCACCGCGATGTGCGTCGGGTTCGTCACGACCACCGTCGCCTTCTTCACGTCCTTGAGCATCTGCCCGAACGCGACCTCGCGCGCGAACCGCCGGCGCGCCGACTTGATCATCGGGTCGCCCTGCTCCTCCTTCGCCTCGCGCTTCACCTCTTCCTTCGTCATCCGCAGCGTCTTCTCGAGCTGGAAGCGCTGCCAGAAGTAGTCGAAGCCGGCCACCGTCGTGTACGCGATGCCCACCGTGAGCAGCAGCTTGCCGACGTGCTCGGCGAGCCAGGGGGCGAGCGCCATCGGGCCCGCGAGCGCGAGGCCCTGCGTCGTCGGCAGCGCGGCGGCGAGCGCCTTCCACACCAGCACGCCCACGAGCGTCACCTTGATCAGCGCCTTCGCGGTCTCGACGAGCTGCGTCGGCGAGAGGAGGCGCTGGGCGTTCGAGACCGGGTTCAGCTTCTCCCAGTGCAGCTTGAACGCCTTCGGCGAGAAATGGAGCCCCGACTGCAGCGCGGCGACGACGAAGGTCGAGATGAGGATCGTGAAGAGGATCGCGGCGGCGGCCGCCGCGAAGCGGGACGCGGTGAAGCGGAGCATCGCGACGGCGCTGCCGTCGTCGAGGCTCACGCTGCCCGCGGTCGAGAGCATGTAGCCGAGCAGGTCGCGCAGCGCGGCGCCGGCGTCGTCGGCGAGGAGCGAGAGCGCGGCCGCGGCGCCCATGATGGCGGCGGCGACGCCGGCCTCGGGGCTGCGCGCGACCCGCCCTTCCTCGATCGCCTCCTGGCGCCGTTTCGCTGTGGGTTCTTCTGTGCGTTCGCCCGCGTCCGACTCGGCCATCTCAGGGTCCGCGCAGCAGGGCGGTCATGACCTGGCCGGCGAACATCCGGACCTGGTCCCCCCAGCCCGACGCGACCATGCCGAGGAAGGGGAGCGAGACCGCGAGCGAGACGAGCCCGACCGTGATCTGCACCGGGAACGCGAGGTTCATCAGGTTGAGCGCGGGCACCGCGCGGCTCATCACGCCGAGGCCGACGTTCGTCACGAGGGCGGCGGCGATCACCGGCGCCGCGAATCGCAGTCCGAGCGAGAACATCACGCTCCCCTGCCTGACCATGATGCGCAGCGCCTCGAAGACATTCGCTTCCGCACCGACCGGCACGCGCGCGAACGAGCGCGCGACGGCGTCGAGCATAACGTGATGGCCGTCGGCGGCGAGCAGCAGCGTCGCGGCGAGCAGGCCGAACGTCTGGCCGAGGATCGAGGTCTGGTGCCCGCCGAGCGGGTCCATCAGCGCCGCGCCGGAGAGGCCGATCGCCTGCGACGAGAGGTCGGCGGCGAGCTCGGCGGCGCCGATCAGCAGCGCGGCGCCGAGGCCGATGGCGAAGCCGATGAAGCTCTCGGTGAGGAAGGCGCCGGGCGTGAAGCGCGCGTTCGGGAGTGCCGTCGCCTGCGCGGCGGGAAGCAGTACGAGGGTGAGCACGAGGAGCAGCGCGGTGCGGATCGGCATCGGCACGGTGCGCGACGAGAACATCGGCGCGACGAGCACGAGGCCGCCGACGCGGCAGGCGGAGAGGATCGCGACCTCGGCGGTGCCGGGCGCGAAGAAGTCCCAGGGCGTCTGTGCGGCGGCCGCGGCCGTCTCGACCGTCGCCGCGGCGGTCATCGCGGCAGGTCCGCGAGCCCGACGAGGATGGCGCGCGTGTAGCTGACGATGCTCTGCAGCATCCACGGGAGCGTCAGCACGAAGACGAGCCCGACGACGACGAGCTTCGGCACGAACGTGAGCGTCTGCTCCTGAATCTGCGTGAGCGACTGCAGGATGCCGATCACGAGCCCCACGACGAGCGACGCGATGAGGAAGGGCGCGGCGAGCTGCAGCGCCATCAGCAGCGCCTGCCGCGCGAGGTCGAGGACCACCTGGTCGTTCATCGCGTCACCGGAACCCTTGCACGAGGCTCTGCGTGATGAGCCCCCAGCCGTCGACGAGCACGAAGAGCAGCAGCTTGAACGGGAGCGCGATCATCGTCGGCGGGAGCATGAACATGCCGAGCGACATCAGCACCGACGCCACGACGACGTCGATCACGATGAACGGGAGGAAGAGCGCGAAGCCGATCGCGAACGCGGTGCGCAGCTCGCTGATCGTGAACGCCGCCATCAGGGTGATGAACGGCACCTGCTCGCCGGCGACCGCGGGCTGGCGCGAGAGGCGCACCATGCGGCGGATGTCGGCCGGGCGAGTCTGCTTCATCATGAACTCGCGCAGCGGGCCGGCGCCGCGCTCGAGCATCTGCACCTGGTCGATCTTCCCGTCCATCCAGGGGGTCAGTGCCTCCTGGTTGAGGCGCGACATCGTCGGCGCCATCACGAAGCCGGTCAGGATCATCGCGAGGCCGGCGATCAGCGCCGACGGCGGCGAGGTCTGCGTGCCGAGCGCCTGGCGGAGGAAGTGCAGCACGACGAGGATGCGCGTGAAGCCGGTCGTCATCAGCACGAGCGTCGGCAGGAGGCTCATCAGGCCGAGCATCACGACGACGCCGACGGTGCCGTTGAGCCGGAGGCCGTCCTGACCCTGGCCGCCGACGCGAAGGTCCATCTGCGGCGCGAGGCGGTCGACCACGCTCGCCGCGGTCGCGGCGGCGGGACGCTGCACACCCTGCGCGGGCCCGACCGCAGTGCGGCCGGCCGACTGCGTGGAGGCCGCGGGACCGCCGACGGTCCCCGGCGTCGACGCCGTGATCGGCGCGGTGCCCTGCGCCTGCAGCGGGGCCGACGCGAGCGACGACAGGAACAACAGCGCGACCGTCGCCTGCTTGAGGCCGAGCGACTGCGAGAGCGCCTTCTTGAAGATCTCGGCGCCGTTCATCGGCGCCCGGGTACCGGGTGCGGGCGCGGGCCTGAGCTGCGCGAGCATCGCCGACGCCTCGTCGGGCGGAAGCGCCAGCAGCGGGTGCACGCCGCCGTCGCCGACGGACAGGAGGACGACCTGGGTGCCGACGCGGACGAGCGCGACCCCCTGGCGTGGACCGACGGCGGCCCGGTGCATCACATCGACCGGCGCAGCCGCACGCATCGCGGGTGCACCGAAGCCGAACCGTCGGAACGCACGCCCGGCGATCGCGACGAGCGCGAGCACCGCGGCGAGAGCGAACAGGACGCCGAGGTAGGTCAGCAGCACGGTCCGCTCAGCCCTCGGTGAGCGCGGCCGGGAGCTGCGCCACGATGCGGCGCAGCCGGAAGCCGTAGTGCTCGTTCACGACGACCACTTCGCCCTCGGCCAGCTTCAGGTCGCTGACGTAGAGGTCCATCGGGTCGCCGGCGAGGCGGTCGAGCTGGAGGACCGAGCCGCGACCGAGGCGAAGGAGCTCGCCGACGGTCACCGTCGAGCGGCCGACTTCGATGCGGACGGGCAGGGTGATGTCGATGAGGGCCGCGAACGGGACCTCGCCGCCGGCGAGGAGCGCGGCGCCAAGGTCGGCGAACTCGGGCGCCTGCGCGCCCGCCTGGGCGCCGGCGAGGTCGGTGTCATTCGGTGCGGTCATGGTACGGAGCTCCGGCGCGGTGCGGCCGCGGGTGGAGTTGATGAGGGCTTCGATGGTCTGCCCGGAGAGGACTTCCTGGACGCTCACGGCGCGCAGCTGCTTCACGCGGCCCGCCTTCACGCGGAACCGCGGCTGCCCGCCGATGAGCAGTTCGAGCGGGGTGTCGGTCGGGATGCCGGTCCCGATCATCGTGCCGGCCGAGAGGCGCATGAGGTCGCGCATCGCGATCCGGAACTCGGGGAGGCGCGCGACCGCGGTCACGGTCGTGAGCCGCAGCGCGTTCTCCGTCTGCTCGCGCGACGTCTGCCGCTCCGCCTCCGTGCCGACCGGCTCGGAGAGACGGCGGTCGGCCGAGCGGACGAAGAACTGCTCGACGACGTTGAGCGGGAGACAGAGCGAGAGGACGCCGGTGCCGCCGGCGAACTTCGCGTTCACGGTCGCGACGAGGCAGGGCACCTCGCGCTCGACCGCCTGCATGATCTCGGGGATCGACTCGAAGCCGGAGACCGCGAGCTGCAGCTGCGCGTGGTCCCACCACACTTCCATCAGGTCGGTGACCACGCGGTCGGCGACGTTGTCGAGCGCCATGCGCTCGATCGGCGTCAGCGGCCGTTCGAGGATCGTCGGCGCGCCGCCGCCGCCGAAGAGGCGGTCGACGAGGAAGTAGGCGAGCGAGGGATTGAAGTCGACGACGCCCTGCTGGTTGCCGTTGTCCTGGATCTTGACGAGGAAGCTCGCGCTCGGCGTGTTGAGCGAGAGCAGGAACTCGGCGTAGGAGATCTGCTCGACGCTCTCGAGGCGGAGGTCGATCGAGTCGCGGAGACGCGAGACGAGCCACCCTTCGAGCGAGCGCACGAGCCGCTCGTACATCGCCTCGAGCGTGCGCAGCCGGTCGCGCGACACGCGCGCGGGGCGGCGGAAGTCATAGAGCTGGATGTCGGCGTCGCGCGGGCTCGACGCGACGGCGGCGCCACCGCCGCCGTTGAGCAGGCGGTCGATGTCGTCCTGGGAGAAGGAGGCCGCGGCCTTGTGGCTCATCGCGCCGCCTACTGGATGACGAACTGCGGGAGGAGGATCCGCTTCACGACGCCTTCATTGAACAGGCCGCCGATCGCGGCGGCGAGGTCGGTGCGGAGCGCCTCGCGGTGCGCCGGGTCGCCGAGCTCGGTGACCGGCTTCCCGGAGAGGAAGTCGACGATGCGGTCGCGGACCTCGGCGTCGCGGGCGGCGATCTCCTCCACCGCCGCGGCGTCCTTCCCGACGATCGACACCGTCACGAGGAGGAAGCGCGAGCCGCCCGTGTTCGCCGGGTTCACGACCAGGTTGTCCACCGAGTGCACGGCGGCGGCGACCTTCGCCTCGCCCTCGTGGCCGGCGCCTTCCTCCTCGACCACGACCTCGGCCACGTCGCTCGCGGGGGCGAGCTTCGGCGCGATCACGAACGCTCCGACGGCGCCGCCGAGGGCGAGCCCGGCGATGGCGCCGAGGATCGTCAGCTTCTTGCCACCGCCGGCCGGCGCTTCGGCAGCACCTTCGGCGGTCTCTGGAGCGGTGGGAAGGGAAGCAGTGGCCATCGGGAATCAGGGGCGAGTGGAGTGGACTGGTCCGCTGTGCCCACCAGTAAGGCAGGTCGTGGGCCAGAGGCTCACGGTGTTGTGATGATGAAGGTAAAATGATGGAGGATAAAGACTTACGGTGCGACCGCGCGCCGTGCCAGAGGGCCTTGATCCCCCGGCAAAAGCACCCGCCGCCGCCCGACCCGGCAACTACTGCCGGTCAGGCGGCGGCGGTGATTGCCGCGAGAACGTCCGGGCGCCGGCGGGCCCGCCAGCCATGACCCCGGACGCTTCGGGCTACTGCCTTACCGCTTGAGGTTCACCAGCTCCTCGAGGAGGCGGTCCGAGGTCGTGATCACCCGGCTGTTCGCCTGGTATCCGCGCTCGGCGACGATCATCGAGGTGAACTCCTGCGCGAGGTCGACGTTCGACATCTCGAGCGCGCCGGCGACGAGCGTCGACTGCGAGCCTTCGAGGGCGAAGCCGTACACGGCCGAGCCGGAGTTGCCGGAGGTCGAGTACATGTTGTCGCCGATGCGCATCAGGCCGCCGGGGTTGTTGAAGTCGGCGAGGATGATCTGTCCGAGCGGCGACGTGGTGCCGTTGGTGAACGAGCCGACGATCGTGCCGGTGCGGTCGATCGAGAAGTCCTGCAGCGTGCCGGAGGTATAGCCGTTCTGGTCGCGGAGCACCGAGTTGTGGGTGCCGGCGAACTGCGTGAGGCCGTTCACGCCGGCGCCGCGCGGGTCGATCGTGATCGTGACGTCGTTCGCGCCGTCGTTCGGGCGGAAGGTGATCGTCGGCGGGGTGAAGGTCGCCGGGTTGATGTCGAGCGTGCCGTCGGCGAGGAACTGGAACGGGTTGGTGCCGCCGTTGATCTGGATGCCGTTCGTGCCGAAGGTGTTGTCGATGTCCATTCCGTTCTGGTCGATCTGCCAGCTCCAGTCCGACGGGCCGGTCTTGTAGAGGACGAGCTTGAGCTCGTGCTCCTCGCCGAGCGAGTCGTAGACGGTGATCGAGACGTCCTTGTAGGAGCGCTCGTTGCCCGTGACTGCGCGCTGCGCGGGGTCGAGCGGGTCGAGCGTCGCGGCGGGGCCCTGGTCGAAGACCTGGGCGGCGGCGTCGAGGTTGCCGGCGAGCGTCACGCCGGTGGTCGCGAGCGCGGCGGTCTTCTGGCCGAACGGCAGCGTGATGTCGCGGATGCCGTCCTGGAACGCGCCGTTCACGGCCACGCGGCCCTGCACGACGAAGCCGTTCGCCGGCGAGACGAGGCGGCCGTCGGCGTCGAGCTGGAAGTTGCCCGAGCGCGTGTAGAAGAACTGGTTGCCCTTCGCGACGACGAAGAACGAGTCGCCCTGGATCGCGAGGTCGGTGGCGAGACCGGTGGTCTCGACGTTGCCCTGCGAGAAGAGCGTGTCGACCGAGGCGACCTGCGAGCCGAGGCCCACCTGCACGGGGTTCACACCGCCCTGGTCGCCGGGCGGACGGGTGGCGCCGGAGACGAGCTGCGCGAAGCCCTCCTTGAAGGCGACGCGGCCGGACTTGAACGCGGTCGTGTTGACGTTGGCGACGTTGTTGCCGATCACGTCCAGGCGCAGCTGGTGGTTGCGCAGGCCGGTCACGCCGGAGAACAGGGAACGGAGCATCTGGGACCTCGGGAGGAAGGAAGAGCGGGAAGGAGTGTGGGAAGCGCGGGGATCGGGCGATCAGCCCTGTTCGGGCATCGGCAGCAGCACCATGCCGTCCATCTTCTCGTTCATCGAGATCAGCTGCTCGAGGCTCGAGAACTGCGCCAGCTGCGCGGCGAGCTGGTCGGGGGAGGCGGGGCTCTGCGGGTCCTGGTTCTTCATCTGCGCGACGAGGAGCTTGAGGAACATGTCCTTCGTCTGCTTCGCCCTCTCGGACGTGGTCTTCGGCGGCGTGGTGCCGTCGGTGCCGTCGGTCGCGTAGGCGGTCGGGAATGAGGCGAGCTGGGTGATGTTCATCGGTCGCTCTGGGTGAAGGGGCGTGTGCGGTGTCAGTTGGCGCGGCGGCCGCCGAAGCGGCGCCCGTGCTGTCGGTCGCGGTTCATGTCGTAGGCATCCTGCGGCGCGCGCTCGTCGCGCCCTTCGCGCGCGGCGTTGCCGTCGCCGCGCGTCGCGCGCTCGCCGGCGGTCGCCTGCGAGCCGGCGACACTGTCGAGGGCCTGGGCCCGCGACTGCTGCGCGGCGTCGAGCGCGACGGCGACGCGGGCGGTCTCGAACCCGTGCTTCTCGAGCGCGCGCGCGAGCGAGGCGACCTCGCCCTGCAGGCCGCGTGCGATGCCGGCGTCGGTGGTGCGCAGCGTCGCGTCGAGCGCGGCGCCGTCGAGCGCGAGGCGCACCTCGCTCAGCCCGTCGCGCTGCGGGTCGAGTGCGAGCCGCAGCTCGCCGACCGTCGGCGCCGGCGCGGCGTCGCGCGCCGCGAGCAGCTCGGCCACCCGCGCTGCCGCGAGGCGTCCGGCCGATCCGACCGGCGCGCTCGTGCCGGCATGCCGGCCCGAGATCCCGCGGAGGATGTCGCCGAAGCCGAGGCCCTCGCCGTTCACGCGCTCGCCTTCATTGCGGTCGAGCGACGCCATCGTCGCGACCGCGGCATCCTGCGCGCGCCGGATGCGCTGCGACCGTGCCACGCGCACCTCGCGCGCGTCGATCGCGCGCGGCGATCCCTGGTCCTGCGCTCGCGCATCCTGGCCGGTGCGGCCCTCGGTGCCCGCCTCGGCGTTCGTCTCGTCGCCGCTCGGCGCGCTCTCGGTCGCGGGGACCGCGTCGGCCTTCACGACCTCCTGCGTCGGCGCGGTGCCGGCGGTGCGCGTCACGATCGCGCCGTCTAGGCGGACCGCGCCACGCGTGCGCCCGCCCTGGCCGCGCGCGGCGGCGACGGTCGTGCCGTGCGCCTGGCTCGACTGCGCCAGGCTCACCTGCGCCGACGCGTGCATGGCGCCCGGCACCGCGACCGTCGCGACCTCGGCGACCCGTGTCGGCTGTGCGACCCGCGCGACCCGCGCGACCTGCGCGACCTGCGCGACCTGCGCGAGCTGCGCCACGCGCGCCGGCTCGGCGACGCGGGCGACCGTTGCCGGCTGCGCCAGCTGCGCCAGCCGCGAGACGCGCGCCGGCACCGCCATGGGCTCCGCTCCCTGCGAGGTCGCAGGGAGTCCGCGACGAGCAGTGGCGCCCTCCTTGGCATCCACTGTCGTGCGGGGCATCTCGATGTGGCCGGGGTCGCGCGCGCCGAGCGTGCGCAGCCCCTCTTCCTTCGCGAACTGGTGGAGCAGCGCATAGCCGTTCGCGCTGTTCTTGCCTTCGATCGCCAGGTCGGCGGCGTTGCCGCTGAGGTGGCGTGAGTCGAGCGTCCAGGTGACGACCGGGCCGTCGGTGGTGCGGCCCTGCGCATAGAGCGACTGCTGCCGCGCGCTGCTGCGCGTCGTCTCGACCACCTCGACGTCGTAGCCGGCGTCGCGCATGCGGTCGAGCACGCGGGTCAGCTTCGTGGCGAACTCGGGGTCGAGCGTCGCCGTCGAATGGTCGGTGGCCTCGGCCGTGATCGCGCGGGCCGCCTTGCGCGCGGCGCGCGGCGCGTGGGCGCGCGACACCGGCTCGGCGTTATCGATGGCGTCGCCGAGTTCGAGGCCGTCCATCGGCGCCTCGCTCGTGACGATGGTGTCATCGCCGGCGGGCACCGCGGCATCCTGCGGCGCGCCCTTCGCGCCGTGCGCGAGGTGCGGCGGGACGATGCCGGTGTTGCCGTTCACGATGTCGCCGACATCCTCGGTGACCTCGCCGTCCACCGCGACCGGCGCGTCATCCATCGTCGCGTCGACGATCTCGGCGACGGCGACCTTCGGCGCGGCGGGCTTCATGGCCTGCTGCATCGCGGCGCCGAGCAGCGCGGCGAACTCCTGCGCCGCGGCGGTGCCGGCCTTCTCGGCCGGCGCGTCGGCGCCGAGCGAGGCGAGCGCGCCGAGCGCCGGCGCGTTGGTGATCGCGGGCACGACGTTCACGGGGCCGCCGGCTGCTTGGGGACCATCGAGAGCACGACCTGGAGGAGGCTCGCGGCCTTCTCGGGACGGAGCTGGGCGAGCACCGCGGCTGCCTGCTTGTCGCTCATCTGCGTGAGCGCCTTCGCGGCGTGCTCGGCGGGGAGCTGCTCGATCGTCTTCGCGGCCTCGCGCGCACCCATGCGCGAGAGGAGCCGCGCGAGGCGCTCGAAGTCGGGGGCGGGCTCGGGCGTGCCGGCGGCGCCGACGCTGCCGTCGGGGCGGAGCGAGACGGTCGAGCCGTTGCCGGAGGCGACCATCGAACCGATGCTCGGCGCGCCATTGGCGGCGGGACGATTCGGCTGCGAGGCGTTGTTGCCCGCCGGCGTCGCGGCGCCGTTCGGCGTCGCATGCGCACGGGCCGTGTCGGCCGCGGGCGCGACCGGGTCGGCGCCGTGCGGCGAGACCGTGTCGATCACGGCGTTGTTCGGCACCTGCGTCGCGGCGTGGCCGCCAGCGCGGGCGGAATCGCCGTGCGTCGAGTCGGCCGCGAGCGAATCGGCCGCGAGCGAATCGGTCGCGAGCGAATCGGTGGCGGCGTGCGCCGGCTTCATCATGATTGCGCCGCTGCCGCTGCCGATGGCGAAGCAGACGAGGAACGCGATGACGGGGAGGAGTTTCTTCACGGCTGGTCTCCGGCCGATGCGGCCTCGCTCGCGCGGGCGTGACGCTCGATCGCGAGCGCGTCCATCGTGTTGCGGTCGGAACGGGTGCGCGCCTGGCGCCACTCGTCCTCGCGCTTCTCGCGGAGCCGCGAGATCACGCGGCGGGCCTGCATCGCGGTGTTCAGCTCGGTGCGGACCTCCTCGACGACCTGCTCGCGCGCGGCGACCTCGTTGGCCGCGACGACGAGCTGCGCATCGAGCGAGGCGAGGACGCGCTCCTGCTGGTGCAGCGCGCCGACGCTCTGCGCGTTGGCGTGCGCGCGGTTGAGCTCGCTGCCGCTCGCGCGGCGCACTTCGGCGAGCGCTTCCATGGCGTCGCGGGCCTCGGCGGCCGCCTCGGCGGCGGTGCCGAGCCGGCCGGCGATCGCCTGTTCGCGCTGCTGGCGCAGGTCGAGCACGCGCTGCAGCCCGAAGGAGAAGCGGCTCTGCGGGACGGTCACGAGGGCATCCTCATGGTGTTGATGCGGGGCGCGATGCCCGGGCGGGGCACGGCGGCCGACGCGCGCGCGCCGATCTCGGCGAGGGCGGTGACGGTCTGGTCGAACGGCGTGTACTCCTCGGGCGGCTGCTGCAGCAGGTCGAGCATGGGGCCGCGGAGCTCGAGCGCCGCGTCCACGATCGGGTTCGACCCGCGCTGGTACGCGCCGACGAGGATCAGGTCCTCCTTCTCGCGGTACGCGGCCTCGAGGCGCTGCACC
>CAZIDS010000064.1:0-12559 GCA_964537945.1 uncultured Gemmatimonas sp. | reverse complement strand
CTCGCCGTCATGCCGCTCTCGGCCGCGTTCTTCAACTACCTGATCCCGCTGCAGATCGGCGCGCGTGACGTCGCGTTCCCGCGGCTCAACGCCTTCTCGTACTGGGTGTACCTGCTCGGCGGCATCTTCATCACGTTGCCCATCCTGTTCCAGGTCGCGCCGGACGGCGGCTGGTTCGGCTACGCCCCGCTCACGACCAACCAGTTCTCGGCCGGCCCGAACATCGACTTCTGGGTGATCGGCCTCCAGATCCTCGGCGTCTCGTCGCTCGCGGCGGCGTTCAACTTCATCACGACGATCATCAACCTGCGCGCGCCGGGCATGTCGCTGATGCGGCTCCCGATGTTCACGTGGATGTCGTTCGTCGTGCAGTTCCTGCTCGTCCTCGCCTTCCCGCCGATCACCGTCGCGCTCGTCTTCCTGCTGTTCGACCGCTTCTTCGGGACGACGATCGACTCGATCGCCGCCGGCGCCGACCCGCTGCTCTGGCAGCACCTGTTCTGGGTCTTCGGCCACCCCGAGGTCTACATCCTGATCCTGCCGGCCTTCGGCCTCGTGTCGGAGGTGCTGCCGACCTTCTCGAAGAAGCCGCTCTTCGGCTACAACGTGATGGTCTATTCGGGCATCATGATCGGCTTCCTCGGCTTCGGCGTCTGGGCCCACCACATGTTCGCGGTGGGGATGGGCGCGATCGCCGACTCGATCTTCGCGACGATGACGATGCTGATCGCGATCCCGACCGGCGTGAAGATCTTCAACTGGATCGCGACGATGTGGGCGGGCGAGATCCGCTTCACCGTCCCGATGAAGTTCGCGATCGCGCTGATCGCGATGTTCACCATCGGCGGCATCTCGGGCGTGATGCACTCCTCCGCCCCGGCCGACCTGCAGCAGACCGACACCTACTTCGTCGTCGCGCACTTCCACTACGTGCTCTTCGGCGGGTCGATCATGGGCATCTTCGCCGGCATCTACTTCTACTATCCGAAGATGACCGGCCGGTTCATGAGCGAGTCGCTCGGCAACTGGCACTTCTGGCTGAACCTCATCGGGTTCAACCTCACGTTCTTCCCGATGCACTTCAGCGGCCTGCTCGGCATGCCGCGCCGCATCTACCAGTACGACAGCGGCCAGGGCTGGGACACGTTCAACCTGCTCTCGACCTACGGCACGTACCTGCTCGTGCTCTCCACCGCGATCTTCGTCTGGAACTTCGTCCGCAGCCGCAAGGCGGGCGCGGTCGCGGGCAACGACCCGTGGGGCGCGGCCACCCTCGAGTGGTCGATCCCGTCGCCGCCGCCCGAGTACAACTTCGCCGAGATCCCCGAGGTCGCCTCGCGCTACCCGCTGTGGGACCTGAAGGACCCCGCGAAGACCGCCGGCATCGAGCACTCGCACGCCGACGCGATGACCATCACCGACGCCCACGCGGTGCCGGTGCACGAGGAGACCGAGCGCCACACCGCCAAGGAGCTCGGCATCCCGATGCCCTTCCCGACGGCGAAGCCGCTCTTCACCGCGGTCGGGCTCGTCGTGATGTTCTCGGGCCTCCTCTTCCTGCGCATCGACCTGTTCGCGGTCGCGATGACCGTCACGCTCGGCGGCGCCGCCATGCTCGTCGGCGGCCTCTATGCGTGGCTGACCAGCCCCCTCGAGTGACCCGGAGACCACGACAGTGACTTCGCATACCGCTGCCGCGCACGCCGACGGCCACGAGCACCACCACTACACGACCACCGGGCTCGAGCACCGGAAGGTCGCGATCTGGACCTTCATCGGGTCCGAGTGCATGCTGTTCGCCTCGCTGATCTCCACCTACCTCATCTACAAGGGTCGCTCGGTCGTCGGGCCCTTCCCGCATGAGGAGTGGACCAACGAGGCCGGCAAGCACTTCAATGCCATCCTCGACATCCCCGTCACGTCGGCCTCGACCTTCGTGCTGCTGATGTCGTCCTTCGCGATGGTGCTCGCGCTGCAGGCCGTCCAGCTCAAGGACACGCCGCTCCCCGCCAGCCCGACCTGGTGGCAGCGCGTCCAGCGCTCGTCGCAGGGCTGGCTGCTCATGACGGCCCTCCTCGGCGCGACCTTCCTCGGCTTCCAGGCCTACGAGTTCACCTCGTTCGTCCACGAGGGGCTCACCATCCGCACCAACCTCTTCGGCTCGAGCTTCTTCACCCTCACGGGCTTCCACGGCGCGCACGTCACCGTTGGCGTCCTCTGGCTGATGACGCTCCTCTGGATCGACCGCACCCGCGGCCTCGGCCCGAAGGACGAGCTGATCGTCGACATCTGCGCCCTCTACTGGCACTTCGTCGACGTGGTCTGGATCGCCATCTTCACGCTCGTCTACCTCATCCGCTGAGCCCCGAGACTCCCATGTCCCACGACGCCCACGGCTCGCACGGCGCGAAGGCCCACGCCCATCCCGACGGCAACCAGTACCTCAAGGTCGCGATCATCCTCACGCTGATCACGGTCGTCGAGGTCTGGGCGTACTACATCCCCTCGCTTGTCGCGTCGCCGTTCTTCAACCCGGCGCTGCTCATCATGTCGGCGGTGAAGTTCGCGATCGTCGTCCTGTTCTACATGCACCTGAAGTTCGACCACAAGCTCGTCCGCGCCCTCTTCACCGGGCCGATGATCATCGCGATGTGCACGATCACGGCGCTGCTCTTCCTCTTCAAGCAGCTCTCGATCTCGCTCTGACGCGCCTCCGGGCGCACGAAGGGGGCGGCGCCGCATCGCGGCGCCGCCCCCTCTCGCATCCCCCCGCGTCAGACGCGCGCCGAGAGCGCGGCCTCCACGCGCTCGCCCAGCTCGGGGTGCGCGGCCCAGAGATAGCGGCCCATCAGCACCGCCGCGACGAGGTTCGCGGCCCCCACCTGGTACCACGCGAGCGAGCCGAGCTGGCTCGCCTCGGAGAGGAAGAGCGTGAAGCCGTAGAAGCCCGCCTCGAACACCGCGAAGAGGAGGACCAGCCCGACGAGCACGCCGGGCGTCTTCTCCGACGCCTTCACCACCGCGCTCACGATCACGCCGGCGGCGATGAACGCCGCGCAGTGGAAGAGCGTGTAGCCGAAGACGTTCCCCGCGAAGCTCAGCGCGATCCCCTTGCCGAGCACGCTGAAGAGCGAGCGCCCCAGCAGCTCCGGCGTCGCCAGCGGGGTCCCCGACACGAAGTCCACGACCAGGAACCATCCCGCCACGCCGGCCGCACCCAGCAGCCCCGCGACCGTACCTTCCTTCCACACCGTCCGCCGTTCCATACCGGACCTCCGCGAAGGAGAGCGCCGGCCAGGCGCGCCGGCGAGCACGACCTCCCTACATTGTGGGGTCCCCGGAGACCGCACCAGCCCTGTGATACGTCCTACCCTCTTCCTGCACCCGAAGGTCGACCTCTCGCAGGGCGGCTTCACGCTCCATTGGAGCACGGTCGTCGGGCTCGCGGTGCTCTGGGCGCTCTACGAGTGGCGCGCCCGGGCGCACCGCGCCGAGGGCCGCCGTCCCACCGTCGTCCAGCGGCTCTGCCTCCTCGCCGGGCTCGGCGCGATGTTCTTCACGCTGAACGGGCCCGTCCACGACATCAGCGACTACTACCTGTTCACCGGCCACATGGTGCAGCACCTCGTGCTGACCTTCGTGACGCCGCCGCTGCTGCTGCTCGGCACGCCCGGCTGGATGCTGCGCCCCGCGCTCGCGTCGCGGCCCGTCGCCGCCGCCGCGCGCTTCGTCACCACGCCGACGCACGCATTCGCGCTCTTCAACCTCGTGCTGGCGTCCTGGCACCTGCCGCCGCTGTACAACGCCGCGATGTACTGGCACGAGGTGCACATCACGCAGCACCTGATGTTCCTCGTCACCGCCGTCATCGTCTGGTGGCCGCTGCTGAGCCCGCACCCCGAGCTGCCGCGGCTGAGCTATCCGGGGCAGATGCTCTACAGCTTCCTGATGACGCTGCCGATGACGATCATCTCGATCATGATCGTCTACGCCGACCATGTGCTCTATCCGGCGTACGCCAGCGCGCCGCGCCTCTGGGGGCTCTCGCCGCTCGAGGACCAGCGACTCGGCGGACTGATCATGTGGATCCCGGGCGGGCTGTTCTTCTACCTGCTCACGAGCGTGATCTTCGTCCGCTGGGCGTCGAGCCAGCGCGACGATGCAGCGGCGGCGCAGAGCCGCGCGTAGACACGGCTGACGCATCCTGCCACGGTCCGGAGCGCCACACCCCCGGCCGCAGGTTGTGACGGTCATCACCCGGCAGGACGCCGGGAGTGACAGATTCCCGGGTGCGGACGCAGCCCCTGGCTCGCGGCGCCCAAAGACACCCCGAAAGGCCGGATACCGACGGCCCCCGTCGGTCGTCTGCCTCTTGCTGTCCCTAACATCCGGTGCGCTGGCACCGAGACTGCAAGGTATATCCGTGGCGCCACGACCCGACGGGGTCGCCGCCGACCGCCCCGATCCGCAGGTTCAGGCTCCCATGACGCATCGCCGACTCGCCCTCGCGCTCCTCCTCGCCGCCGCCGCGCCACACGCGGGCGGGGCGCAGGCCGCGCGCACGGGGACCACGGCGACGGCCACGGCAGCCGCGGGCGCGACGGCGGGCACGGCCGCGCGCACCACACCGCGCCCCGCGGCCGCGAAGCCGGCAACGAAGCGCACCGCGCCGCGCAGCGCCATCGTGCGCGCCCCGATCCGCTCGGCCACGCCGGCGAGCGAGGACGAACTTCGCGCGCACTTCGGCTCGCTGATGCGCGCCGCGACGAACTCGGGCGCCTGGGGCGTGATCGTCGTCTCGCTCTCGCGCGGCGACACCCTCTTCGGCCATCACGCGGACGAGCTGCTGCTCCCCGCGTCGACGATGAAGCTCTACACCTCGGCGATCGCCCTCGAGCGCTTCGGGCCGGCGCACCAGTTCCGCACCGAGGTGCTCCGCGACGGCACGCTCGACTCGCTCGGCGTGATGCGCGGCAACCTCGTCCTCAAGGGCGCCGGCGATCCGTCGCTGGCGCCGCGCTACGCCGAGTGGAACCCGGGGGCGCGGCCGCTCGACTCCCTGGCCGACCTCGTGGCGCGCTCGGGCGTGAAGCGCGTGACCGGCGACATCGTCGGCGACGCGAGCGCCTTCGACGGCGAGCGCGTGCCGGCCGGATGGCGCACGCGCTACCTGCAGGCGAGCTACGCCGCACGCGTCTCGGC
Source organism: uncultured Gemmatimonas sp. (assembly GCA_964537945.1). GTDB lineage: Bacteria > Gemmatimonadota > Gemmatimonadetes > Gemmatimonadales > Gemmatimonadaceae > Pseudogemmatithrix. The sequence goes on along the minus strand of CAZIDS010000064.1, from coordinate 7,357 downwards.
GCTCTCGTTCAACGAGAACCTCGCGCACATCACCGTGCGCCCCTCCACGCGCGGCGCGCAGGTCGCGTTCGCGCAGACGGTCAGCGGGCTGTCGCTCCGCTCGACGGTGACGGTGCGGCCGAACAGCCGCTCGGCGAGCATCCGCGTCTGGCAGGACACGCTGACGCAGCAGTTCCGCGTGAGCGGGTGGATCGGGTCGCAGAGCCGGGTGCGCACCTACCAGGTGGTGGTCGAGCAGCCGGAGAACTACGTCGCGGCGGCGTTCCGCGCGGCCCTCGAGGCGCGCGGCGTGACGGTCGAGGGCCGGGTGCGCTCGGGCGCGGCGTCGGCGCACGCGGAGCGGCTGACGGCGTGGGCCTCGCCGCCGCTGGCGCAGCTGATCGCCAAGATGAACGGCGAGAGCAACAACCACTTCGCCGAGCTGCTGTTCCGCAATGCGGCGCGCGCGTCCGGCTCGGTGGGGTCGGCGCAGATCGCGAACGAGTCGCTGCGCAGCTTCCTCGCCGACCGCGTCGGCGTGGACGCCGCGGCGGTGTACGCGGCGGACGGCAGCGGCCTGTCGACGCTCGACCGCGTGACGCCGCGCTCGATGGTGCAGCTGCTCGGCTACAGCGCGCAGGCGCCGTGGGGCGAGGTGCTGCGCACGTCGCTGCCGGTCGCGGGGCGCACCGAGACGCTGCGCGCGCGGATGCGCTACACGCCGGCGCAGGGGAACCTGCGCGCGAAGACCGGCACCACGAACGAGGTGACGTCGCTCGGCGGCTACGTGAAGGCGAAGAACGGCGAGGAGCTCGCGTTCTCGTTCATCTACAACGGCCGCGAGCTCTGGCGCGCCCGCGCGGCGATCGACGCGATGGGCGTGACGCTGGCGAACTTCTCGCGCTGAGCGCGCGGCGGGAGGGGAAGCCAAAGGGCCCGGCCGCGAGCGGCCGGGCCCTTCGTGCGTGCGGGATGCGCTAGCTGACGAGCGGCGGCGGGCCCTTCGGGTCGGTCGCCGCCGTCGCGTCGAGCAACCGGACGGCGGTATCGACGTCCGTCCGGCGCACCACCAGACGCACCGGATGCAGCACCTCGAGCGAGGGGAGCATCCCCCCGGCGTTGTCCTTCAACAGCATCGACACGATGCCATTCGCGTCGAGCACGGCACGGGCGAACTCGGCTTCCACGCTGTTCGGGAAGGTCCGGACGACGAACGCTTGCTCGGGCATCTCGACCTCCTGCGGTGTGGGTGGGTTCGACTGCGCGCTCAGGGACAGATACCCGCGGCACGCGGGCACCGTTCCCATTCTACCCTGCGGCGCACGCCCTCACCACTTCATCGCGCGGCGCGTCGCCGTGATGTGACAGGGTGCCCGCCCCCGCGCCGGCGGGAACGGGCACCGTCTCGTGCGAGAGGCCTACGCGACCGACTGCCGGATGAGGATGCCGCGCTTCCCGAGCTCGGTCACGTAGCGCTCGCCCGGCATGCACTCGTCGGGCGTGTGCACCCCGGCCGGCGACACGAGGCCCTGCGCCTGGAGCTGGCCCGTGATCGAGAGCGAATAGCCGGTGGTGCGCATCATCGCGCTGATGCCGTGCGCCGCGTCGAAGCGGTCCACGAGCTCGAAGGTGTGCGCCTGCGGCTTCCCGCCCTTCGTCCCCGTGACCACCACGCGGAGCGCGACGAGGTCGGGCGAGTTCTTCTTCGTGAGCCGCGGCTGCATCTGCGCGATCGAGACGTCGCGCGGCACGACCTTCGTCCCCTTCACGTCCACCGGCTCGTTCTCGAGGAGCCCGAGCTCGCGGATCGCTTCCATGATCCGCGCGTGCCCCGGGTAGCGCAGCGTCTTGTACTCCATCGTGGGGATCTTCCCCTCGTACCGGTGCGCCATCGTCGAGAGGCCGCCCGCGGTGTGGAACGCCTCGAGCTCGCCCACCGGCGCCTCGAACGCCACCGGCTCGATCTCGGAGAGCGCCTTCACCTGCACGCGCTTCCCGTCGCGCACGACCCACGAGAGCGTCGTGTAGTAGTCGAGCACGCCCTCGATCGAGTAGACGATCTGGTACTTCAGCGGGCCCTCGGGGCTCTGCGGCAGGCCGCCGACGAAGATCTTCACCTTCTCCGTCCTGTCGAGCCGGTCGATGCCGAGCTGCGCGAGGATGTTCACCATCCCGGGCGCGAGCCCGCAGTCGGGGATCACCGTGACGCCCGCCTTCGCGGCCTGGGCATCGAGCTTCTTCTGGTTCTCGACGATCTCGGTGTTGCCGCCGAGGTCGCAGAAGTGCGCGCCGGCCGCGATCGCGGCCTCGGTCATCGGCAGGTTGAAGTAGTAGGGGATCGCGCACATCACCGACTTGACCCCCTGCATCGCCGCGGCGACGGCCTTGGGATCCTTCACGTCGAGCGCGATCAGCTTGAGCCGCTCCCCGCCGACGTACGGCTGGAGGAAGGCCGGGAGGTGGTCCACCGCCTTGTCGGCGAGGCGGACTTCGGTGATCGCGGGGTTCTGCAGCAGGTCGTATGCGCACGCCGAGCCCTGCAGGCCGGCGCCAAGGACGAGCATCTTCATGGTGTCTCCGAACGGGTATCACGGGGCTGGACAGCCCTTGAATTTAGCCCGCCGAGGCCGTGATTTCACCCCGGCCATGTCCGACTGGCGCGACCACCTCCTGACCTCCCCCGAGGCGATCACGGGCCTGCTGGACCGGGTCCGGACGGTCGCCGTGCTCGGGATCAAGACCCCGGACCCCGTAGCCCCGGCGTATTTCGTGCCCGCCTACGCGCGCCGGGCCGGCCTCCGGGTCATCCCCGTCCCGGTCTACTATCCGGAGCTCACCGACTGGTTCGGCGAGCCGCTCTACCGCACCGTCTCCGCGATCCCGGAGCGCGTGGACCTCGTCGACGTCTTCCGCCGGCCGCACAAGCTCCCCGAGCACCTCGACGACCTGCTCGCCGCGAAGCCCGGCGCGGTCTGGTTCCAGGCGGGCATCCGGAACGACGAGGTCGCCGAGGCCCTCGCCCGCGCGGGCATCGACGTGGTGCAGGACCACTGCCTGATGGTCGAACTGCAGGAGCGCGGGCGCTGAGGCGCCGGCAGCGCGCTAGCCGATCCGGCGCGCGAAGTAGGCGGCCATGCCCCGCACCGCGTGCCGCGACTCCGGCGTGAGCGGCACCGCCTGGTGGAAGTCGTGCATCATGCCCGGATAGACCGTGAACTCCACGGCCACGTTCGCCGCGTGCGCCTTCTCGGCCAGCCGCCTCGCGTCGTCGAACAGGATCTCGCTCTCGCTCGCGTGGATGAGAAGCGACGGCAGGCCGCGCAGGTCCGCATAGAGCGGCGAGATGAGCGGATGCTCCACCGGCTGCTGCCCCGCATACATCCGCGCGAGCTCGTCCTTGTGCCGGGCCGTCAGCACCACGTCGGTCGTGGCGTTCGTGCGCAGCGTCTCTCCGGTGCCGGCAGCGTCGGTCAGCGGCGAGACGAGCGCGGCCGCCGCGGGCAGCGGCTCCCCGGCGTCGCGCATTGCGAGGAGCGTGCCGAGGGCGAGGGCGCCGCCGGCCGAGTCGCCGACGATCCCGAGCGCGTGGTGATCGGTGCCGAGCGCGTAGAGCGCGCGCACCGCCGCGATCGCGTCCTCAAGCGCCGCCGGGAAGGGATGCTCGGGGGCGAGGCGATAGTCGAGCACGAGCACCCGCGCGCGCGCCTGCGCGGCGAGCCAGGACGCGAAGGAGCGGAAATGCACCGGCGCGCCGGCGATGAACCCGCCGCCGTGCAGGTGCAGGATCGTGCGCCTCGGCGCGACATCGGCGGGGACGTGCCACTCGCCCTTGAGCGCCGGGTCCCGCGACGCCTCCACGCGCAGTCCGCGCGGCGCGAACCGTGGCAGCCAGCGCAGCGCGCCGAGCGCGCGCCGCACGCGTGCGACGTCGAGCCGCGGCGTGTCGAGCGCGCCCTTCATCACCCACCGCGCTGGGATGTCGAGGAGGCGTGATTCGATGCTCGGCATCGGCTCCGTCGTCTGCGGCAGTGTGCACGACCGCGTTTGCGCCTGCGTGCCCTCAGCGTTCGATGACGATGGTAGCGAGCGGACCATCCCACCACCAGCGGCTGCGCTGCAATAACGCCCGTCCCCGCGGCGAGGCGAGCGGCACCGGCGCCTGCCCGACCACCGGCACGACGAGCATCCCCGGGAATCCGAGCTGGAATGGCAGGTGGAGCGCGCCCGGCGCCGCCTTCCGCAGCTCGGCCGAGATGGTCATCGTGCCGTTGCGCTCGTCGAACACGGGCCGCAGGAACCAGAGCACGTCGAGCCCCATCCGCACCTCGCCCGCCGGCACCGTCGAATCCACGCGCGCCTCGACGCCGCGCAGCGGCTGCGCGCCGATGAAGAGCTCCGGCACGAGCAGTGGTGCGCCCGCGCCCATCGCGCCGAACGTGCGCGGCGCGAGCGCGGAGTCGGCGGCGCTCGCCACGAGCAGCCCCTGCACCGACGGGTCGAGCACGGCGGTGCGCGTGCCGCCGGGACCGCGCACCTCGAACCGCGCGAGCGCGCGGCCGTCGCGCAGGAAGGTGACGGGCACCTGCACCACGCCCGAGACCGAGAGCGGCGATTCGGCGCGGGACGCGAGGCGCGCCGCTTCGCGCGCGGCCTCCACCCTCGGGAGCCGCATCCCCGGGATGCGCCGGCGGTCCACCTCGGGCCGGAAGGGAGCGATCGCGATGAGCGCCTGCGCGATGCTCACCGTGTCGCCACCGAAGCGCAGCGCCTCGGCGAACAGCACGTCGGCGATGACGAATCGCGCGCGCGAGGCGAGGTAGCGGCCCAGCTCGCCGCGGGCCTGCGGCGCGCGCGGGCTGGCGTCGGCGGCGCGGTAGAGTTCGTCCTCGGCCGCGCGCAGACGGCCGCGGGCCAGCAGCGAGTCGGCGCGCGAGGGCGGTGCGACGGGGAGCGCGCGCTGCGCCGCCGCCGGCGCGGTCAGCAGCAGCAGCGCGGCGGCGGCGCGGATCACTGCCGCGTGATGACCACGAGGAGGTCGGCCCGCGGATCGAGCCGGATCGCCTTCGGCGCCTCGTTCAGCGAGAGGCGCACCGGCACCGTCGCCTCCTGCTGCGCCGGGATGTCGGCGTAGGTCATCCGCACCGTGCCGTCGGCGAGCGTCACCTCCACCGGCAGCCGCATGCGGTACGCGCCGAAGCGAGCCGATTGCCGCACGGTGAGCATCACGCGCTTCTCCGTGGCGTCGAAGCGGTCGCTCACCTCGAGCTCCGCCCAGCCGGGCTTCCGCAGCCACTGGTCGAAGAACCAGCCCAGCTCGTCGCCGAACTCACGCTCGGCGAAGTGCTGCAGGTGCGCCGTGAGCGCGGTGCCATGGCGGTAGGCAGCGTGGTACTGGCGGATCGCGCGGAAGAAGGCGCTGTCGCCGAGCTGGCGGCGCAGCATGTGCAGCACCAAGCCGCCCTTCTGGTAGCTGTTCGCGTTCAGGAGCTTGAGGTAGTCGGTCTGCGCGCTGTCGATCACCGGGCGCTGCGCGACGACTTCGGCCTTGAGCACCGTCTCGCGGATCCCCGCGAGCTCCGCGCGGAAGGCCGAGTCGCCGCGCGCGTGCTCGGTGTACAGCGCGGCGAAGTAGGTCGCGAAGCCCTCGGAGAGCCAGAGGTGGCCCCACTCCGCCTCGGTGACGGCGTCGCCGAACCACTGGTGCGCCGTCTCGTGCGCGATGAGTCTCGTCGAGACGCCGTTCGGCGTGCGGAAGAGGCGGTCGGCGTAGAAGATCGCGCCGGCATTCTCCATCCCGCCGAAGCGCGTCGAGCTCTGCAGGTGCGCGAGCTGCTCGTACGGGAACGGGCCGACCGTTCGTGCGAAGAACGTGAGGATCGAGTCGGCCTCGGCGAAGTGGCCGGGCATGAAGCGCGCCTGTTCGGGCGCGGTGTACACGAGCTGGCGCACGCAGCGGCCCGTGCTCGCCAGCCCGCAGGCGGTCTGGCCGAGGTCGGTCTCGGTGAGCGGCGCGGCGGCGATCACCATCAGGTAGGTCGGGATCGGCTCGCTCGTCGCCCACGTGGTTCGGCGGCGCGGGCGCGCGCCCGGCACGTCCACCTGGCCCTTCTGCGTGCCGTTCGAGACGACGCGCAGCGCCGCGGGCGCATCCACGACGAACTCGGCGAGCGCCTTGTCCGACGGATGGTCCACCGCGGCGAGCCAGTGGCGCCCGCGGTCGGGCCAGTTGTCGGCGAAGGCACGGAAGCGGCCGGCCGAGTCGGTGGTGATGATGAGGCCGTCGGCGGGCTCGCCCTCGTAGCGCACGGTGACGCAGAGCGAGTCGCGGGCCGGAGCGCGTGCCGGGTCGGGGGAGGCGTTCACTGCCGCGCTCGCGGCGCCGAGCGGGATCGTGATGACCTTGCCGTCGTGCGTGAACGGCGCGGCGGCGGGCGCAGCACCGCAGCCGAGCGTCACCGCGCCGACCGTCATCGGCGCGAGGAGGTCGAGGCGCAGCGTGTCGGCACCGGCGCCGCGAGTGGCGACGAGCCGCGCGGTCACCTGCACGAGCTTGCCGCGCTCGGGGAGCGTGACCTCGAAGCGGTAGCGCTGCACGTCGATCGGGCGCACCTGCGCCGCGGCGGTCGTGACGCAGGGGGCGCCGAGCAGGAGCGGCGCGAGGAAGAGGAGCCGGTGGCGCATCTGTCTGGTACCCCGCGGCGCGGGTGTGGGGCGCCGCGCGCGGCTGGCCGTCAGACGGCGGCGGCGCGCAGGGCCTGGGCGAACTCGGGAGCGCTCTGGTAGCGGTCGGCGGCCTCGCGCGACATCGCCTTCATCAGGACCTTGTCGACCGCCTCGGGGAGCTCGGGGCGGCGGTTCCGCACCGGGATCGGTTCCGAGCGGAGCCGCGCGATCATCATCTCCTGCTGGTTCTTCCCCTCGAACGGCAGCTTCCCGCTCAGCATCTCGTACGCCATCAGCGCGAGCGAGTAGATGTCCGTGCGCGGGTCGAGCGGCTTGCCACGGAGCTGTTCGGGGCTCATGAACTCGGGCGTGCCGAGGATGATGCCCGTCGCGGTGAGCTTCTGCAGCTCGCCGCCGGCCTTCCGCTCCTTCGCGAGCCCGAAGTCCATCACGACGGCGTACTCGGTGCCGTCGGCCTTCTTGCACACCATGATGTTCTCGGGCTTCAGGTCACGATGGATGATCGTGAGCTGGTGCGCGATGTGCAGCCCGTCCGAGATCTCGCCGATGAACTTCACGGTGTCGGCGAGCGTCGTCTTGCCGACGCGGTAGTTGCGGTTGGTGAGGATCTCGCCTTCCACATACGGCATCACGACGTAGACGAGCCCGTCCTCGGTCTCGCCCATCCGCACGATGTGGCATACGTTCGGGTGCG
>CAZIDS010000063.1:0-12562 GCA_964537945.1 uncultured Gemmatimonas sp. | reverse complement strand
CGCACGCTCGGCGTGCCGCTCTTCCAGGAGCAGGGGATGCAGGTGGCGATCGCGGCGGCGGGGTTCACGCCCGGCGAGTCGGACCTGCTGCGCAAGGCGATGGGGCACAAGCGGAGCCGCGAGCGGATGGCGGAGATCTGCCAGAAGCTGATCCGCGGGATGGAGGCGAACGGGATCGCGCCCGAGCTCGCGATGCGGATCTACAACCAGATCAACGCGTTCGCGGACTACGGCTTCCCCGAGAGCCACGCGGCGAGCTTCGCGCTGATCGTGTACGCGAGCGCGTACCTGCGGCATTACTATGCCCCCGAGTTCCTCTGCGCCATGCTCAACGCGCAGCCGATGGGGTTCTACGCGCCGGGGACGCTGATCGAGGACGCGCGGCGGCACGGCGTGAAGGTGCGGCCGGTGGACGTGACGCGGTCGGCGTGGGACCACACGCTCGAGCCGGGCACCGGACGCAACGCGCCGCCGGCGGTGCGGCTCGGGATGCGGTCGGTGCTCGGGCTCGGCGCGCTCGCGCAACGGAGGATCGAGGGCGGGCTCGGGACGCCGGCGACGGCGTTCACGAGCATCCTCGACTTCGTGCAGCGGACGAGGCTCGACCGCCGTGCACTGCGGTCGCTCGCCGAGGCGGGGGCGTTCGACGCGTTCGTGCCGGAGGAGCCGCCGGCGCGGCGGCGGCGCGTCGCGCTCTGGCGCGTGCTCGAGGCCGAGCGCGAGCCGGCGGGGCCGCTCGCGCTCTTCCCCGAGTCGCGCGTGCCGCCGCACCTCCCCGCCTTCAAGGCGCCCGACCTCACCGAGGCCGACTACCGCCTCACCGGGCTGTCGCTCAACGGCCACCCGATGCGCCACCTGCGCGAGCTGCTCGCGCCGAACGGCGTGCGCTCGGCGCGCGACATCATGACGATGCGCGACGGCGAGGCGGTCGCGCACGCGGGGCTCGTGATCTGCCGGCAGCGTCCCGGCACGGCGAAGGGGTTCGTCTTCCTCACGCTCGAGGACGAGACGGGGACGATCAACGTCGTGGTCACGCCGCAGCGCTTCGAGCGGCAGGCGCTGCTCATCTCGCGTACGCCGCTGCTGCTCGTGCGCGGCGTGCTGCAGGTGGAGAGCGGCGTCTACAACATCCGCGCGAAGTCGTTCGCGCCGCTGAAGGCGGGAGCCGGGGAGGATTCGGTGAAGGGGCACAACTACCATTGAGCGGGGCCGCGCACGGGGCCGCGCACGGGGCCGCGCACGGGCCGGCGCGCCGCGCTCGCACAAGCCGCGGACCGGAACCAGCTTTACGGACCACCTCCAGCCGGCCACGCCCTGACCGACCCCGTCCGCGACCGACTCGCCACCGCGCTCCACGCCACGCACACCCTCGAGCGCGAACTCGGCGGCGGCGGGATGGCGCGGGTGTTCGTCGCGACCGGGCGCGCGCTCGGCTGGCGGCGCTGACGTCCGGGTAGCTGCGATGCGCATCGCCCTCTTCGGTGCCACGGGCCGCGTCGGCGGACGCGTGCTCGAGTACGCCCTCGCCGCCGGCCACACGGTCCGCGCGCTCGCGCGGGACCCGCGGAGGCTCGCGCCGCGCGACGGGCTCGACGTCGTCGCCGGCGACGTGCTCGATCCCGCGGCGGTCGCGCGCACCATCGCCGGCTGCGACGCAGTGCTCTCGACGCTCGGCGGCGCGGGACTCGAGGTACCGGGCGAGGCGCAGTCGCAGGGGATGCGCAACATCATCGCGGCGATGAAGGGCGCCGGCATCCGCCGCGTGATCGCGGTCGGCAACCGCGGCGTGATGGATTCGGCGAAGGGTGGCTTCGTCGCCGAGCAGCCGGAGTTCGGCGAGACCTACCGTGCGGTCTCGCTGCGCCACGTCGAGGCATGGGTCGCGCTGCGCGACAGCGGCCTCGACGCGACGATGCTCGTCTTCGCCGACATCGTGCCGGGTGCGCGCACCGGCGCCTATCGCACGCGCGAGGAGAAGATGCCGGCCAAGTCGGAGCGGATCTCGGTCGAGGACGCGGCGGACCTGATGCTGCGCACGCTGGCCGCCGGCGGCTCGATCGGGAAGCGGCTCGGCGCGGCGTACTGAGCGCGAACGCCGGGCCGCGGCCGCGTTGGCGCGGCGCGCGGGCGCGGCGCTACGCGGCGAGCCGCGCGCGGATCCACGCCCCCGTGGCGCGGACGCTCGCGAGATCGACCCCGGTGTCGAACCCGCGCTCAGCGAGCCGTTCGAGCACGAGCTCCGTCGCGACGTTGCCGGTCGCGCCGGGCGCGAACGGGCAGCCGCCGAGCCCGGCCGCGCTCGAGTCGAAGCTCCGGATCCCGAGGTCGAGGCACGCATCGATGTTCACGAGCGCGCGCCGGTACGTGTCGTGGAAGTGCCCGTTCACGCGCGCGGCATCGGCGAGCGCGAGCACCGCCTCCATCACGCGGTGCGTCCCGTCGGGCGTCCCGACGCCGATCGTGTCGGCGATGCTCAGCTCGTCGCAGCCCATCTCGAGCAGTTCCCGCGCGACCCCCGCCACGGCGGCCGGTGCCACTTCGCCCTCGTAGGGACAGCCGAGTGCGCACGACACGGTGCCGCGCACCGCGATGCCGCGCTCGCGCGCGGCCGCGACGACCGGACGGAAGCGCTCCATCGACTCGGCGATCGAGCAGTTGATGTTCCTCTGCGAGAAGGTCTCGCTGGCCGAACCGAACACGCAGATCGCGTCCGCCCGCGCGGCGACGGCACCCTCGAAGCCGCGCAGGTTCGGGGTGAGCACGCTGTAGCGCACGCCGGGCGCGCGCCGGATCGCGGCCATCACTTCGGCGGCGTCGCCCATCTGCGGCACCGCCTTCGGCGACACGAACGACGTCACCTCGATCGCGCGGAAGCCAGCGTCGCTCAGCCGGTCCACGAGCTCGACCTTCACCGCGGTCGGGAGGAGCACCTTCTCGTTCTGCAGGCCGTCGCGCGGCGAGACCTCGACGACGGTGACGAACGGCTTGGTCATCCCGAATGCTAGCGGCGCGTTGTCCCCGCGCGCCAATGCCGCGACATTCCCGCGCGATGATCCTCGCCCCCGACCTCGCCGCGGCGCTGCGCGCGCTCCCGCGCGGCCTCACGACGCGCTTCGCACCCGCGCCGACCGGCTACCTGCACCTCGGCCACGCGGCGAACGCGGTGTGGGTGTGGGGCGTCGCGCAGGCGCTCGGCGCGCGGGTGCTGCTGCGCGTCGAGGATCACGACCGCGGGCGCTGCCGGCCGGAATACGAGCGCGCGCTGCTCGACGACCTCGACTGGCTCGGCCTGGAGCCGGATGGCTTCGGCACGGACGCGTTCCGTGCCGGCGCGCTCGCGCAGCGGCAGAGCGACGGCGCCGCGCGCTACGAGGCGCGACTGCGCGCGCTCGAGGCGGACGGGCTCGCGTACCCGTGCACCTGCTCGCGCGCCGACATCGCGCGCGCGTCGGGGGCCGACGACGCACCCGACGGCGAGGAGCTGCGGTATCCGGGCACCTGCCGCTCGCTCGGCCGCTCGCCCGACGAGACGCCGGCGCGACGCGTGCTGATGCGTGCCGGCACGGTCGAGCGCTTCGACGACCTGCGCCTCGGACCGCAGGCGCAGGATCCCGACCTCCAGTGCGGCGACGTCCTCGCGCGCGACCGCCTCGGGAATTGGACCTACCAGTTCGCCGTGACCGTCGACGACCACGAGCAGGGCGTGGACCTCATCATCCGGGGCGAGGACCTTCTCGCCTCGACGGGCCGGCAGCTCCGGCTCGCGCGGCTCATCGGCCGCGAGCGCGCGCCGCTGTTCCTGCATCATCCGCTGCTGCGGAACCGGGACGGGCGGAAGCTGAGCAAGAGCGCCCACGACACCGGCCTGCGCGAGCTGCGCGCGGCGGGCCGCACGCGCGCCGAGGTGCTGGGCCTCGCGGCGCAGCTCAGCGGGCTCGCCGCGCGCGCGACGCCGCTGCCGCCTGACGCGCTCGGCGGGCTGTTCCGCTGAGCCGGCCGCGTCGATATTCCGCCGCGATGTCCGCCCCGACCGCGCCGCGCCGTTGACGCCGACCCTCTTCGCGCTGTTCGCCTTCCTGGCGCTGCAGCTCGGGATCGGCGTCTGGATCTCGAAGCGGATCGTCTCCGAGGACGACTATCTCGTCGGCGGGCGGAAGCTCGGCTACCTGCTCGCGACCTTCTCGATCTTCGCGACCTGGTTCGGCGCCGAGACCGTGGTGGGCTCGTCGGCGGAGATCTACGGCTCGGGGATCACGCTCGCGTCGGCGGAGCCGTTCGGCTACGGGCTCTGCCTCGTGCTCACCGGCGCGCTGCTCGCGAAGCCGCTGTGGGAGCGCGGGCTCACGACGCTCGCCGACCTCTACCGGATGCGCTTCGGCACCGGCGTCGAGCGGCTCGCGGCGGTGCTGCTGATCCCGAGCTCGGTGCTCTGGGCGGCGGCGCAGGTGCGCGCGTTCGGGCAGGTGCTCGCGACGGCGAGCACGATCGACGTGAACATGGCGATCCTGCTCGCGGCGGCGTTCACCGTCGCCTACACCGCGTACGGTGGCCTGCTGGCCGACGCGGCGACCGACGTCTTCCAGGGGATCGTGCTCACGATCGGCCTGCTGATCATGCTCGGGGCGGTGATCCTGCGCGTCGGTGGCCTCGGCGAGGCGGCGTCGCTGCTCGCGGCGACCGACCGCATCGACCTGACGCCGGCGGCAGCGGGCCCGTGGTACGAGACACTCGAGGCGTGGGCCGTGCCGGTGCTCGGCTCGCTCGCCGCGACCGAGGTGGTGAGCCGCGTGATCGCGACGCGCACGCGCGAGGTCGCGCGCAACGCCACGCTGATCGCCGGCGGGATGTACGTGCTCGTCGGCAGCATCCCGGTCGTGATCGCGCTGCTCGGCCGCCACATCGTCGGCGACCTCGGCGACCCCGAGCAGCTGCTGGCGACGATCGCGCGCGACAACCTGCCCACGGTCCTCTTCGCGGTGTTCGCCGGCGGGCTGATCGCGGCGATCCTCTCGACGGTGGACTCGACGCTGCTCGTCGCGTCCGGGCTGCTCGGGCACAACCTCCTCGTCCCGATGCTCGGCATCACCGACGAGCGGAAGAAGGTGCGCATCGCGAGGTGGGGCGTGGTCGGGTTCGGCGCGCTCGCGTACGCGCTCGCGCTGAACGCCGAGGGCGTCTTCGCGCTGGTCGAGCAGGCATCGGCGTTCGGGAGCGCGGGCACGCTGGTGACGGTGCTCTTCGCGCTCTTCACGCCGTGGGGCTCGGCACGCACCGCGACGCTCACGCTGCTCGGCGGCATCACGAGCTACGTGCTCGCGCTGGTGGCCGGCGTCCCGACGCCGTTCATCGTCTCGCTGGCGGCCTCACTCTCGCTCTGGGGGATCGGATGCGTGGTCGACTCGCGAGCGCGCTGATCGGCGCGGCCTTCCTGATGGCGACCTCGGCGATCGGGCCGGGGTTCCTCACGCAGACGGCGGTGTTCACCGAGCGGCTGGGGCCGAGCTTCGCGTTCGCGATCCTCCTGAGCGTCGTGATCGACCTCGCCGCGCAACTGAACATCTGGCGCGTGCTCACGGTGAGCGGGCGCCGTGCCGGCGCGGTCGCCGACGACGTGCTGCCCGGGCTCGGCAAGCTGCTCGCGGTGCTCGTCGCGCTGGGCGGGCTCGCGTTCAACGTCGGCAACGTGGCCGGCGCGGGGCTCGGCATCAACGTCGTCACCGGCTGGCCGGTGTGGGCCGGTGCGGTGCTGAGCGCGGCGATCGGCGTCGGGCTCTTCCTCGTGAAGGAGGCGGGACGCGCGATGGACCGCTTCTCGATCGCGCTCGGCTTCGTGCTCGTCGGGCTCACCGGCTACGTCGCCGTCGCGAGCGCGCCGCCGGTGGGCGAGGCGATCGTGCGGAGCGTGATGCCGGTGGACATCGACATCGTCGCGCTCGTGACGATCGTCGGCGGCACCGTCGGCGGGTACATCACCTTCGCCGGCGCGCACCGATTGGTGGACGCCGGGGTGCACGGCGCCGGGCGCACCGGCGAGGTGACGCAGAGCGCCGTCACCGCGATCGGCGTCGCGTCGCTGATGCGCGCGCTGCTCTTCCTCGCCGCGCTCGGCGTAGTGACGCAGGGGCTCGCGCTCGACCCGGCGAACCCGTCGGCCTCGGTCTTCCGCCATGCGACGGGTGAGCTCGGCTACCGGCTGAGCGGCGTGGTGATGTGGAGCGCGGCGATCACGTCGGTCGTGGGCGCCGCGTACACGTCGGTGAGCTTCCTGCGCGAGCTGCACCCGGCGCTCGAGCGGCACTGGGCGCGTCTCGTCGTCGGCTTCATCGCGGCATCGACGCTGATCTATCTGCTGATCGGCCAGCCGGTGCGGATCCTCGTGCTCGTCGGCGCCCTCAACGGGCTCATCCTGCCGGTCGGCCTGGCGACGATGCTCGTCGCCGCGCATCGCAAGGCGATCGTCGGCGAGTACCGGCACCCGCGCTGGCTCACGGTGCTCGGCGCGATCGTCGCCGCGGCGATGGCCGCCGCGAGCGCGTTCTGGATCTGGCGCGACCTGCCGAAGCTCTGGCGCTGAGCGGCCCGGCGTGGCCGGGCGTGGCCGGGCGTGGTGGCGCGCGGTCCCCGCGGCCATCTTCCGGCCGGACCCCTTCCGCTGACGCCCCTGGACACGCTGCCCGACCGCCCGCGCTGGGACGATCACGACGACCTGCCGCTGCCGCCGCTCACGGGCGACGCGGAGGCGGAGCTGTGCGTGATCGGCCTCGGCGGCAGCGGACTCGCGTGCCTCGCCGAGGCGCTCGACCTCGGCGCGAAGTCCGTGATCGGCGTCGATGCCGCGGGGATCGCGGCCGGGGCGGCGGGACGGAACGGCGGCTTCCTGCTGTCGGGGACGTCCGAGTACCATCACGACCTCGTGGCGCTCGTCGGGCGAGAGCGTGCGGTCGCGATCACCGAGCGCACGACGGCCGAGATCGAGCGGATGGCACGGGAGGCGCCGGCGGCGGTGCGGATCACGGGGTCGCTGCGCATCGCCGACTCGCACGAGGAGGTGGGGGACTGCGAGGCGCAGCGGGCGCAGATGGATGCCGACGGCTTCGCTTGCGAGTCATACGTCGGCCCCGAGGGGCGCGGCATCCTCATCCCGACCGACGCGGTGATGCAGCCGATGCTCCGCTGCCGCACGCTCGCCGCGCGACTGCTGCAGCGCGGCGCGCGCCTGCTCGGCGCGGCGCGCGCGCTGGAGGTGCACGGCGGGCGCGTGCTCACCGACCGCGGCACGATCCGCGCGCGCCACGTGATCAGCTGCGTGGACGGCCGGCTCGAGCGGCTCTTCCCGCTGCTGGCCGACGAGGTGCGCACCGCCCGCCTGCAGATGCTCGCCTGCGCGCCGGTGCGCGAGCTGCGATACACGCGGCCCGTCTCCACACGCTACGGCTACGACTACTGGCAGCAGCTCGGCGACGGCTCGGTGGTGCTCGGCGGCGGCCGCGACGTGGACGCGGAGTCGGAGTGGACGCACGACGCCTCGACGAGCGAGCCGATCCAGGCGTACCTCACGCGCACGCTGCGCGACCGGCTCGGCATCGAGGCGCCCGTGACCCATCGCTGGGCCGCGCTGGTCTCCTTCTCGAAGGCCGGGATGCCGGTCTTCCGCGCGCTCGGCGACGGCGTGCACGTGACCGGCGCCTACTGCGGGACGGGGAACGTCGTCGGCGCGGTGCTCGGACGCGGCGCGGCGCAGGTCGCGCTCACGGGGCGCTCGGAGCTCGCGGCGCCCTTCGCCGAACGCTGAGCCCGCGCCTCAGCCGGGCCGCTGGATCACCGTCTGCGTCGGGAAGGCGAAGCGCGCCCCTGCGCCCGCGACGATGCGCATCATCCCGAGGAAGTGCTCTTCGCGCACGCGGCGGAACTCGTCGACGTCGGCGGTGACGACCCAGCAGAAGACCTCGACGTCGAGCGACGACGGCCCGAAGCGGAAGAAGCGCACGACGACGCGGCCGGGCCACGTGAGCGGGTGCGCGCGCAGCATCGCCTCGACGCCGTCACGGATCGCCGCCAGCTGTGCCGCACTCGTGCCGTACTCGAGCGCGAGCTCGGTGCGCAGCCGGATGCGGTCGCGTGGGCCGAAGTTCTCGCTGCGCATGTCGGCGAGCCGGCCGTTCGGGATGCTCACCACGGTGCGCTCGAGGGTGCGGATGCGCGTCGAGCGCAGCCCGATCAGCTCGATCTCCCCTTCGACGCCGTCGATCAGCACCCAGTCGCCGACGCGGAAGGGCTGGTCCACGCCGATCGACACCGAGCCGAAGAAGTGCTCGAGCGTCTTCTGCGCGCCGAGCGCGACCGCGATGCCGCCGATCCCGAGTCCGGCGAGGATCGTCGCGATCGGGTAGCCGAAGCTCGCGACGACCGTGAGCACGCCGGCCACGAGCACGAGCAGCCGCGCGATGCGGCCGCCGAGCGGGATGAGCGAGCGCAGCGCCGGATGCGAGGTCCCCCACGCCGTGCCGGGGAGCGCGAGCTGCAGCACGCCGATGACGCGCAGGAAGATCCAGAAGACCGCGACGACGGCGATCGCACGCTGCAGGTCCACGACGAACCGCTCGGTCGGGCCGGGCAGCGCGATCCAGCGCAGCAGCAGGCGCGAGGTGACGACGCCGATCAACAGCACGATCGGCCCGCGCGCCGATGCGACGAGCGCGTCATCGAGCTCCGTCTCGGTGCGGCTCACGAGCCGCTTGAGCACGGCCTGCACCGGCCCGGCGAGGAGCGTCCCGACGAGCGCCGCGAGCGGGATCAGCGTGACCAGCGCCAGCCACTGCCACCACGCGAGCGAGAGCGGGCCACTGCGCTGCAGCATCGCCGGCAGGTGCTCGCGCACCCAGTGGTCGGGGAGCGCCCCGTAGAGCGAATCCACCATCGCGACGGTACCGGCCGAGAAGACCCAGCGCGTCTCGCCGCTCGCGGTCTCGCGCGCGAGCCGCACCGGCACCGCGCGGCCCGTCCGGTTCGTGAGCTCGCCGAGCGACTCCCGGTCGCGCGGCAGGCCGTCGGCCGTGTCGCCCTCGGCGCGCGGCGACACCTGCTCGAGGTCGATCCACAGGCCCGACGTGATCACGGCGAGGAGCCGGCCGGCGAGCTCCGGCGCCCGGTCGCGGAGCCGCGGGTCGGACTGGTCGAGGTAGCGGGCGGCCTGGGCGAGGTCGCCGCTCCGCGCCGACGCGAGATACTGCGTGAGCGAGGCGCGTGGAGAAGTCGGTTCGACGACGGCGGCGACCGGGGCCGGCAGCGGCCGGGCGGAGGCGGCCTGCCCGCCGACCGCGGCGGGGGCGAGGAGGAGCAGGAGCAGTCGAGCGGAGCGCATGCCGCAACCTCGGCGGGTGCGTGAGGCGTCGCAAGCGGCTTCGGCGCTAAGTTCAGGGTGTCCCGCACCCCGCGACCCATGGCCACCGCCCAGCACGCCCCCAGCGCCCCGCACCTCGCCGATCCCGAGCACCAGCCGTCGTTCACGCGCGGCGTCTTCCAGGGCGAGATTCGCGAGGACCTGATCTTCCCGTTCCCGACGCCGAGCGCCGAGGACAAGGAAGCACTGACGCAGATCCTCGACGCGTTCCGCTCCTGGGCCGCCGACACGCTCGACCCGGCGAAGCTCGACCATGACGGCAAGTTCCCCGACGCGGTGCGGCAGGGGATGGCCGAGCTCGGTCTGATGGGGCTCAACATCCCCGAGCAGTACGGCGGCTTCGGCGCGAGCTCGCTGGTGTTCAACCGCGTGTTCGGCGAGATCGGCGCGCACGACGCGTCGCTGGCCGTCTACTTCGGCGCGCACCAGAGCATCGGCATCAAGGGGATCATCCTCTTCGGCACCGAGGCGCAGAAGCAGCAGTGGCTGCCGCGCTGCGCGAGCGGCGAGCTCGTCGGCGCCTTCTGCCTCACCGAGGCGGGGTCGGGCTCCGACGCGCAGGCGATGCGCACGACGGCGGTCCCCGCCGCCGACCGGAAGAGCTACACGCTCAACGGCACCAAGATCTGGATCTCGAACGCCGGCTACGCTGGCGTGCTGACCGTCTTCGCGAAGGTGCCGGTGACGATCGACGGGAAGGAGAAGCAGCGCGTGACCGCGTTCATCGTGGACGCGAAGAGCCCCGGCATCTCGCTCGGCAAGGTCGAGGAGAAGCTCGGCATCAAGGCGAGCGACACGCGCACCATCACGTTCGAGAACGTCGTCGTGCCGGCGGAGAACCTGCTCGGCGAGGTCGGCGGCGGGTTCAAGATCGCGCTCGAGATCCTCAACTCCGGCCGGCTCGGCCTCTCGGCCGGCTCGTCGCGCGGCACGCGGCGGATGATGCAGCATGCGATCGAGTACGCGAAGCAGCGCGAGCAGTTCGGCAAGCCGATCGGCTCCTTCGAGATGATCCAGAAGAAGATCGCGCTCGCCGCGGCCGACTGCTACGCCGCCGACGCGGGCTGGATGCTGTGCGCGGGGATGGTGGACAAGGGCGGGATCGACTTCTCGCTCGAGACGGCGGCGTGCAAGGTGTATGCGTCGGAGCTCGCGTTCCGCACCGCGAGCGAGGCCCTGCAGATCGCCGGCGGCATCGGCTACTCGAAGGAGGCGCCGTACGAGCGCGCGCTGCGCGATTCGCGCATCAACCTGATCTTCGAGGGCACCAACGAGATCCTGCGCGCGCTCATCGCGCTCATGGGACTGCAGCAGCCGGGCGAGGAACTGAAGGAGGTCGGCAAGGCCTTCAAGGACCCGCTCCATTCGATCGGCGCCATCTCGGCGTACCTCACCGGCCGCGTGAAGCGGACGCTCGTGAAGCCCGAGTTCACGAAGGTGCACGAGCTGCTCGCCGACGAGGCGGACCTCGTGGCCGACAACATCCACGGCCTCGCGATGGCGGTGGAGAAGGCGCTCATCGAGCACGGCAAGGCGATCATCGAGCGCCAGATGCTGCACGAGCGGATGGCGAACGCGGCGATCGACATCTACCTGAGCACGGCGGTGCTGTCGCGCGTGACGTCGGTGATCAAGGCGAAGGGCGAGGCAGGGGCGGCGCCGGACCTCGAGGTCGCGAAGCTGTTCATCCCGACCGCGATGCGCCGCACGCGGCGCGCGATCCGCGCGCTCGAGCGGAACGGCGACGAGGCGATGCGGTCGATCGCGCAGCGCGCGCTCGACACCGGCGACCTCACCGTCCCGACGCCCACCGACGGGTGACGTGAGCCACCCTGCCGCCCGCGACGGAGCCTCCCGCCGACGCGGCGCCGCGGCACGGCTCGGGCTCGCCGCGGCGCTCGCCGTCGGCGTCGCCGTCATCGTCGCCTGCGGCAGCGGGCGCGAGCCGCGAGACTCCGGCACGCCGCCGGCCGGCACGGCAGCGGCACCGGCGGTCGCCGCGCCGGCCGTGCCGCCGCCGGACACCGTGACGGCCGGCGACTCCGTCGTGATGATGACCCCGTTCGGCAGGCAACCGACGACTGCCGACTGGACGCGCCTGCTCGCGCTCCACGACTCGACGCTTGCGCCCGGCGCGGACGTGCCGCGGCTCCTGTGGGAGGCCGGCAGCCTCGCGATCGCGCGGCTGCCCGCGTTCGACCGCGACGCCGCCGACACGCTCGCCGCGCGGCGGATGCCGGGCGCCTATGCCTACGACGAGATCTCGGGGATGCACCTCTACACGGGTTCGCACCTTCGCGAACTCGTGCGCCGCTTCCCCGCTCACGCGCGTGCCGACGATGCCGCGTGGGCGCTCGCCCTGCTGCCCGGTGGCGGCGAATGCGAGGGGTTCTTCGCCTGCTACCTGTCCCGTTCGATCGACCCGCTCAGCGGCTTCATGCTCGCGTTCCCGCGGTCCGAGTACGCCGCGGTCGCGGTCGATTCGGCCGACCGCCACATGCGGCTGCTCTTCGCCGAGCTCGACTCGGGCGGCGTCGAGTTCGACTCGCTCCCGGTGCCCCCCGCGACCGGCCCGAGCCATGACACGCAGGTCGTCGACTCGACGATGGCGCAGTACGGACACGCCGTGGACGGGCTGCCCGAGCCGCTGCGCGCCGATGCCCGGCGCCGGCTCGCGCCGTTCGTGGCGCGCTGGCGCGAGCGCCGGCGCGGATAGCGCGGAGCCGGGCCCGCGGGGCAGCCGCCGGGCCCGTTAACTTTCCCCGACACATGTCCCTCGTCTCCTGCTCCTCGCTCGGCATCTCGTTCGGCGCCACGGAACTCCTGAAGGACGTCACCTTCACCGTGGGTGAACGCGACCGCTGGGGCATCATCGGGCGCAACGGCGCCGGCAAGACGTCGCTCTTCAAGATCATCACCGGCGACCTGCGGCCGACGGCCGGCAGCGTCGCACGCAAGCCAGGACTGCGGCACGCCCTCCTCGACCAGCATCGCGCCTTCGAGGGCGCGACCACGGTCTGGCAGGCCGGTGCCGCCGCCTGGAAGGAGGTCATCGCCCTCGAGAACAGCATCGCCGAACAGGCGACGCAGCTCGGCGAGCTCGGCGAGAAGGTCACCGACGACGTCCTCGAGCGCTTCGGCCGCGACCAGGAACGCTTCACC
>CAZIDS010000062.1:0-12570 GCA_964537945.1 uncultured Gemmatimonas sp. | reverse complement strand
GCTCCCCGTGGGCCTTCGACCCCGGCGACCGCGTGAAGTGGGCGGAGGGGATGAGCATCCCGACGATGGCCGAGATGGTCGCGCGCGGCGAGAAGCCCGAGGTGCTCTACTGGGTCGGCTGCATGGGCTCGTTCGACGACCGCGCGAAGAAGACCACCGTCGCCTTCGCGCGCATCCTCCAGGCCGCGGGCGTGCGCTTCGCGATCCTCGGGCAGGAGGAGAAGTGCAACGGCGACCCCGCGCGCCGGATGGGCAACGAGTACCTCTACCAGATGCTCGCGAAGGACAATGTCGAGACGCTCGGCCGCTACGGCGTGAAGACCGTCGTGACCGCCTGCCCGCACTGCTTCCACCAGCTCGGCAACGAGTATCCGCAGTTCGGCGGGCACTACGACGTCGTGCACCACTCGACGTACATCGAGCACCTGATGGCCGAGGGGCGCGTGCCGATCCGCCATGACCTCCACGGCCCGGTGCGGACCTTCACGTACCACGACTCCTGCTACCTCGGCCGCTACAACGACGTCTACGACGCGCCGCGCGAGACGCTGAAGCGCGCGCTGCCGGTGGTGAACCTCGTCGAGATGGGGCGCGCGAAGGACAGGGGCCTCTGCTGCGGCGCCGGCGGCGGCCGGATGTTCATGGAGGAGAAGGTCGGCAAGCGCATCAACCTCGAGCGCGCCGAGGAGGCGCTGGCGACGCGGGCTGACGCGGTCGCCGTCGCCTGCCCCTTCTGCATGACGATGATGGCTGACGGCGTGAAGGCGCAGGGGAGCGAAGTCCCCGTCTACGACATCGCCGAGGTGGTCGCGCAGCAGCTCGCCTGAGCGGCGCGCGCCGCGCTCAGGAGTCGCGCGGCGCGCCCTTCGCCTGCAGGAGCATCGCCGTCGTGGCGAGCATCACCTGCTCCTTCGGGCTCATCGCGAAGAGCTGCTCCGCCGTCGCGAGCCCGTGCCGCGTGATCGC
Organism: uncultured Gemmatimonas sp.; assembly: GCA_964537945.1. Lineage (GTDB taxonomy): Bacteria > Gemmatimonadota > Gemmatimonadetes > Gemmatimonadales > Gemmatimonadaceae > Pseudogemmatithrix. The sequence continues at coordinate 11,604 of CAZIDS010000062.1, read as the reverse complement.
GTCGAGCTGCTCCGGCGTGATCGCCGCGCCGGGCGGGCCCTTCCGTTCCCGCAGGGCGTCCCGCAACCCGGCGCCCGCGCGGCGGATGAGCCAGGCCGCGAGCCCCACGATGAGGAGGACCGCGCCGATGCGGATGACCGTGGCCATCAGGCTACCCATGGCGCAGCTCGTAGACGGTGATCGAATGCACGGCCGATCCCTCCGGGGCGGCCGGGACCGTGGGCCGCATCTCATGATGGACGATCCGCGGCTGCAGCCGTCGCGCCTGGGCCTCCTCGAGGAACGCCCCGAGGGCCACGCGGCCCTGGTCGGCGATCAGCGCGCGCCCGCCCGGCGCGAGCGTCCGGGCGATCGCGTCCGCGACCAGTGGCGCGTAGGGCCGCTCGTACAGCACGTCGGCGGCGAGCACGAGGGCGAACCTGCCGAGATCGGCCGGGAAGTCGCGCCAGTCAACCATGCGCGTCGCGGGCTCGCGTCCCGTCACGCGCACCGCGTTCCGTGCCGCGAAGCGCGTCGCGTCCTCGTAGTAGTCGGTCGCGGTGAGGTCGAATCCCGCGCGCAGCGCCGCGATGGTCACGAGCCCGAGGCCGCAGCCGAGCTCGAGCGCGCGCGGCGCGCCCTGTGCCGCCGCACCGGTCGGGTGCAGCGACTCGCCGTGCCGCTCGAGGTACTCGGCGAGCACGATCGCCGACGGCCACAGGTCGGCCCAGTACGGCAGCCGCTCGTCGTGTGCGAAGTCCGCCTCGCTGATCAGCTCGTCGGCCGAGCGCGGCTTCTCGAGCGTCACCACGCCGAGCGGGAGCGCGACCTCGCGCTCGACGAGCACGAAGCGGTCCTCGAGCGCCCGCAGCTCGGGACGCATCAGCGCGCCCTCAGAGCGCGAACCCCTCGGCCGTCCCCGCGTCCTCGGTGAGGAGCAGCGCCGAGAGCACCTCCCCGGCCGCGACCTCCCCGCGATCCTCGGGCACCACCAGCAGCGCGTTCGCGAGCGACATCGACGTGAGGATCCCCGACCCCTGCGGGCCGGTGAGGCGCGCGGTGACGCGGCCGTCCTCGCGTGGCGTCACGATCGCGCGCAGGAAGTGCGTCAGCTTCGCGCCGATGCTCACGGGCTCCTCGAGCACGACGCGGATGGGACGACGGTGCAGTCGCGCGTGGCCGAGCATCCGCCGCAGCGCCGGGCGCGCGAAGAGCTCGAACGTCACCATCGCCGAGACGGGGTTGCCCGGCAGCCCGATCCACGGGATGCCGGCGACGTGCCCGAAGCCGATCGGCGCGCCCGGGCGCATCCGCACGCGCCAGAAGCCCATCACCGCGCCCATCGCCTCGAGCGCGGAGCGCGTGTGGTCGTGCTCGCCGACGCTGACGCCGGCCGACGTGACGATGAGGTCGGGCTGCTCGGCGACCGCGCGCTCGAGCAGCGCGCGCATCGCCGCGAGCGTGTCGCCCGCGTGCCCGAGGGCGATCGGCTCGCCGCCGGCGTTCCGAACGAGCGCGTCGATGGTGTGCGAGTTCGAGCTGACGATCTTCGTCCCCGCCAGCACCTCATCGAAGCGGTCGAGCTCGACGAGCTCATCCCCCGAGCCGAGGATCGCGACGCGCGGCCGCCGATGCACCCGCACCGTCGCCTGGCCGACCGATGCGAGCACGCCGACCTGCGCCGGCCCGACCGCCGTGCCCCGCGGCAGCGCGATGGCGCCCGCGTGCAGGTCCTCGCCGCGCGGCCGGATGTTCTTGTGCGCGTCGCGGTCCTTGAGGATGCGCACGCGCACCGTGCCGGCATCGGTGTCCTCGACGCGGATCACCGTGTCGGCGCCCTCAGGGAGCGGCGCGCCCGTCATGATCCGCGACGCCTCGCCGCGTCCCACCGGGCGCGTGGGGAACCTGCCCGCCGCGATCGTCTCGAGCACCGGCAGCTCGACCGGGGCATCCTCCCGCGCGCCGGCGACATCGTCTCCCCGCACGGCGTAGCCGTCCATCGCCGAATTGGTCCAGTGCGGCAGCGTGACGGGCGAGATCACGTCGGCGGCGAGCACGCGCCCGAGGGCGTCGCGCAGCGGCACGTCCTCCACCGCGAGCGGAGCGACACCCGCGACGATCGCGGCGACCGCCTCGGGCACCGACTTCACTATCGGTCCCCGATCCGCGCGCCGGCGAGGAAGACCGCGAGCGCGTCCTGCACGCGCTCCACCTCGCGGTTCGGCACCACGTGGTTGTTCGAGAGGATCGAGAAGATCAGCATCCGCCCGTCGGCGGTCGTCACGTAGCCCGAGAGCGAGCGCGCCTTGTCGAGCGTGCCCGTCTTCGCGTGCACGTTGCCCATCGCCGGCGTGTCCTTCATCCGGGTGCGCGTCGTGCCGTCCACACCGGCGATCGGCATCGCATCGTAGAAGGCGCGGAAGTCCGGGTGCTTCCGCATCACGTCGAGCACACGCACGATCGTCTCGGGCGTGAGGTAGTCGTGCCGCGAGAGTCCGCTGCCGTCGCGCACCGCGAAGCCGGCGCTGTCGATGCCCCACGCGACGAGCTGGCGTTCGATCACGCGGCGCCCGCTGTCGGCCGAGCCTTCGCCGAGCCGCACGCGGCCCATCGTCTTCATCAGGACTTCGGCGAACTGGTTCTGCGACGGCTTCTCGAACCGCGGGAGGATGACCGAGAGCGGCGGGGAGAGGCGCGTCGCGAGGGGCACGAGCCCGGTCGTGTCGGCGAGCGAGTCGGCCTCGACGCCGCCGCGCACCGTGATCCCGCGCTCGGCGAGCGCCTCGGCGAAGGCATCGAGCCAGGCCGCCGACGAGTGCCGCAGCGCGACGCCGACGGTCACCGAGTCCCCCGGCCGCACCTCGCCGCGCAGGTCCACCTTCGGCCGCGTGCCGCGCAGGTCGCCGAACCACTCGACCTTGGAGCGCGTCATGCAGCAGCTGCTGCCGGTCGTCACGTCGATGCGTCCGATGCGCGGGACCGTGCGCGCGGGCCCCGTGCGCACCGTCACCGGATCGCCCGGCCTCGCCCCGCCGATCACGCGGATCCACGAGTAGCCCTCGTTGAAGAAGAGCTCGTCCACCGGCGCCGAGTAGGTGTAGTCGAGGTCGTCCCACGCCCAGCCGAAGCCGAGCGACGAGTCGGGGAAGGTGTTGGCGCCGCGGATCAGGCGGCCCGTGACCTCCTTGATGCCGCGCGCCGCGAGCGAGTCGGCGAGCTCGCGGAGCGGGATCATCGCGTCAGTCACGACGAGCGAATCGCTGTAGCTCGGGTCGCCGGTGCCGATCACGGCGAGGTCGCCGGTGAGGATGCCGTTCACCGGCGCCGACGCGCCGAGGATCCGCGTCTCGAAGCGGAAGTCGGGGCCGAGGATCGCCAGCGCCGTCGCGCCGGTGATGATCTTCATGTTCGAGGCCGGCATGAAGAGCTTGCCGGCGTTGCGCGAGTAGAGCGTGTCTCCCGATGCCGGGTCCACGACGAGCACGCCCCAGTGCGACGAGCGGAACATCGGGTCGGCGAGGAGCGAGTCGGCGAGCGCGGTGAAGGCGCGCCGCGTCGGCGTGCCGGGGCGCAGCGCCGGCGCGGCAGGGGCCGCGGGAGCGCCACCAGGCGCGGCGGGGGCGGGTGCGCCACCGGGCGCGGGTGCACTCGCGACCGGGGCCGCGCAGGCCGACACGCACGCCGCGATCGCGACGGTGAGGAGCGGGTGACGACGGGTCATCGCGGGGCGGGGGAGAGGTACTCGCGCTCCACCCAGGCGGCGAGCGCGTCGAGCCAATCTGGAGCGTGCAGGTCGAATCGCAGGCCGTCCCACTTCGCCACCGGCGCATCGCTCACCATCGCGCGCCAGGTGGACGCGTTCGCCGGGCCTTCCTCGTACAGCGACGTCGCGTGCGCGGCGCGCCGCGCGATCTCGACCTTCGGCAGCGCGCTCCGCTTGAAGCCTTCGCAGAGCACGAGGCGCGCTTCGCCAAGATAGCGCGCCGCGATCTCCTCCGGCGCGCGCTCCTTCGACCAGCGCGCGACGAGCGCGAACTTGTCGGGCGACGCCATCGCGACCCGCTCCGCCTGGCCCTCGTGGAGATGGCGCCAGGTGTCGGTCCCGTCGGGCTCGAGGTTGAAGGTGTGCGAGCTGTGCTTGAGCGTCATCACCGCGTGGCCGCGGCGCGTGAGCTCGGACGAGAGCGTCGCGACGAGCGTCGTCTTGCCGGCGTGCTTCTTCCCGACCACCGCGAGCATCGGCGGCGGCGCGGCCGATCCGATCGCCGCGTCCCACCGGTCCCGGTCAGCCGGCGCGTTCACGTTCGCGAAGAGCAGGTCGGGCTCGCCGTAGAGACGCACCTTCGCCTCGGACAGGCGCGAGACCCTCACCGCGTCGTGGAATCCGATCACGCGCCGGTCGCCGGCCTCGAGTGCCGCCGTGACGGCGCCGAGGCACCGCGCCGAGTACCAGGCGCAGAGTGGCTCGAGGCCCTGCCGCGCCACCGTGTGCTCGGCGATCACGACGTCGGCGCCCTCCTGTTCGCCCTGCGCGCGCATCGCCGCGAGCAGCGCCGCCGGCACGAACGGCATGTCCCACGCGACGACGAGCACGTCCGCGCGCGCATGCGTGAGCGCCGCGTGCAGACCGCCGAGTGCGCCCTCGCCGAGGCGCACGTCGCGCTCCACGCGCACGCCGGGGAGCCAGGCGGCGGCGTCGGGCGCGTTCGCCACGAGCAGCAGTTCCTCGGTGACGGGGCGGAGCGCGGAAGCGACGCGGTCGACGATCCGCACGCCGCCCACTCGCTCGAGCCCTTTGGGCTCGCCGCCGTAGCGCGTCGCGCCGCCGCCGGCGAGGATCACGCCGACACAGCGCTGCGCGGTCACCGTGGCTCCACCTCGGCCCACAACCCGGGTTCCTCGCCGAGCCGCACGCGCACCACGCGCGTCGCCGGGCCGAGCGCGTCCTGCACCTCGTCGGCGATCCACCAGGCGACGTTCTCGCTCGTCGGGATGAGCTTCCCCTCGGCGAACTCGGGGATGTCGAGCACGAGGTTGCGGTGGTCGAGCCGCGCGACGACGCGCTCGGCGAGCGCGCGGTCGAGCGCGGCGAGGTCGGCGCTGAAGCCCGTGACGGGGTCGATCTCGCCGCCGACGGTGACCTCGCACGCGTAGGTGTGGCCGTGCCAGTTCGGGTGCGCGCACGCCCCGAAGACCTGCGCGTTGCGCGCGTCGTCCCACTCGGGCCGGCGGTAGCGGTGCGCCGCCGAGAAGGTCACCCGCCTGGTGAGCGTCGCGCGCCGCGTCATGTCAGCGGAAGAAGAAGCGTGTCGCGCCGACCGAGAGGACCGCGTTCCCCTTCCACGGCTGGAGCCGTCCGTCGGGGACCATCGCATTCGCGCCGGCGGCACCCGCCGGGCCGTAGTCCACCGGGTACGTGTACTTCCAGAAGAGGTGCGTGAGGTCCACGTTCGCCTCCCATTCGCGGCCGGTCACGATGCGCAGCCCGAGGCCGTACGAGACCGTGAACTTGTTCCCGAAGCGGTAGCCGCCGGGATCGAACTGGTTCGAGCCGCCGGTCACCCAGCCGAACGCGCCGTGCACCTGCGGCGTGAGGCGTCGCCAGGACTTGTTGCCCGTGAGGTTCACGCCGAAGCCCGTCTCGATCGCCGCGAGCGGCCGCATCGAGGTGCCGAGGATCCGGTTGGATCCGGTGATGAGCGGATCCTTGTACGTGCGCTCGAGGCGCGGTGCGTAGGTGGCGCGCGCCTGCAGCCAGAGCGGCCCGGTGAGGAGCAGCTCGTAGCGCGCGCTGAGCTGCATCCCCGTGCGCGGGCCGACGCCCGCGGGATCGCCGCCGGGCGCGATGAGGCCGGTCCAGATCGTGAGGCCCTGCTTGCCGCGCAGGTCCTCGAACGGGCTGTCGGCGGGCGTGTGGCCCACCTGGGCCGAGAGCGGGGCCGCGAGCGGCGCGAAGGCGATGGCGACGATCGCCAGCGCGATCGGGAGGGCACGACGGGTCACGCAGGGACTCCGAGTCTCAGGTCGCGGCCCGTCATCTCCGCCGGCTGCTCCACCTGGAGCATGCCGAGGACGGTCGGGCCGATGTCGCAGAGCGCGCCGCCGGCGCGCAGGGTGACGGCGGTGCCGTCCTCGACGAGCAGGAGCGGCACGGGGTTCGTGGTATGAGCGGTGTGCGGCCCACCCGTGGCCGGATCGATCATCATCTCGCAGTTGCCGTGGTCGGCCGTGATCAGCAGCCGCGCCCCCGCCTTCCCGGCCGCCTCGACGATCCGCGTGAGCTGCGCGTCCACGCACTCCACCGCCTCGATCGTCGCCGCCAGGTTGCCGCTGTGCCCGACCATGTCGCCGTTCGCGTAGTTGCAGAGCGTGAACTCGTGCGCCTTCGCGAGGATCCCCTTCACGAGCACGTCGGTGATCCCCGGCGCGCTCATCTCCGGCATCAGGTCGTAGGTCGCCACTTTCTGGCTCGGGACGAGGATCCGCTCCTCGCCGCGGTAGGGGACCTCGTTGCCGCCGTTGAAGAAGTAGGTCACGTGCGCGTACTTCTCGGTTTCCGCGGTGCGCAGCGTGGACATCCCGCGCGCCTCGAGCACCTCGGCCATGATCCGCGCCATCGAGAACGGCTCGAACGCGATCGGCAGGCCGAAGGTCTGGTCGTACTGCGTCATCGTCGCGACGTGGAGCCGCGGGCGGTCCTTCACGTCGAAGCCGTCGAAGCCGCCGATCGCCATCGCGCGCACCATCTGCCGCATGCGGTCGGAACGGAAGTTCCAGGTGATCACGGCGTCGCCGTCGCGCATCGGCGCGATCGGCTGCCCGCCGCGCAGGACGACCGCCGGCTCCTGGAACTCGTCGGTGACGCCCTTCGCGTAGTTCGCCTCGATGAACGCGACCGGGTCGTCGCACGACGGTCCCGTGCCGCGCACCGCGGCGTCGTACCACTTCTGCGTGCGCGGCCAGCGCTGGTCGCGGTCCATCCCGAAATAGCGCCCGCCGAGGCTCGCGACCACGGCGCGGCTGCCGATCTTCGCGAGCAGCGCCTTCACGAAGCCGAGCGCGGAGGTCGGCAGCGTGTCGCGCCCGTCGAGCAGGAAGTGCAGCGCGACGCGCGGGACCTTCTCGCGCTGCGCGGTGTCCACGAGCGCGAGGAGGTGGTCGTCATGCGCGTGCACGCCGCCGTCGCCGACGAGACCCATCAGGTGCAGCGTCCCGCCGCTCGCGCGCGCGTGTGCGCAGGCGGCGCGGAAGGCCGCGTTCGCGTGGAACGAGCCGTCGCGGATCGCGTCGCCGATGCGGACGAGGTCCTGCACCACCACGCGGCCGGCGCCGAGGTTCATGTGGCCGACCTCGGAGTTCCCCATCTGTCCCGCGGGGAGCCCCACGGCGCGGCCGCTCGCCTCGAGCAGCGTGCGCGGTGCGCGCGACCAGAGCCGGTCCCACGTGGGTGTGCGCGCCATCGCGATCGCATTCCCTGCGGTCTCCTCGCGATGGCCCCAGCCGTCGAGCACCACGAGCACGACCGGCCGGTCCACCTGTGAACCCATCTTGGCCCTGTTCCGTGCGGGGTATACCTTCACGTGACTGCCGCGCGAGTCTAGTGAGACGCGCGCGAGCGGAATCTAGTCCCGGGACTCCCCCCCTACCAGCGATGCGCGTCCTTCGTTCCCTCTCGCTCCTGCTCGCGGCCGCCCTGCCTGCTGCCGCACCCGCGGCCGCGCAGCAGGCGCGTGCCACGCGCGACGCCGAGGTGCGCGCCGTGCCCGAGGGGAACGTCATCGCGACGGTGCAGGAGGGGACGACCTGGCGCACCGGCGGCGCGCGCGCGGGCTCCACGCTCGTCACGCTCGAGGGCTGGATCACCGCCACCGGCATCGGCGCGCGCCGCGACTCCTTCCCCGCGACCACCGCGGGCGGGACGATCCGCCTGCGCGCCGAGCCGTCGACCAGCGCGCGCATCCTCGGCGTCTTCCAGTCCGGCGCCGGCATCCGGATCATCGAGCGCAAGGGCGACTGGGCGCGCGTGCAGCGCGACGGCTGGGTGCTCAACTCCGCGCTCGCGAACGTCGCGGCGACGGCGGCCGCCACGCCGCGGCCCGCGGCGCCACGGCCGGCGGACCCGCGCACGGCCGCGCCGCGGCCCGTCGCGCCTGACGTGCCGTTGGACACCGCGCCGCCCGCGCGCGAGGGTGCGCTGCGCGCCTCGCGTTCGGCGCCGCTCAGCTACGCGCCCGGCGCGCGCGCGATCGGCACGCTCGACGAGGGCGCGATCGTCGACGCCACCGCGCGCGACCGCGGCTGGGTGAAAGTGCGCGTCGATGCGTGGGTGCCCGAGAGCCTTCTCGTCCCGGCCGATCCGGCCTTCGCTGGCTCGCTCACCGCCGCCGACCTGCGCCTCGACCCGAAGGGGCACGAAGGACAGGTCGTTCGCTGGGCCGTGCAGGTCGTGAGCCTCCAGACCGCTGACCCGTTGCGCCGCGCGCTGCAGCCCGACGAACCGTACCTGCTCGCGATGGGACCGTCGGGCGAGAACGCGATCCTGTACCTCGCGGTGCCGCCGGCGCTGCTCGAGGACGCACGGCGCCTGCCGCCGCTCGCCGAGGTGCTCGTCACCGCGCGGATCCGCAACGGCCGCTCGCAGCCCACCGGCGCGCCGGTGCTCGACCTCCTCACGCTCACGCGCCGATGACCCTGCGCGCCGTGCTCATCATCGCGGCCGTCGGCGGCGCCGCCGCGAGCGTCGCGCTGCTCCAGCAGCGGAAGGCGCTCGAGTCGGAGCTCGAGGTCATCGTGGCGTCGCGCAGCTCGGCCGCGTCGGCCGCGGGCGATGCGCTGCTCACGGCCGAGGTCGACCGCATCCGCCTCGCGCTCGAACGGTCGCGCTCGCAGCCGGCGCGGACCGCCGAGCCGCACATCGCACTCGCGCTGAGCGACGGTGCCTTCACGCTCGAGCGCGGCGAGATCGTCCTGCGCGCGGCGCAGGCCGTCGCCGACGTGCCGCGCGGTGTGCACCAGGTGACCGCCGTCGCCGCGCGCGCGATCACGATCGACGACGGCATCCTGCTCGTGCCCGTCACGTCGCGCGACAGCGTGATGACGCCGCGCACCATCCGCGTGCCCGTGGCGGACTTCGACGCGATCCGGCCGAACGTGCGTCCCGGCCAGCTGGCCTTCTTCTACTGATGACCGGCCCGACTCCGCCCGATCCTCGCGAGGGCGCGACGCCTCCCGGCGATCCGCTGCCTGCGCCCGCGGCCCCGCCGGTCACGGCTCCGCCGCGGCGCGTGCCGTCGATGCAGCTGCGCCGAGAGAGCGCGCCCTCGCCGGCGCCCGTGCTGCTGCGCAAGCTGCTGATCCCCGCGGCCGCCTGCATCGCGACCGGCTGGGCCATCACGTGGCAGCTCAGCGACGCGTCGCGGCTCAAGGACGAGCGCCGCGCCGAACTGCAGGGGCTCGAGGTGGACTCGACCCGCCTGCGCGAGGCGTCGGCGGCCCAGCGCCACGTCACCGACTCGCTCGCGGCCTTCCTCGAAGGGCGCGCCGCGCGCGACTCGGCGGCGAACCTGCCGTACCTCGTGATCTCGATCGCCGACAACCGCCTCTGGTACCGCCGCGGCAACGAGGTCCTTTTCGAGACCCGCGTCGCGACCGGCAGCGGCAAGTTCCTCGAGAAGCAGGGCACCACCGGCGAGCAGTGGAAGTTCGAGACGCCGCGGGGCCGCCTCGTCGTGCAGCGGAAGGACATCGATCCCGCCTGGGTCCCGCCGGACTGGCACTACGTGGAGATGGCGCAGAAGCGCGGGCTCAAGCTCCTCCGCCTCGACGCGACGATGCAGGTCCCGACGTCGAACGGCGGCGTGGTGACCGTGAGCGGCTCCAACGTCGTGACGCGCTTCGCGGATGGCCGTGAAGTCCCGTTCGAGGCCTCGGACGGACGGGAGATCGCGGTCGGCGATCAGCTGATCGTGCCGCCATTCGGGACGAACCAGCGTCGCTACATGGGTGTGCTCGGAGCGAACCGGCTGTACCTCGGCGACGGATACGGAATCCACGGAACGGACTCTCCGACGAGCATAGGCCGTTCGGTCAGCCACGGCTGCATCCGAGTGCGGAACGAGGACATAGAGACACTCTTCCGGATCGTTACCGTGGGAACTCCGGTATATGTCTACTAGCCGAACGGTCAAATAGAACTGACCGAGCGGCCAATAACGGTCGCGGCCGAGACTATCACTGCGTGACGCTTCCGGCCTCCTCGTTTTACGAGAGCCGGCGTATGATGCGTCCTCGCTCTGAACGCCACTCCGAGACGTCCTTCGTGCCCTTCGCCGCATCACTTCGCCGCTCCGGCCGCGTGCTCCTGCTCGCGGCCGTCGTGCTCACCGGGACCGCCGCTGGTGCCATCACGGCGCCGCGCCCGGCCGATCCGGTGGTGATGCACGTCTCCGACGCCGTCCGTGGCCGCAGCGGCCGGATCCGCTTCCGGATCGTGAAGCCCGCCGAGGAGATGCGCGCGGAGTACGACGCCCTCGCCGGCGCCTTCGGCGAAGAGGCCGTGCAGCGCCCCGGGCTCCTGCCGGTCATCGATTCGGTCACCGCCGACACCTTCCACTTCGCGATGCTCGTGCCCTTCGCGGAGAAGCAGAATGGCCGCGTCGGAGTCTACCGCGTGGGCCGCTGGCCGGCCGAAGTGCGTCGTCCGCGCGGTGAGGCGTACCAGCTGCCGGAGGGCTTCATCGAGGTCGCCGAGGCGGACCAGGCGGTGCGCGTCTCCACGCACTTCACGCTCGGCCAGTTCCTCACGCATGACCAGCGCGACGTCTGGCCGAAGATGCTGCTGCTCGACGAGCGCCTCGTCGACAAGCTCGAGCTGCTGGTCTCGGAGCTCCGCCTGGCCGGCGTCCCCGCCGAGGGGCTCGGGGTGCTCTCCGGCTTCCGCTCCCCGCAGTACAACGCCCGCGGCAACATCCCCGGCCGCGCGACCGACAGCCGCCACACCTACGGCGACGCGGCCGACCTGTACGTGGACGTCAACGGCGACGGGAAGATGGACGACCTGAACAAGGACCGCCGGATCGACTTCCGCGACGCCATCTGGCTCTCGAAACTCGTGGAGAAGGTCGAACGGAAGTATCCTGAACTGGTCGGCGGGATGGGTGTGTACCGGGCGACGGGTTCGCACGGGCCTTTCCTGCACGTGGACGCGCGCGGCGAACGCGCGCGCTGGGGCTTCCCGCAGTGAACGATCTCCTCAAGGACCGCATCCTCCGCCGCCTCGAGACGCTCTCGGAGGAGCGGCAGTACCAGGTCCTCGACTACATCGAGTTCATCGAGTCGAAGTACGCCGAGCGGCAGGCGCCGGGACCGAACGTCTTCCAGCGCTTCAGCGAGGGCATCGAGGACACGCTCCGCGCCGGCAACGTCTCGGCGCAGACGGTCGCCACCGCGATGGGCTTCATGAGCCAGGCGATGAACGTCCTCAGCGACGTCGCGACGAAGGGGAGGTCGGTCGCGGACGGCATCGTGGACACCGCGAAGGGGGCGGCGAAAGCTGCGTCCGCCGCCGCGTCGGCCGCCGTGAACGCCGAGCCCAAGCCGGGGGACGCGCCGAAGGATCCACCGAAG
>CAZIDS010000061.1:0-12599 GCA_964537945.1 uncultured Gemmatimonas sp. | reverse complement strand
CGGCACCGGCCTCGGCCTCGCGGCCGTGCAGGGGACGGTGCTGCAGTCCGGCGGCGCGATCGACGTGCACACCGCGCCCGGCCTCGGCACCGCCTTCCGCTGCTACTTCCCGCGGATGGAAGAGACGGTGCCCGCGCCGGCCGGTCCGAGCCGCGAGCCGCCGAAGCCGCGCCGCGTCTCGCGGAACGTGCTCGTCGTCGAGGACGATCCCGAGCTCGGCAAGGTGCTGCGCCGGCTGCTGCACGGCGGCGGCCACGTCGCGCGCCTCGCGGCGACCGCGGCCGAGGCGACGGCGCTCGCGGAGCTCGAGGCGGCGGACGTGCTGGTCTGCGACGTCGGGCTGCCGGGGATGAACGGCGCGACGCTCGCCGGCGCACTCCGGTCCAAGGGGGCCGCGCGCGCGGCGATCCTGATCTCCGGCCGACCGATCACCGACGAGGAGCGCGCGACCGCGGGCGAGCCGTGCGTGGCGCTGCACAAGCCGTTCCGTCCCCAGGAACTGCTCGACACGCTCGACGAGGTGATGCGGCGCGTCGTCCCGGCGTAGCCGCCGGGCGGGGCGCGCTATCGCGCCTCGCAGACGTTCGATTCCTTCCGCTCGAGGAAGGTGACGGGGCGGATCGTGCGCGGGACGCGGACGACGTCCACCGGCGAGATCACCGCGTTGAGGCAGCCGCAGCCGGCGCCGCGGTGCCGCTCGCGCACGACGGCGTAGATGCGCTTCTCGTCGTCGCGCATCACGGTGTCGATCGAGATGAGGTGGCCCATGCAGGGCTGCTCCCCCATGCCGGCGACGAGCAGCATCTCGCGCGTGAAGTCCACCGGCGGCGCGGGCGCCTCGTTGTTCGGGCCCGCGATGCGGGACCAGATCGCGAGCCAATCGGCGCTGTCCTGGACCGTGAGGCGCACCGGGTAGCGGAGGTGCGAGTTCGCGTCGCGGAACGCGTGGTCCACGCTCTGGTACGGCTCGAGCCGGATCCGGTCGGCGCGGTCGCGCGCCTCGCGCTGCGAGATCGTCGGCGCGTTGCCGCGCGCATCGGGCCCGGTCTCGGGCCCCTTGCGGTTGCACGCCACCACGCCGATCGCGAGGAGCGCGCCGGCGGCGAAGACGATGTCGAGCGAGCGGGTGCGGCTCCGCATGGGACCTCCGGACTCAGCGCAGCGCGGGGGCGGCGCGGTGGATGATGGCGTCGGCGATCTCGTCGAGCGGCAGCACCTCGCAGACCGCGCCGAGCTCGACCGCCTCGCGCGGCATGCCGTAGACGACGCAGCTCTCCTCGTCCTGCGCGATCGTCCAGGCGCCCCGCTCGCGCAGCGCGAGCATGCCGCGCGCGCCGTCGGCGCCCATGCCGGTGAGCAGCGCGGCGACGGTCGTCGGCCCCGCGCACTCGACGACGGAGTCGAAGAGCACGTCGGCGGCCGGCCGCTGGTGGTGCACCGGCGGGCCGTCCTTGAGGTGGCAGCGGAAGCCCTCGCCCGACCGGCGGACGACGAGATGCCGGCCGCCCGGCGCGATGTAGACCGTGCCGTCCTTGATGAGCTCGCCTTCCTCGGCCTCGCACACACGCACCGGGACGAGCCCGTCGAGCCGCGTCGCGAACGCCTTGGTGAAGTGCGGCGGCATGTGCTGCACGATCACGGTGCCGGGCAGGTCGGGCGTGAATCCCGAGAGGACCGTCTCGATCGCCGGCGGGCCGCCGGTGCTCGCGCCGATCGCGATGAGCCGCGTGGAGAGCGCGCCGGCGCCGGCGGCGCGCCGCGGCGGCGGCACGACGCGCTTGCGCGGCGCGCGCAGCCGCGAGTGCGGGATGCGCGCCGCGACGCGGATGGCGCGCACGAGGAAGCGCTCGACGTCGGGGATCGACATCGACCCCTCGGGCTTCGGCACGACCTCGATCGCGCCGAGCGACATCGCACGCACCGCGTTCGCCGAGCTCGCCTGCGCGACCGAGCTGACGATGATGACCCGCATCGGGTGCGACCGCATCATCTTGTCGAGGAAGGTGAGCCCGTCCATCCGCGGCATCTCGATGTCGAGCGTGATGACGTCGGGTTCGAGCTCGAGGATGCGGTCCCGCGCCTCGTACGGGTCGCGCGCGGTCCCGACGACCTGGATGTCCGGGAACTTCGCGAGCGCCTCGGTGAGGAGCTTGCGGACCAGGGCCGAGTCGTCGACGATGAGGACCCGCACCGGCGGGCCGCCGATGGCGCGCGTCGGGGCGGAGGGCGTGAGGGTGCTCATGGGACCAGCTTCTTCGCGGTGCCGTCGCTCTTGATCTCGACCGATCCGGTGGCGACCGCAAGGGTCATGGTGCGGGCGAGGTTGGTGCCGCCGACGTCGCTCGCGATGAGCCGGAGCCCCTGCGACGCGACGAGCTGCTCGAACGCCTTGTAGTTCCGCTCGCCGATCTGGAAATGGTCCTTCCCGGCGAGCCGCTGCGCGGCCCCGCCGGCGACGGCGACCCGGAGGCGCGTCTTCTGCGCGCCCTTCTCCGTCATCCTGGTCAGCAGCGCCGGCACGCCGGTGTCGACGAACATGCCCGGCTGCTTCTCCGCCTTGTTCCGGTCGATCGTGGAGTCGGGGAGCATCACGTGCACGAGGCCGCCGACCTTCGCCACCGGGTCGTACATCGTGATCCCGAGGCACGAGCCGAGCGCGTACGTGACGATCTCGTCCTTCTCGCTGGTCGCGACGTGGAGGCCGGCGATGCCCACGCACTGGCGGCCGGCGACGGAGAGCTTGTGGATCGCGCTCACGGCGCCGCCTTCCGGTAGACCGCCGGCTGCAGCTGCTCGAGCCCGTGCGCGATCCCGGTGAGCGACTCGGCGTGGCCGACGCAGAGCACGCCGTCGGGCGCGAGGAGCTCGGTGAAACGGCCGACCAGGCGCTCCTGCGTCGCCCGGTCGAAGTAGATCATCACGTTGCGGCACATGATGACTTCGAACGGCCCCTTCATCGGCCAGCGCTCCATCAGGTTGAGGTACCCGAAGGAGATCATCTCGCGCAGCGCGGGCCGCACCTCGACGCTCGCGCCGCCCTGCACCGCCGTGAAGTACTTGCGCATCATCTCGGGCGGCACGCCGGCCGCCTGCGCCTTCGTGTAGCGGCCCGCCATCGCGCTCTCGAGGATGCGGGTCGAGATGTCGGTCGCGAGGATCCGCGTGCGCGCCGCCGCCTCGGCGGCGAGGTGCTCGCGGACGACCATCGCCAGCGTGTAGGGCTCCTCGCCCGACGAGCAGGCGGCGCTCCACATCTTGATGTCGCGGCCGCCCCTGGCGAGCCGCGGGAAGACCTCGTCGACGAGGAAGTCGAAGTGCGCCGGCTCGCGGAAGAACGACGTCTTGTTCGTCGTCAGCACGTCGATGAAGTGCGGCAGCTCCTCGGGCCACTCGTCGCGCAGCACGCCGGCGATGTAGCTCGAGAGCGACGGCAGGCGCAGCGCGCGCACGCGATGGCCGAGCCGCGAGACGACCAGCGCCTCCTTCCCGTCGCGCAGCCGGATCCCGCACTGTCCGTGGAGGAACTCGGACACCGCGGAATAGTCGGATGCGGAGAGCCGCAGGTCGGGACCTGCGGTGAGGGCGGGAGCGGTCATCGGCAGGGCGGAAGGGGTGCGCGCGGGGCTCTCGCGGGGCGCGCCGGGAGCGGACGCGCGTCCGCGATCACATCGCGGAGTTGATCGCCTCGAGCGACAGGACCTTGTCCGCGTCGAGCAGCATCCGGACCTTGCCGTCCGAGTTCGAGACGCCGAGGAGGCACGACACGTCGACGTCCGAGCCGAAGGCCGGCGGCGGCTCGATCGAGCCGTCGGCGATCAGGCGCACCTCGCTCACCGCGTCCACCGCGATGCCGACGAGCAGCCCCTTCACGTTCAGCACGATGATGCAGGTCTCCGGGCTCTCGCTCGGCGCCATCGCGAAGCGGCGGCGGAGGTCGACGATCGGGATCACCTTGCCGCGCAGGTTCACCACGCCGCGGATGCAGGGGTGGCTGTGCGGCACGGGCGTCACCGCCATCATCCCGATGATCTCGTGGACCGTCAGGATCTCGAAGCCGTACTCCTCGCCGGCGAGCACGAACGTGAGGTACTTCCCGCCGAGGGCACGGGCGGCGGGGGCGGACTCGATGGCGACAGCGGTCATGGCACGCTCGGAGCTTGGGGTCGTGGGGCGCCGCGCACGTGGCGCGCGCATGCGTCAGTGGGAGTATCGGCCGCTCGGCCGCGAACCTGACCCGTGGCCCGGGTCAGGCCGCGCGCGCGGCCCCTTCGGCGGCCGCGGCGGCGCCCGCGTCGCGGTGCGCCACCACGAGTTCATCGACGTCGAGGATCAGCCCGACGCGACCGTCGCCGAGGATCGCGCCGCCCGTCAGGCCGCGCACCCGGCCGATCGCGTCGCCGAGCGGCTTCGCGACGACCTGCTGCTGCCCGAGGAGCTCGTCGACCAGGATCGCGACGCGGTCGCTGCCGTCGCCGACGACCATCAGGATCCCCTCGACCGCGCGCTCCTGCGCGTTCACCACGCGCAGCGCGCGGTGGAGCCGGAGCAGCGGCAGCACCTCGCCGCCGTGCTGCACCATCTCGCCCTTCCCCTGCACCGTCGACACAGCTGACGGCTCGGGACGGAAGCAGCGCCGGATGCGCGCGGTCGGCACGATGAAGCGCTCGGCGCCGACGCGGACGAGCATGCCGTCGGTGATCGCCAGGGTGAGCGGGAGCTCGATCGTGAAGGTCGAGCCCTGGCCGGGCACCGACGTGATCACGGTGCGGCCGCGCATCGCGGCGAGGTTGCGGCGGACGACGTCCATGCCGACCCCTCGTCCCGACACTTCGGTGACCGCCTCGGCCGTCGAGAAACCCGGCGCGAAGATCAGGTCGAACACCTCGGCGTCGGACATGCCGTCGCCCGAGGCGATGATGCCCTTCTCGACGGCCTTCGCGACGATCTTCGCGCGCTGAAGGCCGCGGCCGTCGTCGTGCAGCTTGACCACCACGCGGTCGCCGGCCTGATAGGCCTCGAGCCGCACGGTGCCCATCGCCGGCTTGCCGGTCTTCATCCGCTCCGACGGCGGCTCGATCCCGTGGTCCACCGCATTGCGCACCATGTGCATCAGCGGGTCGGCCAGCAGGTCCACCAGCGTGCGGTCGACTTCCGTCTCCTCGCCGGAGACCTCGAAGCCGATCTGCTTGCCGCTGCGCGCCGCGAGGTCGCGGACGACGCGGGCGAGCTTCGTGATGGCGCCCTTGATCGGCACCATGCGAAGGCCGAGCGAGAGGTCCTGCAGCTCGCGCACGATCTTGTCGGCGTGGCGGACCTTCTGCATCAGCTGATGGTGCTGGGCGCTGCGGACGGTGTCGTCCTGCACCAGCATCGCCTGGGCGATGACGAGCTCGCCGACCAGGTTGATGAGCTGGTCGAGCTTGTCGGTGCGGACCTTCACGAGCGGGTCCTTCTGCACCGCGGGGGCGCCGGCGGCCGGCGGCGCGGCGGCCGGCGACGCGGCAGGCGTCGCCACACGCAGGGCCGACGGCGCGGAGGGCGCCTCTAGGACGTTCGCGGACTCGGGATCGATCGCCGCGGCGCGCGCGGGCACGACCGCGGCCGCGTGCTCGGGACGCGAGAGCGCATCGGTGAGCGACGCGTAGTCCGCGGGGAGCGCCGGCGCGCCGCCGGCGAGCGCCGTCGGGATCGCCTGCACGAGCGACTTCAGCACGTCGACCGCGCGAAGCGCGAGGTCGGGCACGTTGCCGGCGAAGGCGAGCTCGGCGCCGCGCACGCGGTCCAGCATGTCCTCCGCGTGGTGCGCGAAGCCGGCGATGGCGCTGAGCCCGAGGAAGGACGAGGTGCCCTTGATCGTATGGAAGGCGCGGAAGACGTCGTTGACGGCTTCGGCGTCGTCGGGACTGGTCTCGAGATGGAGCAGCGCCGCCTCGGCGCCCTCGAGGTACTCGCGGGCTTCGTTCGCGAAGTCCTCGATGAGGGCGCGATCGGCGTCGGCCTCGATGGTGAAGGTCGCCGGCGCGGCGAGGGCCGCGGCGCCCTGCGGCGCGGGGACGACCGGGATCGAGGTCACCGGGGCCGCGTCGCGCGGGGGCGCGGCGGGCTCCGGCTCGCTCATCGCCGAGGCGCCGCACTCCACGCGGTCCACGGCCACCTCGAGGTGGCGGCGGACGCGCTCCATGGCCTCATCGTGCAGGTCGCCCTTGAACTGCGCGGGCTCGTCGAGCAGCGCGACGGCGTCGGCCAGCGCGGTGCGCGCGCCGGCGTCGAGCGTCTTGTCGGCGACCAGCGCCCAGCAGCGCTCGCGCAGGCGGCGCCGGGCCGCCTCGTCACCGGGTTCGCACGCGACGAACGCGGCGATGGCGTCGTCGATCGTGAGGGCGGCCATGGGAGTTCCTCAGCGCGCGCCGAACAGCGAGTCGGCGAACGCCTGCGAATCGGTCTTGTCGGCGACCGCGTTGGGGTCGAAGTGCTTCGGGGCCGAGCTCTGGACGCCGCCGCTCACCGCGGTCACGTCGGCCGCGAAGGGCGCGAAGATGCCGGAGAGCTGCTCGAGGCGCTTCTCGGTGTCGCTGATCACCGCCGCCGCGTAGCCGAGCTGCTGGCTGGTGATGTCCTGGAACTGGATGTAGGTCATGACGCCGTAGAGCTCCTCGCGCAGGGCCGAGTAGCGGGCGTGACGGACCATGTCCTCGCTCTCCGCGGCCTCCTGCTCGAGCTCGCTCACCACCGCGATCGCGCGGTCGAGACCGTCGAGCATGCCCGCGGCGGCGTGCTCCGTGGCCGAGGTCACGGCCGAGAGCTTCGAGTTCATCTGCTCCAGCTGGGCGCTGTGCGCCTCCTGGATGATGCCGCGGCTCTGCTTGATGCGGTCGAGCAGCGAGGCGACCTCGCCGTACGCGCGCAGCAGCGTCGCCGCGAGCGAGAGGAGGCTCCCTTCGCCGTGAGCGCCCTTCTCCGCCATCGGCGCCGCGACCTTCGCGAGCGACTCGGCGGTGCCGAGGTCGCCCAGCGCCTGGTTCACCAGCCGAAGGGCGGTGTCCGTCGCGTGAAGGACGTCCTCGTGGGTCTGCACCTGGGTGACCATTGCGGTGGGTTCCTGATCAGGCCGCCGCGCCCACGGAGAGGACCGCGTCGATCTTCTCCTTGAGGACGGGGGGAGTGAAGGGCTTGAGCACGTAGTTGTTCACGCCCGCGTCGACCGCGGCGAGGATGTCCTCGCGCGCCGAGCGCGTCGTCACCATCAGGATCGGGATCGCCGCGCCGTCGGCGCGGGAGCGCACCGCGCGGGCGAAGTCGAGCCCGCTCATGTTCGGCATGTTCCAGTCCGTGATGATGAACTGGATGCCGCCCTCGGCGAACTTGTTGAGGGCGGACTGGCCGTCATCCGCCTCGACGACGTCGGGATAGCCGACGCGGTCGAGCGAGTTGACGATGATGCGGCGCATGGTCGCGGAGTCGTCGACGACGAGGAAGCGCATGGGCGGGCTCTGGTGATTCGGCGCGGGTGGTGTGTTCAGCGAAGGTCGCCGGACTGCCGCAGCTTGTGCGCGACGGCGTCCAGGACTGCCGGAGAGTCGTACGCCCCGTCGAGCACGCGCTGCCGGATCTGCAGCATCCGCTCGGCGGAGAGAGTGCCCTCGTCCTCGGCGCGGGCGACGAACGCGCGCGCAGCGGGCGAGAGGTCGAGCACGTCCTTCGGACGGGCCGCGACCGGGGTGGCGGGTCCGGACGACGGCTCGTCGGCGACGCGGGCGGCGGGAGTGCTGCCGCGGGCCGGGACGGGGGCGTCCACGCTGGAACGATTGGGACCGCTGGTCGGGATGGTCATGAGAGTCCTCCTATGTGCGGCAGTATCGGCCGCGACGCTGCGGACTTGAGCGGCAGGATCAGCCGGTGCGGCGGAGGCCCTTCCCGGGCACCGCCGTCCCGTAGGCACCCCGAACCGCGGCGGGCTGCATCGCCCGGCGGGCCGGTTCCCCGAGCTCGCGCAGCACCTGGCGCCGCGACTCGAAGAGCTCCGCCTCGAGGGCGGCCTGCCCCACCTGGCTCCGCTCGAGGGACTGCACCATCGTGCGGATGATCGAGGCGTGCTCGGCGGCGCTCAGCCCGGCGAGGTCGAGCTCGCCGACGAGGTCCTCCGAGGCGGCGAGCGCGGCCTCGCGCTCGGCCATCCCGATCAGCAGGGCGCCGGTGTCCCCCTCGCGGACGGCGAGGCGGAGCGACTCATCGGCGAAGGCGAGGCGGTCGGCGATCGAGCGGGCGTACTCCGCCATGATCATGCCGCGGGTCTGTGGCTGCGTCATCGGGGTCCCGTGGGGTTGGCCTGCGCGCCGGCGAAGGCCTCGCGCAGGTCGCGGACCATGGCGACGATCCGGTCGAGGCGCCCGACCTGGGGTTCGAAGCCGAGGCCGGCGAGTTCCTTGAGGAAGAACGCGTAGAGCGACGCCAGCTGGCCGGCGACCGCCCCGCCCTTCTCGCGGTCGAGCGTCGCGAGCAGCTCGCCCACCGCGTCGCGCGCGCGCCCGATCTCGGTGAGCCGGGTCTCGACGTCGCCCGCCGCCATCGCCGCGCGCGCGCGGAGCAGGCTCGCCAGGACGTGGTCGTACACGAGGATCACGAGCTCGCCCGGCGAGGCCGAGAGGACCTCGGTCTCGCGGTAGCGGATGCCGCGGCGCGGCATGTGACGGGAGCTGGTGGCGTAGGTCATCGGTGGGGTGGACAGCCGCCCGAAGGCGGTACGCCAACAGTATCGGCAGGTCCGGCGGATTCCTTCGCGCCTAGCGCGAGGAGTTCATGTTCTGCATGCTCGTGATCTGCGACGTGAGCCAGCTGCTCTGGCTCTGCAACTTGCCGAGCACCGACTCCATCTTCGAGAACTGCGCGACGAGTGCGGCGCGCCGCCGCTCCAGGCGGTCGGTCACGTCGCTCTCGCGCCGCTCGAGCGATGCGATGCGCGTCTGGGCCGACGACTTGAAGAGCGCCGCCGTGCCGGTGCCGTCGGCGATCACGCCGTCGGCGGCGTAGCTGATCCCTCCGGCGACGCCGCGGGCGTAGCGCACCGTGGTCGAGAGCGTCGCGGCCGTGCCGGTGTAGCGGACGATGAGTCCGTTGACGCCGGTGAGCACCTGGCCGTTCGCGGTCATCGCGATCCCGTTGAGCGTGCCAGCCGCGTTCACGCCGGTGTCGTACGCGCCCGCCGCGATGCCGAGCTGCGTCGCCGGCGCCTCGGCGCCCGGATCGGTGTAGCTGACGGTGAAGCCGCCGTTCGTCCCGTAGCTCGTGCCCGTCAGGCGGATCGCGCCGCCCTCGACGGTCGCGTTGACCTCGACGGCCTGCTCCTCGAAGGCCGCCTGCAGGCGCGCCGCGATGGTCGCCGGCGTGTCGCCGTTGACGAACGTGATCGTCGCCGAGCGGCCGGAGGCCTCGGAGAGGACGGTCATCTTCGCCGGCGTGGGGCCGGCCGCGTAGGTCGCGAACGCGCCGCCGAGCGTGGTGCTGCGGGTCGCGGCCTGCGTGACGGCGAGCGCGTACTCGCCGGCGGGCGTGACGTTCGCGGCGCCGACATACTGGACGTTGCCGTCGGCGGCCGCGCCGCCGGGCGTGAAGAGCGCCTCGACGGCGCTGGCGTCGCTGGCGAGCGCGGCCTGCAGCTTGGCGGCGTCCACCTTGAGCTGGCCGTTGCGCTGCAGTTCGACGCCGACGCTGCCGGCGCGCTTGTAGCGCGCGGTCGCACCGAGGCCGAGCTGGTCGGAAAGGAGCACGCCCTTCATGGCGCCGAGCACGGCGCGCGCCGAGCTCGCGTGCGCGAGGCGGCCACCCGTCTTCGTCTCGTTCGCGACGGCGGTGAGCAGGTCGTTGTAGGCCGTGGCGAAGTCCTGCACCGCCTTCACCGCCGGCTCCTGCGAGGCGGTGATGGTGACGTCGAACGTCGTGCCGTCCTCCTCGCCCTGCAGCGTGATGGCGGCGTTGCCGATCGCGCCGGCGACCGTGTTGGTGCGCGACGTGAGGACCGCGCCGTCGACGAGGATCCGCGCATCCTCACCCTTGGTGAGCTGCCGGATGCGGCCGAAGGTGGTGCTGGTCGCGCTGAGGTCGAGGGTGCCGCCGCCCTGCAGGCCGGCCGAGACGGTCACCGCGAGCCGGGAGTCGCCGGCGGCGCTGTCGGTGAAGGTCAGCTGGCCGTTCACCACGGACACCGTCGCGGCTCGGCCCGTGAAGGCCGTCTGCATCGCGGCGGTGAGGTCGTCGAGCGTGTCGGTGCCGGTGACGGTGTAGTTCATCGACACCGCGGCGCCGGAGCCGTCGGTGCCGGTGAGCGTGATGACGTCGCCCGCCTGGAAGCCGGAGGGGGAGCCGGCGCCGAGGTCGGTGAGGAGCGTCGCGCCGGTGGCGGTCGCGCCGCCGAAGCCGGTCATCGCGGGCCCCGCGGTGACGCGCTGCGTGATGTTGCTCGCGCGCCCGCCGGTGCGCACGCCGAGCGCCTCGAGCACCCGGTCGGCGGCCGCGCTGCCGTCGCCGGCCACGGAGCCGGCGATCGCGAGCCGCGACCAGGCGGTGCTGCCGTCGGGGTCGGACTCGACCTTGGCGGCGCCGGGGCTGAGCGCGTTGATGCGCGCGACGATGTCGGTGAGCGAGTCGTTCTGGAGGTCGACCGTGATCGCGCGGCCGTTGATCAGCACCGTGGCCGGCGACGGCGAGGTGCTGATGCCGAGCGCGTTCGCGAGCGCGAGGGTGCCGGAGGAGATGCGCATCGAGCGCGTCTTGCCGTCCGTGCCCACGTTCATCGCGCGCGAACCGTCGATGAAGCCGAGCGCCTCGAGGGTGCTCGTGTCGCCGGGCCCGCTGCGGTCGTCCGCGAGCTCGATGCCGGTCGCGCCGGTGTTGTCGGCGTTCAGGACGAGGCGCGCGACGCCGCCGACGGTGTTCACCGTGGCGCTCACGCGACTCGCGCTCGCGCCGGTGTTGGCGGCGTTGATCTTGTCGCGCACGCGCGCCAGCGAGTCGCTGGTCTCGATGGTGACGCTGACGCCATTGATCGAGAAGCGGCCGCTGACGCCGAGCGCGGTGCTGGCGCTCGCGACGGCAAGACCGGTGAGCTTCTCGGACTGGGCGAGGTTCTCGACCTCGACCGCGTAGCGGCCGGGCGTCGCCGAGGCGACGTTCGGGAGGGCGGCGAGCGTGCGGCCGCTCGTCGCGCTGTTGGCCACCGTGACCGTGCGGGCGCGGAACGCGCTGCCGTCCTTGACGGTCGCGAGCGCCTCCTTCGCCTTGCTCACGGCGGCCGCGAGCGCGGTCCAGCCGTCGACGCGCGCCCCTTCCGCGTTGAGCGCGGCCGAGATCGGACCGAGCGCGCGGGAGCTCTCGATCTGGATGATCTGGTCGACGAGGTCTCGCCATTGGATGCCGCTGGCGATGCCCTGGAACGAACCGAGTGGCGTGGTCACGTTAGTCCTCCCTCATGCCCGCAGACCCGCCCCGCCGGAGGGCGGAGCGGGACGCGGGACCTGCGTGTTCGGATGCTGCATGCTGCGGTCACTGCGGGGCCCCGCGAGCGGAGGCGGCGTCTTTGCCCGCCTCCGCCGCGAGGAGTGCATCAGCCGCGGAGGAGCTGGAGGACGCCCTGCGCCGACTGGTTCGCCTGCGCCAGCATCGCCGTGCCCGCCTGGGCCAGGATCTGGTTCTTCGAGAACTTCGTCATCTCCTCAGCCATGTCGACGTCGCGGATGACCGACTCCGCGGCCGAGAAGTTCGTGACCTGCGCGCGGACGTTCTCCAGCGCGTAGTTGATCCGGTTCTGCGCCGCGCCGACGTCGCCGATCGCGGTGTTCACGACGCCGATCGCGGCGTCGATGTCGGACAGCGCGTTCTGCGCGTTGGTCAGCGTGTCGAGCGCCGAGGCGTTGATGCCGAGCGCCGTCGAGTCGACGTCGAGGCCCGAGAGGCTGACGTTGTCGTCGCCCGTGTAGTCGCCCGACGAACGGACCATGAAGGACCCGCCGCCGACGCCCGCGGTGACGGTGATGACTTCGGCCGGCGTGTCGCCGAGCGCGAAGGCCGAGTTGGTCTCGATCTTGACGCCGAGGCCGTTGAAGTCGATCGTGCCGGCGCCCGCCTGCACGCCCGTCACGGTCTGGACTTCGCCGGTGCTCTTGGTGAGCGTGTACACGCCGCCGGCCGTGCCGGTCAGGGTGTAGGTGCCCGCCGCGGCGCCGCTGATGCGGGTCGCCGAGAAGCCGATGCCGACCGAGGCCGGGGACGGCTGCGAGACCGAGTTGCCGAACGAGCCGTCGAGCAGGGTCTTGCCCTGGAACTTCGTGGTCGACGTGATCGCGTCGATCTCGGTGCGGAGCTGGGCGAACTCGCTCTGGATCGCCACGCGGCCGCCCGCATCGGTGTTGTCCGACGCCGACTGCGTCGCGAGCTCCTTCATGCGCTCGAGGATCTTGCCGACGGTCTGGAGCCCGCCCTCGGCCACCGCGAGGAGCGAGTTCGCCTGCTCGGCGTTCTTCGAGGCCTGGCTCAGCGCGCGGATGTCGGCGCGGAGCTTGTTCGCGATGCCGAGGCCGGCGGCGTCATCGCCCGCCTTGTTGATGCGG
>CAZIDS010000060.1:0-12748 GCA_964537945.1 uncultured Gemmatimonas sp. | reverse complement strand
GCTCGCCGATCGGGCCCGGAGAGGTCTCGAGCGTGCTCCCCGCCGGCGAGCACACGTCGGCGCGGCCGAGCGCGCTGCCGGACGGCGAGCGGCTCGACGTCGCGCTCAGCGAGGCGCTCGACGAATACGAGCGCCTGCTCATCCAGCGGGCGCTGTCGTCGGCGAACGGCGTGGTGGCCGAGGCAGCGCGCCGGCTGCAGACCGACCGCCCGAACCTGTACCGCCGCATGCGCCGGCTGGGGATCGCGGGCGCGGGCGACTGAGCGGGTGCGCCGTGCGCGGCGTGCGCGTGACCGTCGGCTTCTGACACGCTCGCGGCGACACACCGGGCCGCGGGACGCGCCGTCGCGGACCGCGTGATGTAAGCGAAGGTGATGCGTTGACAACGAGTTGCGCCGCGCCCTGCATTCAGGCGAGACGCGGCACGCCTCCTGCCCTTGGCGGCGGCGTCCTGAACTCCCGGAGCCCCAGATGCGGAAGTCGATCCTCGCAGCCCTCCTCCTCGCAGCCGTCACCGGCGACGCCGGCGCCCAGCGCGCGCGCACCGGCACCGTCGCGAGCGCGGTCGGCATCTACAACGAGCCCGCGACCACGCGCGTGAACGGTCCGCTCGACGTCGCGGCCGAACGCGAGATCACCGGCGACGTCGCCGTGCTCAACGGTCCCGTGACGATCGCCGGCCGCATCTCCGGCACACTCGTCGCGATCAACGCCGACGTGCGGATGAAGGCGGGCGCGCGGATCGGCCGCGACCTGCTGATCGTCGGCGGCTCGCTGATCCGGGAGGACAGCACGACCGTCGACGGCGAGGTGCGCACGCAGGCCGAGTTGCTTCGGTACTCGATCGACGGCGACCGCCTCGTGCCCGAGGACGACCGCATGATCGACTGGCGGCCGCACATCGACCGCCGCAACCGCGACCGCGGCGACTCGTACACCGACCTCTTCTTCGTCGCGGCGAAGACCTACAACCGCGTCGAAGGGCTGCCGATCATGGTCGGCCCGCGCTTCCGCCGGCCGACGAACTGGGGACGCGTGCAGGTCGAGGCCTATGGCGTGGTGCGCACGGCCGAGCCGGTCCGTTGGGACCACGGCACGCTCGGCCACGACGCGCGGTTCGACCTGCGGCTCGGCGTGCGCAACGGCCTCGTGCTGAGCGGCCGACTGTTCGACGTGGTCGAGCCCGTCGAGTCGTGGCAGCTGACCGACACCGAAGCCGGCCTCGCGACCTTCGTGCTGCACCGCGACATGCGCGACTATTTCGGGCGCCACGGCTGGGAGGCGGGACTCGGCGGCCGCGTGGGCGAGGAGGCCTCGCTGAGCTTCGTCGCCGGCACCGAGGAGTGGCGCTCGGTCGAGGCGCGGCGCCCCTGGTCGCTGCGCCAGGATGACCAGCCGTACCGCATCAACGCGCCGATGGACGTGGGGCGCGTGGACCTCGCGTCGGTGCGACTGCGCGTGGACACGCGCGAACGCGTGCGCTCCCCGATCTGGGGCGGATGGTACCTCAACGCCGACCTCGAACGCGGCACGGGCATCATCACCCGCGACCCGGGGCCGGTCCTCCCACCGAGTTCGCCGGAGGACGTGACGTACACCCGTGGCTTCGTCGACGCGCGGCGCTACACGCGCGTGTCGCCCGGCACCGAGCTGAACCTGCGCCTCGTCGCCGGCGGCTGGATGGGCGGCGACCGGCTGCCGCTGCAGCGGCGGCTCAGCGTCGGTGGGCCCGGCTCGATCGAGGGTTACGATTTCCGCCGCAACTGGCACGACCCCGACGACGTCTTCTCGTGCGGCGGCATCGCCGACTGGGCGGGCCGCCCGACGCTCTGCGACCGCATCGCGCTGGCGCAGGTCGAGCTGCGGCAGTCGCTCGACTTCGACTGGTACGCCGGCGACCGCTTCTGGCGCTTCCGCGACCTGACGCCGGCCTGGGTGATCTTCGCCGACGCGGGCCGCGGGTGGACGACACCGGACACGCCTGGCGCAGTCAGCCACGGGAAGGGGCTGCCGCCCCTCTCGAGCTTCCGCACCAGCATCGGCGCGGGAATCGACCTCGGCGACATCGGATTCTACTTCGCGAAGTCGGTCACCACGCCCGACGAGACGCTCAACTTCACCGTGCGCCTGGGACGACGCTTCTGACCGCACGACGCCTCGCCGTCTTCCTGCTCCTCACCGCGAGCGCGCCGGGCACCATGCCGGCGGCGCTCGCGGCGCAGGCGCGTCCGGGGATCGAGGTCCAGCTGCCCACGGCCACGCGGCTCACGGCCGAGGGCCCGCTCGTGCGCGCACGCACAGTACTGGCGGACCCGTATCTCCGCGAGCTGCTCGAGAACGGCTTCCCCGCCCGGCTGCACTTCCGCGTCGAGCTCTGGGCCGACGGGCGGATCTTCGACGAGCTGCAGCGGCAGGCCGAGTGGGACATCATCGTGCGCTTCCGCGGCATCGAGCAGACGTTCGAGGTGATCCAGGTGGTCGGGCAGCGTCCGCTCTCGCTCGGCAACTTCGCCAAGCTCGAGGACGCCGACGCGGCGATCTCGCGCCCCGTGCGCGTGCCGCTGCGCGCGCCCGCGGAGGACCGCCGCTTCTATTATCTCGCGACGCTCGAGGTGGAGTCGCTCGGCGTGGACGACCTCGACGAGGTGAACCGCTGGCTGCGCGGCGACCTGCAGCCGGCGGTGCGCGGCGAGCGGAACCCCGGCACCGCGCTCGGGCGCGGCCTGCGCGCGCTCGCGGCGCGCCTGCTCGGCGGCGAGCGCCGCGAATACGAGGAGCGCAGCCCGACCTTCCGGCCCTCGCGGTAGCGCGTGATGGCCACGCAGGCCGACGTCCGCCGCATCGCGAGGACGCTCCCCGGCACCAAGGAGCGCGACGGCCATTTCGCGTTCGAGGTCGCCGTGAAGGGGAAGCTGAAGGGCTACTGCTGGGTCTGGATGGAGCGCATTGACCCGAAGAAGGCGCGCGTGCCGAACCCGCGCGTGCTCGCGGTGCGCGTGCAGGACGTCGGCGTGCGCCAGATGATGATCGACGCGGAGCCGGCGAAGTACTTCACCGAGCCCCACTACGCGGGGTATCCCGCGGTGCTCGTGCGCCTGAACGCCGTGAGGAGCGCCGAACTTCGGGCGCTCCTCACGGACGGCTGGCGACTGCTGACGACGGCGCCCCGGCGGGCTACAGCGCCTGCATCTCCGGAGGCAGCATCCCGCCGTTCCGCCGCTCCATCGCCTCGAGCTTCTGCACCACCTCGGGGCCGTAGAACAACTTGATGTACCGCGACTGCGTCGGCGTCAGCCGGCGCACCGCCCACGACAGGTGGACGAAGTGCGGCTCGACCGGGGCGTGCAGCAGGTGCATCCCGATCTCCTGCACCAGGTGGTCGGCCTTGCGCGTGTTGCAGCCCGAGCAGGCGGTGACGACGTTCGTCCACACGTTCAGCCCGCCGCGCGAGAGCGGCACGACGTGGTCGCGCGTGAGCGACTCGCGGTGACGGAGCTCCCAGCTGAAACGACCGCAGTACTGGCAGCGGTAGGCGTCGCGCGCGAAGAGGAACGTGTTCGTCACCTGGCGGCGGAACCGCCGCGGGACGTGCACGAATTTCCGCAGGCGGATCACGGCCGGGCGCGGCAGCGCCAGGCGCTCGGAGCGCACCGTGCGGTCGCGGTCCGATTCCACGATCTCGGCCTTGCCGTCGATCACCAGCCGAAGTGCCCGCTTCAGGGGCACCATCGTCAGGGGCTCGAACGAGGAGTTCAGCGCGAGACAGCCTACGGTCACCTGGTCCCTCCGCCATCAAAGGAAGTGCGACGCCGAAGTCTAAACCGGGGCTCGTGAACGGCGCCACTGCGCGAGACGGTCCGCGCTGGCCTGGACACGCGTGGCCACCGATGGATCGAACCCCCGCACGATGCCGTCCCGTACCCGTTCCTCACCGCCGACGACCACGCGGTGCGCACGGGCACGCGAGGCCGCGAACACGAGTGCCGCGTGCGGGTCGGCCACCGGGCCGCCGGGTCCCTCGAGGCGGAACGCCGCGAGGTCGGCCTGCTTCCCCGGCACGAGCGAGCCGACCGCGTCGTCGAGCCGCAGCGCTTCGGCGCCGCCGAGGGTCGCGAGGCGCAGCGCGACCTTCGCCGGGAGCAGGTCGGCCCTTCCCGCCCGCGCGCGCTGGCCGAGGATCGCCAGCCGCGCCTCGTGCAGCAGGTCCATCGCGTCGTTCGAGGCCATCGAATCGGAGCCGAGTCCGACGCGCGCCCCCGCGGCGACCAGCTCGGCGAGGGGCGCGGTGCCGTGCCCGAGCTTGGCGTTCGAGGCCGGGCAATGTGCCACGCCGCAGCCCGCGTCGGCGATGCGGTGCACGTCGCCGGCGCTCGCACGCACGCAATGGATGAGCAACGTGCCCGCGCGCAGCAGGCCCGCCGCGCCGAGCAGCGCGACCGGCCCGCTCGCGCGCGGCGCGACCTGGATGCCGCGCCCGCGCAGGAAGGCCGCGAAGCGCCCCTCACCGCGGACGACGAGCTCCTCCTCGTCGGCGCTCTCGGCGATGTGGACCGCGACCGGCAGCGACTCCCGTTCCGCGAACTGCGCGACCGCGCGGAAGAGTTCGTCGGAGACGGAATAGGGCGCGTGCGGCGAGACGCCGACGCGCACGCGCGCCGTCTCCCGCGCGCGCAGCGCGCGCACCGCGCCCTCGAGGCCCGCGAGCGACTCCGCGCACTGCCGCGGCTCGGGGCCGAAGACCTCGCGGTAGGCGACGCCGCGGGCGCCGAGCGCGAGCAGCGCGTCGAACGGCGCGTCGTTGTCGGCGGTGTCGCCGAAGGTCGTGATGCCGGCGGCGAGCCCTTCGGCCACGCCGAGCAGGGCGGCGTCGCGCAAGTCGTCGAGGCCGAGCAGCTCGCGCTTCGCCGCCGTGAGCGTCCGCACCCAATCGAAGAAGGCGAGGTCCTCGAGCCCGCCGCGGAAGAGCGTGAGGTCGAGGTGCGTGTGCGCGTTGACGAGGCCGGGGATGAGGATCGCGTCGCCAAGGTCCTCGTCGCGCGCGCCGTCGCGGCGCGGCGCCTGCGCGCGCGGCCCCACCCAGGTGATCCGCTCCCCCTCGGTGATGACCGTCCCGTCCGCGATGGGAGGCGTTGCGACCGGGAGGACCCAGCGCGCCTGCCAGCGGACGGCGGCGCTCAAGGGTGTTGGCACTCCGACTGCGGTTCGGTGCCGGGGAGGAAGAACTCCACGCGCACCGAATCGGACATGCAGGCGGGCCCGGCGCGCAGCCCGGTCACCGGGTCGATCATGACGCTGACGATGCCGAAGGGCCGCGGCCAGTCGGGCGCGGCGGGCTTCCGCTCGTAGACCTCGCGCATGAACGCGGCCCACGCCGGCGCCGCGAGGCGCCCGCCCTGCGCGTCGTTCATGATCCGCTTCGGCTGGTCGAAGCCCATCCAGACGCCGGCGACGAGGTCCGTGGTGAAGCCGATGAACCAGACGTCGGTGTACTCGTTCGTCGTGCCGGTCTTGCCTGCGGCGGGGAGCGTGAAGCCGCTCGAGCGCACACGGGTGCCGGAACCGCGCGTGATGACGTCCTTCATCATGTCGACCATGATCCACGCCTCCTCGCGGCCGAGGACCTGGACGCGCTCGGGCTGGGCCTCGAACAGGCGGCGGCCGTCGAGCGTCTCGACGCGGAGGATCGGCGTCGGCGGCACACGCCAGCCGAGGTTCGCGAAGGTCGCGTAGCTCGCGATCATCTCCAGCGGGTAGACGTCCGCGGAGCCGAGGGCGATCGACGGGAAGGGCGGGATGCGCGTGGTGAGCCCGAAGCTGCGGGCCATCTCCACGACGCCGCTCTCGCCGAGCTCCATCGTGAGGCGGATCGCCGGCAGGTTGCGCGACTGGTAGAGGGCGCGGCGCATCGTGATGCGCCCCTCGAATTTCAGGTCGTAGTTCTGCGGCGACCAGAGCGTGCCGTCGAGCTGCGGCACCTCGATCGGCTCGTCGTCGAGGAAGTACGACGGCGGGCGGCCCGTCTGGATCGCGGTCGCGTAGACGATCGGCTTGAAGGTCGAGCCGGGCTGGCGCAGCGCGCTCGTCGCGCGGTCGAACTTGCTGTCGTCGAAGTCGCGGCCGCCGACGAGCGCGCGCACGGCGCCGGTGCGCGGGTCGATCGCGACGAAGGAGCCCTGCAGGTAGGGCGAGTTCGCCTGGTTCTCGTCGCTGGTGCCGGCGGCGGCCTTCGCGAGGTAGGCCTCGTAGGTCTCGTGCGTGAAGTTGCCGAACGCGCCGGCCTCGACCGCGCGGAGCTGCCGCTCCATCGCGCGCTCGGCGGCACCCTGCATGTCGAGGTCAAGCGACGTGGTCACGCGCAGTCCCTGCTCGTACGCGCGGCGGCCGAAGCGGCGGACGAGCTCGGCGCGGACCCACTCGACGAAGTAGGGCGCGACCTCGCCGGTGCCGCCGCGCGCCGGCCGGAAGAGCCGCAGCGGGTACGCCTTCGCCACCGATGCGTCGGCGTCGGAGAGCGCGCCCTCGCGACGCATCAGCTCCAGCACCGTGTTGCGGCGCTGGATCGCGCGGTCGGGGAAGCGGCGCGGGTTGTAGCGCGACGGTGCCTTGGGCAGGGCGGCGAGCATCGCGCCCTCGGCGACGGTGAGCTCGTTGATCGGCCGGCCGAAGTAGCGCTGCGCCGCCGACTCGACGCCATAGGCGCCGGAGCCGAAGGGGATCTGGTTGAGGTAGAGCTCGAGGATCCGCTCCTTGGAGAACTTCTTCTCGATCTCCCGCGCGACCTTCGCCTCGCGGAACTTCCGGAGGATGTTCTGGATCGCGTTCTTCGCCTTGCTGCGCGACGGGAGCTGCTCGGGGAAGATGTTGCGCGCGAGCTGCATCGTGATCGTCGAGAAGCCCTCGCTCAGGCCGCCGGCCTTGAGGTTGGCCCAGACCGAGCCCATCACGCGGATGTAGTCGATCCCTTCGTGCCGGTAGAAGCGCTTGTCCTCGGTGATGACGAACGCGTCGCGCACGTGCTGCGGCACCTGCTCCAGCCGGACGACCGAGCGGCGCTCGAGCCCGACCTCGGCGATGAAGCGGCCGTCGGCGGCGTAGAGGCGGGCCGGCTGCGCCGGCCGGTACTCGTCGAACTGCGCGATGCTCGGGCAGGCGTCGCCGGCGCAGAGGAACCAGGTCCAGTAGATGGCGAAGCCGGCGGTGCCGACGATGCCGAGCCCGACGCAGGCGAGGGCGAGGATGATGAGTTTGCGCTTCATCTCGATGGGCGGAAGCTAGGCCGCCGAGGGGGGTGGGGCAACGCGCCCACGAGGCCTACCTTTCACGCATGACGATGGTTCCGCCGGCTGGCACCCTGCCGCTGCTCGACGAACTCGAGTGGCGCGGCCTCCTCTTCCAGACGACCGAAGGCTGCGCCGCGGCGCTCGCCAGGGGGCCCGTGAAGGGCTACTGCGGCTTCGACCCCACCGCCGACAGCCTGCACGTGGGCAACCTCGTGTCGATCATGGGGCTCGTGCGCCTCGCGCAGGCGGGGCACACGGCGGTCGCGCTCGTCGGCGGCGGCACCGCGATGATCGGCGACCCGAGCGGGAAGAGCGAGGAGCGCCCGATCCGCGACGTGGAGGAGATCAACGCCAACGCGCGCCTCATCGAGGCGCAGATCCGCCGCGTGATGACCAACGCGCTCGGCGATACCGAGGCCGGCCGGCGCGTGATCTTCCGCGACAACGCCACCTGGCTCTCGCCGCTGGCCCTCATCGCCTTCCTCCGCGACACCGGCAAGCACTTCACGGTGAACTGGATGATGCAGAAGGACTCGGTGAAGTCGCGCCTCGACGGCGGGATCTCGTTCACCGAGTTCAGCTACATGCTCCTGCAGGCGTACGACTTCCTCGCGATGCACCAGGCCGACGGCGTCACGCTGCAGATCGGCGGCAGCGACCAGTTCGGCAACATCACCGCGGGCACCGAGCTGATCCGGCGCGCGGCACGCGGCGAGGCGCACGGCCTCACCTTCCCGCTGCTCACCGACGCGCAGGGGAAGAAGTTCGGCAAGACCGAGGCCGGCGCCGTCTGGCTCGACGCCGCGAAGACGAGCCCGTACGCGTTCTACCAGTTCTGGATCAACGCCGAGGACGCCGACGTCGGGCGGCTGCTGCGCACCTTCACGCTGCTCCCGAAGGCGGAGATCGAGGCGATCGAGCAGGCGCACGCGGCCGCGCCGCACCTGCGCGAGGGACAGAAGCGCCTCGCGGCCGCGGTGACGGCGATGATCCACGGCGCCGACGCGACCGCCGTCGCGAAGCGCGTCTCGGAGACGGTCTTCGACAAGAAGGCGGACGCGCATGCGCTCGACGACGCCGTCTTCGCCACGCTCGCGAGCGAGATGCCCTCGGTGCGCGTGACGGCCGCCGACGGGCAGGTGGACGTCGTCGCGGCGCTCGAGCAGGCCTTCGCGCTCTCGAAGACCGCCGCGCGGAAGCTCATCCAGCAGGGCGCCGTGAGCGTCAACGGCGCGAAACTCGCCGCCGACGCGCAGAAGGCGCCGCTCGCCGATGCCGTGCGCGGGAAGTGGTTCCTGATCCGGAAGGGCGGGCGCGACATCGCCGTCGCCGAGGTCGCCCCGGCCTAGGCCTTGCGGCGCGTCAGGGGGCCGGGCGCGGACGCACCGAGAACGCGGCCCGCACTTCGTCGCCCACCTGGCCGGCCTCCAGCACCTGGAACGCGAGCGAGGCGTCGGCGCGGAGCACGTTCAGCGCCGCGACATAGCGCGCCCGCTGCGCGAACAGGACGTTGACGATGACCGCGTCGCCGCTGCCGCGCGCACGCTCGACGGTCCCGTGGGGCGCCAGCGCCGCACGGACCCGCTGCTCGAGCGCGGAGGCCTGCGCCGGCGTCGCGGCGCGCGCGGTGACGCCGAGGCGCACCGACAGCTCCCATCGCCCCTCGCCGAGCGAGTCGAGCGCCACCACGTGGATGCTGTGCACGCTGTCCGTCCGCACGAGCGCCTTGAGTGCGCCGTGGAACGGGGCGGTCCCCGCGCCACTGGCGATGCGGGCGCGGTACGTGGAGCCGTCGCGCTGCACGTCGACCACCGAGACGCCGCCAGGAAGCACGCGTTCGACAGCGGCGCGGATCTCGGCCGCCGGCTGCGCCGGAGCGAACTCGCCGCGCGCGACGCGAAGTCCCTCGGTCCTGAAGGGCGCGCTCCACGGGCGCGGGACCGGTTCCACCGGCGGCGCCTCGGTGGGTTCGAGCCGCGACCATTCGTTCGTCTCCCACGTGCCGAGCGGGACCCCGCGGCAGCCATCGCCGCACCACAGATAGAACTCCTTGCGCTCGTCGAAGACGGCGTTGAACACGAGGTGCCCGCTCACCTGCCGCGCGAGCCGCACGACACCGATCACGGTGTCGGGGCGCGGGGCGCTGCGGTCCGGACCGGGGTCGTGGACGAGCCGGTCCCCGACGAGCCAGCCGTCCTCGCACACGTAGTCCTGCCCCGCGCGCAGCGTCACGAGCAGCTCGGGCCAGATCGTCATCTTCGAAAGGTTCTCGGCGTACTCGCCGTCGCTCATCTCGCCGAAGCGATCCTGCCACCGCCGCTCCGGCGACTGCAGCGTCTCGTACTGGCGGCTGAAGTACCGGCCGTCGGCGGCGGTGGTCGCCTTGAAGCGGGCGATCGTCTCCGGCGCACGACGCAGCGAGAGCGTGATCGAGTCGTCGGGGTCGCCGGCGATCGTCACGGTCTCCCATTGCCAGCGTTGCCGCTCGCGATTGCGCACCTGGCGCTCGATGACCGACTGCGAGTACGGGCGGCCGCCCTTCGCTCCGGGATGGAGTCGCCAGGTGCCCGAGAGGTCGGGACAGCCGGTGCGCGCGAGTCCCGTCCCGCGATGATCGATCGCGCCCCAGCCGTCGGGATAGCCGCTGCACGCGGCGAGGGCGCCGACCAGTGCGACGGCCGCGAGCGGCGCGGACGCCCGCGTCAATGCGCGCAGTGGTCGCACCCCGGCCCGCTCGCCTTCTTCGCGCGGGCCGCGCGCAGCGCGCGGCGCACGAGGAAGAAGGCCGCGACCGCGACGATCGCCAGCGCGGCGATGGTGTCGGGCCTCACGCCGCGAACCCCATCGCGCGGCCCGCGACGATCACGAGCCAGGCCGAGCCGTAGGCGAGCGCGAGCATGTAGCCGAACTGCAGGGCCGCCCACTTCCAGCCGAGCCGCCCGCCACCCGCCTCGCGCACCGTCACCGCGATCGTGCTCATGCACATCAGCGCGAAGACATAGAAGACCATCAGCCCCACCGCGATCAGCGGCGTGTAGGCCGGCGCGCCATCCGGACGCGTCTCGGCCCGCAGCCGGTCCTGCAGCGCCGCGTCATCGTCGGCGCCGACCCCGTAGATCGTCCCCATCGTCGAGACGAACACCTCGCGCGCGGCGAAGCTCGCCACGATGCTGACGCCGATCTTCCAGTCATACCCCAGCGGCCGCACCACGGGCTCGATCGCATGGCCGAACCGCCCGAGCGTCGAGTGCGCGAGCTGCGCCTCCTGCTGCTGCGCGGGCGGGAGCGACGGGTCGGGCGCGGTGCGCGGGTAGGTCGCCAGCGCCCAGAGCACGATGCTGAGCGACAGGATCACCGTGCCGGCGCGCCGCAGGAAGAGCTGGCAACGCTGCCAGACCGAGACGGCGAGCGACCGCATCGCCGGCACCCGGTAGGGCGGCAGCTCGAGGATCATCGGCCGCACCGGCCCGCGCAGCAGCGTCTTCCGGAAGATCGCCGCCACGGCGAGCGCGGTGACGGTGCCGAGCAGGTACATCGCGAGCATCGTCGCGCCCTGCAGGTTCAGCCCGGGCCAGAGCGGCATCGCGGGGACGAAGGTCGCGATCAGCAGCGTGTAGACCGGCAGCCGCGCCGAGCAGCTCATCAGCGGCACCACCATGATCGTCGCGAGCCGGTCCTTCGGGTCCTCGATCGTGCGCGTCGCCATGATGCCCGGCACCG
Organism: uncultured Gemmatimonas sp.; assembly: GCA_964537945.1. Taxonomy (GTDB): domain Bacteria; phylum Gemmatimonadota; class Gemmatimonadetes; order Gemmatimonadales; family Gemmatimonadaceae; genus Pseudogemmatithrix. The sequence goes on along the minus strand of CAZIDS010000060.1, from coordinate 1,748 downwards.
CGCACGCGTAGCCCGAGAGCATGGGGATGAAGCTCTTCCCGTGCAGCCCGACGCGGCGCATCACGCGGTCCATCAGGAAGGCCGCGCGCGCCATGTAGCCGCTCTGCTCCAGGATGCCGATGAACGCGAAGAGGATCGCGATCTGCGGCAGGAAGACGAGCACCGAGCCCACGCCCGCGAAGACGCCGTCCACGACGAGCGAACGGAGGTCGCCCACCGGCAGGAGACCGCCGACCGCGCCGCCCAGCGCGGCGATCGTCGCCTCGATGAGGTCCTGCAGCGGCGTCGCCCAGCTGAAGACGGACTGGAAGACCACCGCCATCACCGCGAGGAAGAAGAGCGGCCCGCCGATGCGGTGCATGAAGACCGCGTCGAGCCGGTCGCTCATCGAGCCGCCGCCGCGTTCCTTCCGCGTGACGCTGCGATGCACCACGTCGCCGATCCATCCGTAGCGCGCCTCCGCCTCGACGCGGTCCGGCGTGTGGCCGAGCGCGCGGAGCGCATCCCGCGCGCCCTCGAGCAGGCGCGGCAGGTCGGCCACGTGCGAGAGGTGCGCCTCGGCGCGCGAGAGCCCGAGCAGCCGCAGCGCCTCCATCGCCGACGACGAGGGCGTGAGCCCCTGCGACTCGAGCTGCTGCTCGAGCGGCGCGAGCGCGGCGGCCACTTCGGCCGGGAGCGTGAAGCGGCGCTCCGGCGCCGGCAGCGATGCCGCGGTGAGGATCGCACGCTTGAGCGGCTCGATCCCCTCGCCGCGCGACGCGACCGTCGGCACGATCGGCACGCCGATCTCGTGGATCAGCTGCGGGACGTCCACCGCGATCCCGCGCTCGGCGGCCGCGTCCACCTGGTTGAGCGCGATCACGACCGGGAGCCCGAGCTCGCAGACCTGGCTCGCCAGGAAGAGGTTGCGCTCGAGGTGAGCGGCATCGACGACGACGAGCACGACCTGCGGGCGCCAGTGCGCCGCATCGCGGTCGAGCAGCACCTCCAGCGCGATCTGCTCGTCGGGGGAGCCGGCCGAGAGCGAGTAGGAGCCGGGGAGGTCGAGCACCGCGATGCGGCGCCCGTCGGGCATGCGGTACGCACCCTCGACCCGCTCGACCGTCACGCCCGCGAAGTTGCCGACGCGCTGCCGGAGTCCGGTCAGCGCGTTGAAGAGCGTGGTCTTCCCCGTATTGGGGTTGCCGATGATGGCGACCCGCAGCGGCTCCGTGGTCGGCGGCCGCTCGGTACCGACGGACGCCGTCACGTCAGCTCGCGGCGCGACCCTGCGGCAGGACGGTGATCCCTTCGGCGAGGTCGGTGCCGAGCGCGAGGCGCGTGCCGCGCACATCCACGAGCAGGCAATGCCGCTTGTCGATCACGGAGACCTGTGCCCCCTCATAGACCCCGAGCGCGCGGAGCCGGCAGGCATCGCGCTCACCGCACGCGATCGCCACCACCGTCGCCGAGCTGCCCGTCTCCGAATCGACGAGAGGGCAGGTGCAGACAGGGAGCTCGCGGGTGTTCGGGACGGCCATCGTGCGGTCGCGTCGGGAGGGGTCGGAATCGCCGTTGAGAATGATTCTCAATGGCCGTACTAGTAGTCTACCAAGCCCGTTCAGGGGTGCACAAGGGAAAGACGAGAAATATTCTCTGGGTTCCCGGAACGAGACGGGGGCGCGGCCCTGCGGGCCCCGCCCCCCGCCGGTCACCCCACATCGCACACATCCAGCCCCCGGACTCGCGGTGCGCCATCTCCACAGCAT
>CAZIDS010000059.1:10638-12765 GCA_964537945.1 uncultured Gemmatimonas sp. | reverse complement strand
CCGCCACGTTCCCCCGCCAGTTCCGGTGCAGCACCCGCGGCCGCCAGCTCTCACTGCCCGCCAGGCGCCACACCGCCACCGGCGCATCGATCGCCCCCGTCTGCGTGTAGCGCACCTTGCCGTACCAGTCGGTGCTCGGCGTCGACTCGCCGACGTTCGCGTCCACCTCCTGCCAGCCGCCCGCGAAGCGCTCCTCAAGGTTGGGAACTCCACGCAAGGTGCCCCGAGTTTCCTGGCGTGCGCATCCGGAACGGGCAACGATGTCCGGGACCCGACTTCGCTGGTCCGTTCGCTCTCGCTGTGTGCCGCGATCTCGATGACGCTGCCCTCTTCCGCTGCGTGGCTCCCCTCTCGTCGCCGGTCGCGTGCCAGAACTCTTCCGCAGCTGCCCATCGCCGCTCCGTCGCTACCCATCGCCATCCGGCAGCCGCCCACTCCCGCTCGTTCGCTGCCCGCTCTTCGGTCGCTAGGGGTCGGTCCCGCTCCGACGGTGGTTCGTTGGAGGCCGCAGCTCGGTCGTCGCGGCCCGTCGCCGGTCCGTTCGCGGCCGCAGCTGCCCACTCGTCGCTCGCAGCTGCCCACTCGTCGGCCGCAGCTGCCCACGTCTCGGACGTAGCAGCCCACTCGTCTGGCGTCGGCTGCCCGTTACAGGACGGAGCGCGTCGGTCGGGGTCGGACGTGCGCCGGTCGCACGCCGCTGCCTGTCCTTCGCGCATCGTCGGTGCCCATCGAGCGTCCGTCGCGTGCCGGTTCGCGGACGCAGCCTGCCCGTTCGAGTCGGCAAGCTGCGAGTTCGAGTCCGCAGCGTGCCCGTTCGCGTCCGCAGCGTGCCGGTCCGAGCTCGACGCGTTCCGGTCCTAGTCGCCTGTTGCCCACTCAAGCCCCGCCTCGTCCCTGCCGATACTGACATCTCGGCACTCCGTCCATGCACATGACCCTCGAACACCCCGTCCCCACCCCCGCCCCCGCGGCCGACGAGCGGGAAGCCCGTCGCCGCGCACGTTCCGTGCGCCGCCAGGTCGAGGCCGCCGGCCGCATGGACCCGGAGCTCCGATACCGCGTCCTCCTCTCCATCCTCAAGATGGAGACCGACTTCCTCGACCTCGCCGACAAGAAGGCGCGCTTCGCGCTCGTCATCATGAGTGCGCTCAACGCCGCCGTCGTCGTCGTCGCGATGAAGGGCTCGGCCGGCATCGGCACCAACGACATCTGGGGCTGGACCCTGAGCGGCATCGCCGGCCTCTACGCCGCCGCGACCCTCTACTACATCTGGGCCGCGATCGAGTCGCTGCGCCCGCGCGGCCAGCGCGGCCGCTGCACCGCGAATCTCCCCACCACCGTCGAGGAGGCCGCCTCGATGCGCGTCCTCTTCCACGTCGACATCGCCAAGCGCGACCGCCAGGAGTTCCGCGACCTCTGGAGCGAGTTGCGCCTCGACAACGTCACCACCGAGCTCGCCGACCAGCTGCACCTCGTCTCGTCGATCAACGTGCTGAAGTTCTCCGCGCTCGAACGCCTCTACCGCGGCGTCGGCGTGATGACGGTCCTGCTCACCGCCTTCTTCCTCGTCGAAGGGCTGCGCCGCTTCGCCGGCAGCTGAGTCCCCTCCACGAGCGAAGCGGCCCGGTGCGCGTCAGCGCACCGGGCCGCTTCACCTTTCCTGTCCCGCCGCGACTACCGCGCGCGCCGGAACCCGAGCTGGAAGACCACCGCGCGCGGCAGCCCCGCCTCGTACACCATCGGGTCCGGGCCCGTGTAATCGGGATTGATGAACGCCGAGCCGACGTACTTCGCGTCGGTCAGGTTCTCCACGGCGAGCGTCGCCTTCACGATGATCCCGCCGACCATCGCCTTCTCGGCCCCCATCGACGCGCGGAAGACGGTGAAGCCGGGCACCTCGACCGCGTTCCGGTCATCCGCGAAGTAGTCGCTGTTGTGCTGCGCGCCCACCTCGGCGAAGAGCCAGTTCACTCGGGCCGGCGTCCAGCGCACCGCCACGTTCACGACGCGGCCGGGGAGGCCCGCGACATCGTTGCCGCTGAAGTCCGCGGTCGCGCCCGCCGCGCCGAGGTAGGTCGAGTCGATCACGTACGTGTCGTACGTGTTGTCGGAGAAGGTCCCGGCGAG
>CAZIDS010000059.1:0-10538 GCA_964537945.1 uncultured Gemmatimonas sp. | reverse complement strand
TCGAGCAGCGGGCTGATGCTGCGCGCCGGGCCCGGCGGGAGGCCGACGGCCGGCGGGTCGGTCTCGTTGCCGGCCGGGATCTCGACGCCGGCGCCGTAGCTGGCGTAGAGGTTGGTGCCGCCCTTCATCCGGTACGAGATGCCGCCGCGCGGCGTCACGCGGTTGAACCGCTTGGTGGTGTTGATCGCGGGCGTGATGTAGTCGCGGTAGAAGTAGCTCAGGTCGTCATACCGCGCGCCCACCAGCACGGTGATCGCGTCGCCGATCGCGAGCTCGTCCTGCACGTAGAGCCCCGCGTTCTGCGCCGCCTCGCCCTTGTTCTGCTGCAGCGTGGTGCCGCGGTCCTGCGTCGCGCTCAGGTTGTAGAACTGGATCGCGCCGTCCTGGTAGGCGAAGTCGCCGCCGGCGCGGAGCCGGTGCTGCGTGCCGCCGGTCGCGAAGCGCACGCCGTAGGACGACGCCGCGCCGATGTGGTAGCGGTTGAAGTCGCGGAACGTGTTGCGCTCCGAGCGCTGGAGGTACTTCGGGTTCACGAAGAACATCGCGCTGAAGTCCGACCGCTCGCCGACCGGCTGGTCGAGCGTGACGCCGAGGCGGAGCAGCCGGTTGAAGCGCCGCTCGTCGCGCGCCGCGTAGGTCGCGTTCGCCTGCTGCGGGTCGGCGTCGTACTGCGCCGGCGTCAGCGGGCCGGGGATCCGGAAGAGGTTGCTCGCCGCTGCGAGCTGCACGCCCACGCGGCCGCCGCGCGCCGTCGGCGACGCGATGCCGCCCACCAGCTGCGTGCGCGACGCGTCCGAGTGGTCCCGCCAGCCGTCGAACGTGGTGCGCGTGAGCGAGAGCCAGCTCTTCGCCGCGCCCATCGTGTTCCCCATCTTCGCGATGGTGCGCATCATGCCATACGAGCCGCCCTGCTGGTCGATCTCGGAGAAGTCGTTGTCGAACACCGGCATCGAGCTCAGGCTCACGATGCCGCCGCCGGCGTTGCCCCAGGCGGCGCTGCCGTTCGAGCGCAGCACCTCCACGCGCTCGATCGTCGCGAGGTCGATCTGGTCGAACGCGGTGCGGCCATCGGGCTCGGTCTCGGGGATCCCGTCGAGCAGGATCCGTACGCCACGCGACGTGCCGGCATTCGACCGGTCGCCCGCGCCGCGCGCACCGAAGCCGCGGATCGTCAGCCGGATGTCGTGCGTGCCGAAGCGCGACTGCGTGAAGACGCCGGGCACGGCCTGCAGGGCCTGGTCCATCCCGTATCCGGAGCGGCCCTTCCACGTGTCCGCGCCGATCACCGACACGGCGAACGGCACCTGCGTGAGGCTGCGCGGCTCGCGCGTGGCGGTGATGACGACGGTGTCGAGCTTCGCCTTGGAGTCGGCGGCGGGCTGCTGGGCGGCCGCGGGCGTCGCGAGCGCGAGCGCGGAGGCGGCGATGAGGAATCGTGAACGGCTCATATGAGGGTGTGGGGTCACGGGTTCCACGGGGGACTACAACATATGATACGGACCAAGGCGCCGCGCGTTGGGCGATTCGCCCCGTGAACGGACGCCCGGACGTGCCTTGACTCCTTCCGGGCCGGTGGGGACATTGCGCACGCCTCAGGACTCCCTTTCCCCCGAAGCCTCGTGACCCCATCGCGCGCGGCGCGCCTGCTCGTCCCGACACTCCTCTCGCTCGCCTGCGTCGCCTCGGCGGCGTGGGCGCAGCCAGCCAGGCGCGGCGGCATCGCCCGCGCCGAAGGCGGCCGCAGCGAGGTCCTCATCGTGACGGGGGATCCGCTCGCGCACCCCGAGGCCGTCGCCGCGCTCGGTCGACTCGTGAGCGCGTGCCGCGCCGCGCTCGGATACAGCGCGGAGGACAGCGCCGCGATCCTCCTCACGCCGCCGCCCGTCATCCGCTTCACGGCGGGCGATGCCTGGGTGCGCTTCCTCGTGCTTCCCGCCGAACGGATCTACTCGGATTGCGGCGATAGAGAGGTCCGCACCGGACTCGCCGCGGCCCATGCGCTCCGCTTTGGCGTGGACACCGCACTGATCGGCTCGCGGCGGGTCCTGTCGGCCCAGCTCGTGCGCGCGGACGGCAGCGCGGTGCCAGCGATGCTGGATCCGGTCGAGATGGCCTACCTCGGCCGCACCGGGGCGATTCGTCTGCAGCAGATGGGCATCCAGCTCACGGTGCGGCTCGACGACCTCGCCGCCCCGCCGCGCAGCGCGATGGCATCGCTCGCGGTGAAGGTGCGCTCGCTGACAGACACCACCGTGGAGACCGTGGAGGTGGACGCGCGCGTGCTCGCCGATGTGTGGGAGGCTGCTCTGCCCGCGCGGCTCGAGCGCGCCGGCATCCCCGTGCCGGTCGCGTCCGAGCTTTCGAATGGACGCGACCGCGCGCGGGCGCGCGCGGCGCTGGCCGCGTCGCTCGCGAACTCCGGCGACGCCATCGCGGCGAGAGTTCTCTACGAGGACGCGCTGCGCGCCGCGCCCTGTCTCTCGACTGCCGCGGATGCACCCGCGGCGATCAGGGCGCTCGACGACATCGCGATGCGGCCGCGCGCGCGCTGCACCGCGCTGCCGCCGGCGACGATCGCCTGGCGCTCCCTGTTGATTCCCGGATTCGGGCGTCCTCCCGTGAGGTCCCCTCGCCTGGGCGTCGGTACGCTGGTACCGGTCGGGATCGGCGTGCTGGGCGCGATCGGCTTCTCGAAGGACGGGAACGCCCGTGACCTCTATCGGAAGTACCTCGGGGCGAACTCGCTCGGGACGCCGCCGATGGATACGGCGAACGTCGGCCCGATGTACGTGCGCGCCAACGAGATGCGGATGCAGTCCGCGCGCTACTACCAGGCGGCCGCAGCCCTCTGGCTCGGCAGCGTGGCACTCGACCTGTACCTCGAACGGCGCCACTCGCGACACCTCCGTGCCGAACGCGGCGCGATCACCATCGGAGCAGGCCGGCCATGAGCACACGTCGTCATCGTGTCGGCGTCGCTCGGCAGTGGATCCTCGCGTCCGTGCTGCTCGCCGGCCTTGCCTGCGTGGAGCCCACCTTCCAGCGCGTGAATCCCACCGATCGGGGCGGCGACCTCGAGGTGCGGATCGTCGGCGGCCCGGACACGGTGCGCGCCGTCGGGGGGACCTTCGCGATGCGACTCGAGTCCACGCCAGCGGTCGTCGGCTATCCGATCACGTGGACGTCGGATCGCGCTTCGCTCGTCGCGAGTTACAGCAACGGCCTCTTCGTGGTGTACGCGATGCCCGCCGTGCCGACGACGGTCACCATCACGGGCCGGCTCGGGCTCTACACGGCTGCCAAACAGGTGTACATCGTCCCATGACGCGCGCCACGACGATCCTCTCGCTTGTCGCCGTCCTTGCCATCGGCGGCTGCGAACGGCCGAACGGCTTCGAGCCGATCGGCGCCATCACGATGACCGTCGTCCACGGCGGCACGGCACAGAGCGCACCGGTGAACACTGCCGTCGCGACGCCGCCCGAAGTCGTCGTGCGGAACGCCGACGGCGAACCGGTCGCGGGCATCATCGTCTCGTTCTTCATCGCGACGGGAGGCGGCAGTCTGTCCTTCGATCCCTCCGCGACAGGACCGGACGGACGCGCGAAGGTCGTCTCCTGGACCCTGGGGCCGAACCCGGGCGCCAACAAGCTTGTCGCGTTCGTGCGCAACGCGACGTCGGTGCCGATGATCGAGTTCAACGCGACTGGGACGCCTTAGCGTGTGCCGATGCGCGGGCCGCGCTCACTTCTCGAGCGGCACCGCCCAGATGTTCCGGAACCGCACGGGATGGCCGTGATCCTGCAGCGAGATCGGCAGCGCGTCCGCGTGCGCGCGGTACGGCGCGCGGATGCGGTTCGTCGTCGGGCCAAGCAGCGCGACGTCGTCGTGCACGAGCACACCGTTGTGCCGCACCGTCAGACGCGCCGGTGAGATGAGCGCCCCCGTGTCGTCGAACCGCGGCCGGCGGAACTCGATGTCGTAGCTCTGCCACTCGCCCGGCGCGCGCGAGACGTTCACGCGCGGCGGGAACTGGCCGTAGATCGACCCGGCCTGTCCGTCCGAGTAGGTGTCGGCGCGGTACGAGTCGAGCACCTGCACCTCATACGTGCTCATCAGGAAGACGCCGCTGTTGCCGCGGTCCTGGCCGGTGCCCTCCGCCGGGTTCGGCGACGCCCACTCGACGTGCAGCCGCACGTCGCCGAAGGCGACCCTGGTGCGGATCCCGCCGCTCCCCTTCACGACCTCCATCGCGCCGTCGACGAGCCGCCACGCGGCGGGCTCGCCATTGCCCATCTCCCACCAGTTCAAGTTCGTGCCGTCGAAGAGCACGATCGCGCCCGCGGGCGGCGCGACGGGGAGCCGCTGCGCCGGTGCGACCTCGACCGGCGGCTTCGGCCGCTCCATCGAGTGCTGCGGCCACTCGCTGGGGTCCTTCGGGACCGGGTTGGGGTTCGCGGGCTGGCCAGCCGACTGCGCGGCGAGCGGCGTGGTGGCGAGTGAGACCGCCAATGCGATGAAGAGCGCTGGGACGGAGAGGCGCGGCGCGGGCATATGACGTTCCGGGAATGTTTGACGTCGGACTCTGGCGTTGAACGATACGCGCGCGACTCCCGCCCCGCTGTCCTCGCTGCGTCAGACGCCGCGCGCGCGGAGCTCCTGCGCCCGCGCGCGGCTCACCGCGAGGCGCGTGCCGTCGGAGAGCTCGGCTACCATCCCGCCCTTGCCGTGCCGCCGGAACGCGACCACGTGGTCGAGGTTCACGATGTGCGTGCGGTGGATCCGCGCGAAACGGCGCGCGTCGAGCCGCTCCTCCAGCTTCGCGAGCGGCAGCGTGAGCACCTGCGTGCCCCGCGCGAGGTGCGCGATGACGTAGTCGCCGTCGGCCTCGAACCATCTCACATCGGCGACGGCGACCGGCACGATGGCCGTGCCGCTGCGCACGTAGAGCCGCGTGAGCGGACCCTGCCCCATCGTCTCGGCGAGGCGATCCAGCGCCGGCGGCGCCGCACGCTCGCCGAGCGCGGCGCGGGCGCGGGCGATCGCCGCCGCGAGCGGCTGCGCGCCGAACGGCTTCAGCAGGTAATCCACCGCGCCGAGCTCGAACGCGCCCACCGCGTGCTGCGCGTGCGCCGTGGTGAAGACGATCGCCGGCCGGTGCGAGAGCCGCGCCGCGACGTCGGTACCCAGCAGTCCGGGCATCCGGATGTCGAGCAGCAGCAGGTCGGGCGCGAGGCGTTCCACCGCCTCGAGCGCGCTGCGTCCATCCCCCGCCTCGCCGGCGACCTCGATGCCGCCGAGGGCTTCGAGCATGCGCCGCAGTCCGGCGCGCGCGATCGGCTCGTCGTCGGCGATGAAGGCGCGCAGCGCGTGGGCCATCTCAGTCCTCTGCGCGCGCGAAGGGGAGCGTCACGATCACCGTGAAGCCGTGTCCGGGCCGCCCGATCGCTTCGATGCCCGCGCGCGACCCGTAGAGCGCGTCGAGCCGTTCCCGCATCCGCCGGAGCCCCGTGCCGCCGTTCCCGAGCGTGGACGGATCCGCGCCGGCGCCGTCGTCGAGGACCGTCAGTTCGAGCCGCTCGTCACGCCGTTGCACGCCGATCAGGATGTGCGTCGGCTCGACCTTCGGCGACGCACCGTGCCGCACGGCGTTCTCGACGAGCGTCAGGAGCACGAACGGCGGGACGAGGGGCGCGTCGTCCCTCGCGAGCCGGTTGTTCACCTCGCTGGAGAGCCGCGGCCCGAACCGCATCGCCTCGAGCGCGAGGTACTTGTCGACGAAGGCGAGTTCGTCGGCGAGCGGCACGAGGTCGCGCTCCTCGTCGATCGCCGCGCGCAGCAGGTCGGCGAGCTGCTCGGCCGCCTGGGACGCGCGCGCCGGCTCCACCGGGATCAGCTGCACCACCGAATGCAGCGCATTGAACAGGAAGTGCGGGTCGAGCTGCGCGCGCAGCGCCGCCAGCTTCGATCGCGCCGCCGTCGCCTCCGCCTCGGCCGCGCGCGCGGTCGCGCGCGACGCGTACGAGACACCCGCGACCGCGAGGTAGAGCCACGTGCCGACCACGCCGAGCACCGAGGGCCCCGGCGGCGCGACGCGGAAGCCGCCCCCGTGCAGCCAGTTCATGAACGCCATCAGCGCCATCCACGCGCTCGAGAACGCCACCGCGCCGACCACGTGGCCGGCGGCGAAGGTCAGCGTCATCGGCCGCGGCCACGGAAAGCGCGCGCTGAGCCACAGCACGACGAGACCGAGGACCGCGGCGAAGCCGATCGCGCGCGCGGCCGCGTTCATCGCCGCCGTCACCGGCGCGCCGTGCACGAGCACGATCAGCGCCGCATAGAACGCCCAGACGGGGACCCAGCCGATGAGCAGCGACACCCAGAGCAAGCCGCGTGGTCGCGCGGCCTTGCCCACGGGCGTCGTGGTCACCCGCCTCACCGCGGCGCGGCCGCCGCCACGCGTTTCGCCTCGATGCGCAGCACCGCGGTCTGCCACGTCCGCTCACCGTCCTCGGAGCGGTCGGCCTGGTACTTGAAGCTGTCGCGCGTGATGTCGTAGAAGCGGACACGCTGCACGTACGGCTTCCCCTCGGCGTCGCGGCCGGCGCTGCGCACGGTGTACTCGCCATTCGCGAACTGGCCGGTCGCGGAAGTGAAGCGGCCGCGGTAGACATCCACCGTCGTCTGGGTCCAGCGGCCCTGCGCGGCGTCGTAGACGCGCATCGAGTGCGAGAGCGCGTTCGGGTTGCCGGAGCCGTCCACGATCCGCAGCTCGTCCTCGATGCCGAAGCCGTCGAAGGCCCGCCACGCCTTCCAGGTGCCGAGCAGCTTCGGCTGGCCGTGGATGGTCGCCGCGAGCGAGTTCACCTTCGGCATCACCGTCAGTTCCCACTGGCCGACGAGGAACTGCAGCTGCTCGGCTTCCTTCGGCGCCGTCGTGGACGGGCGCGCGGGCGCCGCGCCGCCGCCACCGTGCTGCGCGAGCAGCGGTGCGGCGGCGAGGGTCAGGATGGTGAGCGAGCGGAGGATCGGGCGCGCGGGCATCGGGGCTCCTCCCGGCCGAGCCGGGGATGGGAATCTGGTTCGCCGGGCGCACGCCGGGCCAGCGGCGCCACGGAGCGCACGCTAGGGCACGCGCGCGACGGCGCGAAGCGGCGCGTCGCCCAACGGCATCACGGCCCCGCCGAACGGCGCCACGCGCGGCGCCGCCGCGCGCACCGTTCACTCCATGATCGCCATCCCCGCGCCGTCCGATCCCGTCCTCGTCCGCCTTCAGGGCGTGACCAAGCAGTATCCGGGCGCCGCCGCGCCCTTCACCGCGCTCGACGATGTCTCGCTGCAGGTGCGGCGCGGCGAGTTCCTCGCGCTCGTCGGCGAGTCGGGGAGCGGCAAGAGCACGCTGCTCAGCCTCATCGCCGGCATCGACCGGCCCACCAAGGGCGAGGTACTCGTGGACGGCGTCGCTGTGCACGCGCTCCCGGAGCGGCAGATGGCGCCCTGGCGCGGCACCGCGGTCGGCATCGTCTTCCAGTTCTTCCAGCTGATCCCCACGCTCTCCGCCGTGGAGAACGTGATGCTGCCGATGGATCTCTGCGACCAGTGGCCGGCGGCCGAGCGGCGCGACCGCGCGCAGTCGCTGCTCGAGCGCGTCGGCGTCGCCGACCAGGCCGACAAGCTCCCGTCACGCCTCTCGGGCGGGCAGCAGCAGCGTGTCGCCATCGCGCGCGCCCTCGCCAACGACCCGCCGCTCCTCCTCGCCGACGAGCCGACCGGCAACCTCGACTCGCGCACGAGCCGCGCGGTGCTCGACTGCTTCGCGGAGCTGGTGCACGCCGGCCGGACCCTCGTGCTCGTCACGCACGCCGCCTCGGCGATCGCGCACGCGACGCGCGCGGTCACGCTCGGCGACGGGCGGCTCGTGGCTGAGGTGAAGCATGGTTAGCCTCCGCTGGCGGAAGGCCGCCGGTGACCTGAAGGCGCATCGCGGTCGCACGCTGCTGGCGGTGCTCGCGATCGCGGCCTCGCTCGCCGCCGCCGGCACCGTGCTCGACGCGTGGGCGCTGGTGAAGGTCGCGACGCGCGAGGGCTTCCTCGCGAGCGACCCGCCGGCGGCGACGATCCGCGTGGAGCCGCTCGACACCGTCCTGCGCGCGCGTGTGCTCGCGGCCGTGCGCGCGACGGCCGGCGTGCGCGACGCGGAGACGCGGCGCGTCACGAACGCGCGCATCGAGGTGGAGGGGACGACCTTCGCCGCGCAGCTCTTCACCGCCGACGACCTCACCGCGCAGCGGATCGGGAAGCTGCGCGGCGATGCCGGCGAATGGCCGGTCCGCGAGGGGGCGATCGTCATCGAGCACTCGGCGGTGGACTTCTCGGGCGCGCAGGTGGGCGGCGCGGTCCGGCTGCAGGCGGGCGAGGGTCCGCGCGTCAGCGCCGAGGTCACCGGCATCGCGCGCGACGTCACGCTCGCGCCCGGATGGATGGAGCATCTCGTCTACGCCTTCGTCCCGCGCGCGACGCTCCGCGCGATGGGCCTCCCTGACGGTGACGACGAGGTGCGGCTCGTGGTGGCGGATGGCTCGCTCGACCGCGACGGCGTGCGCCGCATCGCGTACGCCGCGCGCGAGGCCGCCGTCGCCGCCGGCGCGACGGTGCGCGGCGTGGACGTCCCCGAGCCCGGCGAGCACGTGCACGCCGGCCAGATGGACTCGCTTCTCTTCACCCAAGGCGCGTTCGGCGCGATCGCGCTCGTCTTCGCGGCCTTCCTCGTCGTGAACCTGATGGCCGGCATCCTCGCCGGTCAGGTTCGCGAGATCGGCGTACTCAAGGCCGTCGGCGCGCGCGACGCGCAGCTCGCGCAGCTCTACCTCGGCGTCGCCGCCGCGATCGGGGCGGCCGCGGTGCTGCTCTCCCTGCCGGTCGCGATCTACGCCGGCACGAAGTACGCCGCGCTCAAGGCCGACCTGCTCAACTTCGACCTGCGCGGCATCTCGATGCCGGCGTGGGTGATCGCGCTGCACGTCGTCGGCGGCGTGCTGCTGCCCGTGATCGCCTCGTGGCCCACCGTGCGCCGCGCGACGCGGCTCGCGGTCGCCGATGCGCTGCGCGACGTCGGCATCCAGGACGACGCGCCCGCGCCTGCCCTGCTCCATCGCGTGCAGGGCGTGAAGCGGCCCGTGCTGCTCTCGCTGCGCAACGCCTTCCGCCGACGCCAGCGACTCGTGCTCACGGTCGTCGCCCTCAGTGCGGCGGGCGGCGTCTTCATCGGCGCGCTCGGGCTGCGCCGCGCGGTGCTCGGCGCCACGGGCGCCCTCTTCGCGTCGCAGCGCTACGACATGAGCCTGCGGCTCACCGAGGCGCACGACCCCGATTCGCTCGCCGCAGCCGCGCGCGCCGTCGAGGGCGTGGAGGCCGCCGAGGCGTGGACCGGCGCCTCGCTCAACGTCGCGCACGAGGACGGGACGTTCAGCGACGGCGTTCCCGTCGTCGCACCCGCGGAGCCGACGACCCTGCTCGTCCCGCGGGTCGTCGCCGGCCGCTGGCTCGCGACCTCCGACGTGCGCGCCCTCGTCGTCGGGAAGGGCGCGCTGCGCGTCGCGCCGGAGCTCGTGCTCGGAGCGCGGCTCCCGATGCGGATCGCAGGCCGCGTGGAGACGTGGGAGGTCGTCGGCATCGCCGAGACCGGGCCGGGGCCGGTCGCGTACGCGCCGCAGGCGACCGTGCGCGCCTTCACCGGTGCCGGTTCGGCGACGCTCGTCGTGCGCAGCGCGCTGCGCGGCGAGGCGTCCCAGCTCGACCTCATCTCGCGGCTCCGCACCGCACTCGGCGAACGCGAGATGCACGTCGCCTCGAGCTCGCGCGTGGTCGAGGCACAGCGCGCGGTGGAGGACCACCTGCTGATGGTCGTGCAGTTCCTTGGTGCGATGGGCTGGCTGATGCTGGTCGTCGGCGCGCTCGGGCTCGCGTCCACGATGGCGATCGCGGTGCTGGAGCGGACGCGCGAGCTCGGCGTGCTGCGCGCGATCGGCGCGCGCGACGGGACGGTGCTCGCGATGGTGCAGGCCGAGGCGCTCACGATCGGACTGCTGAGCTGGCTGCTGGCGCTGCCGCTCGCCGTGCCGATGAGCCTCGCGCTGGGCGCCGCGTTCTCGCGCATCATGCTGCCGGTGCCGGTGAGCCCGGTGCCCGACGCGACGGCGGTGCTCGCGTGGCTCGTGGTGTCGCTCGTGGTGTCGTTCGCGGCGAGTGCGTGGCCGGCCTGGCGCGCGACACGCGTGCCGGCGGCGCGCGCGCTGAGCTACGAGTAGCGGTCAGCCGGGCGCGCCGAGCCCGCCCATCGCGACGTACTTCTCCTCGAGGAACTCCTCGAGTCCCTGCCGCGCGCCCTCGCGGCCGATCCCGCTCTGCTTCACGCCGCCGAAGGGCGCCACCTCGGTCGCGATCAGCCCCTCGTTGATCCCGACGAGTCCGTACTCGAGCGCCTCCGCCACGCGCCACGCGCGCGCGAGGTCGCGCGTGTACGCGTAGGCCGCGAGGCC
>CAZIDS010000058.1:0-12815 GCA_964537945.1 uncultured Gemmatimonas sp. | reverse complement strand
GATCTCCGCGATCGTCGTCCGCGGATGGTCGTTCTTCGCCTTGTAGAACTGCTTCCATCCGACGAACTGCACGGGCTCCGCCTTGATGAACTGACGGAACGTGCTGCGCTTGAGCGTCGGCGAGCCGAAGCCGTCCATGTGCATCACCACCTGCACCTCGGGCCGCAGCTGGATGTGCCGGTAGTTCGTCAGGCCGCGGCGCGTGAAGCGGTGCACCACGAGCACCTTCGGCGGCAGCTTGTGGTTCACGACCAGCTGCTGGAGGAACTCGGACGCGTAGTTCACGTCCGCGGCGTCGAACGTCCCGATCCGCGTCCCCGGCACGCCGCCGTTCTTCATCGAGAACTCGGGGTCGATCCCGAGGTGGAAGTTCGGCCGCGCGAGGAAGTTCGCGAGCTTCGGCAGCTCGGCCTGCAGCGTGCTGTGCCCCACCTGCACGTCGAGGAAGACGAGCGCGTCGCGCGTCGCGGCCCAGCTCGCCACGCGCTCGATCAGCGTGTCGGCCATCCGCAGACGGTACTTCCCGTCGCGGCCGGGCTGCCCCTGCGCGACCACCGCGATGAGGTGCAGCGCCGGCTGCACGGGCGTCGTCGGGTCGGCCTTCGTCCACGCCTCCACCTCGGCGTCGAGCAGCTTCAGCATCGAGTCGCTCGGGTACTCGCCGAGCACGCCCATCCGCGTGGAGAGCGGGTTGCCGTAGTAGGCGATGATCCGCTTCTGCGGCAGGATCGCGCCCGGCAGCGGGTCGGGCCCGGGGACCGGCCACATCGCGTCGAGGATCGAGTCGCGGCGGAACTGCGCCTGCTCCTCGGGCGTGCGCCGGCGCGTGCGGACGGTGTCGCGCCGCGTGCTGTCGGCGTCGCGAAGCGCATTGCGCTGCGCATCGCGCTGCGCATCGCGCGTCGAATCACGCCGCGCCGGATCGCGGCGGATCGTGTCCTGCGCGCCGGGGCGTCCCGAGTCGGGGCGGGGACGGGCGGGGTCCTGCATCGCGACGGCGGTCGCGAGGACGAACGGGGCGAGGGCGGCGAGCGCGAGACGCACGAGCGACTTCTTCGGGTGGGGGCGCCGCGCCGGTCGGCGCGGGGAATCGCAATCTAGCTAGCGAGGGACGACTGTGATGCGCCGGTCGGCACGGATGGTGTACTGGCCCGCCACCCCGATCTCGAGCTGCACCAGGTAGTCCCCCGGGGGCAGCGTCGAGATGTCGAGCTTCACCGCCCGGGTGGTCGTCCGCGCGCCGCGGGCCGACTGGTCCTCGATCGTCACGCTCACCGGCGTGGTCGTCCGGCGGAGCCGGAGCGCCTGCGCCGCCCGGGTCACCCGGCCCGGCCGTTCGGCGTCGTCCGGCGCCACGACGAGCGAGACCGTCAGCTTCTCGCCCTGCGGGTTCGTGTTGTACGCCTCCCAGAAGATCCCCAGTGGCTCGTTCGCGCGCACCTTCTGCGTCGCGAGCGCGTGCGGCATCATCTCCTCCACCGACGCCGGGAACTGGTCGTATGGCGTGTAGAAGAAGAGGTCCGACAGCGAGACGCGCGCCCCGAGCGCGAAGGGCGGGCGGATGCCGTACCGCGCCCGTGCCAGCGTGGACGTCGCCTCATTCTCGACTTCGGCGCTCATCAGCAGCGGTCCCCACGGCGCCTTCACGGTGAGCACCCCCTTCTGCGGCGCGTCCACCCGCACGGTCTGACGGCCGGCCGGCGTCGTGCCCGGCGTGATCACCAGCGCGGCGTCCACCTGGCCCCGCAGGCCGCGCACCTTGCTCACGTCGTAGGCGACTACGACCAGCGCCGTGTCGCCGCGGCGGAAGAGACCCTGCTGGTGCTCGAGCATCAGCAGGCGCGACGCGTACTTCGGGTGGTAGCGCGCGACCACCGGCGGCAGCTGCACCGCCCAGTCGGTCGAGTCGCTGCTCGACGGGCTCGTGAGCACCTCGGACGGCGGGATGAACCGATGCGCCGGCACGGCCTCGTGGCCGATGACGTTGATCATCAGCGAGCGCTCGATCGGCGGTGCGCGGCCGTCCGGCATCGGGCGCACCTCCTCCGGCGGCGGCGGGCGCGTCTCGCCGTCCTGCGACCAGCTCCGCGACCAGCCGAAGCGCACCAGCAGCTCGCGCTCGGCCTCGTCGAACATCCGTGGGTAGGCCGACGCCGCGTCGCGGAGGATCTCGACGTAGACCAGCCGCGAGAAGTGCTCGGTGCGCGAGTCGTTCCCCGCCATCCCGTAGCGCGTGCGGGAGAACCACCACGCGCGCGCCTCGAACGCATCGCGCTCGGGCGTCCCGCAGGCGTTCCGGATGTACTGGCGCCGGGTGTCCTCGTCGAGGTACGGCGTCAGGTCGCTCCAGTTGCAGCGCTCGCGCGGCGTGAGCCGCGACAGGAGCTTCTCGAACCGCGCCTCGGCGTCGGCGTAGCGTCCCATCTCGTGCAGTGAGAGCCCCGCGAGCGCGTCGCACCACCAGCCACGCGTGCCGGCGGCTGCGCATTCCTCGGCCACCTTCAGTCCGTCGCCGGGGCGGTCGGACTCGATCAGGTAACGCACGCGCTGGCCGGCGATCCAGTTGTCGGTCGGCGTCTCCTTCGCGAGCGAGTCGAGCTTGGCGAGCAGCTTCGCGCGCGCCTCGATCACGCCCTGCTCCTCGCGCACGACGACGTTCGTGTCCGGGTCGTACCAGTAGCACCAGTTCAGGCCGACCGGTTCGGGGCAGTTGCCGCGCGGCGGGCGCCGGCCGGTGAAGTTCGGCAGGTGCAGCCGCCGGAACTTCTCGAACTCGGCCTGCAGCATCTGTGCGGCGAGGTGCGGGTCGGCGTTCAGGGCCGAGTCGCGGCTCGGCGGTGCGACGTTGCTGTCCTGCGCGGCGGCGGGCGCGGCGCCCGCGAGGAGCAGCGCGGTGAGCGCGGCGAGGGCGGCGCGAGTGTAGGGGCGGGCGGGGCGTTCGGCATGTCGGGGCACGAGTGGATTCTACACGGCCCCGGGCCGGTCGTGTTCCCGGACCTCCCGCACCGCGTCCTCACCGTGCCTGTCCTCGCGTCGGCGCCGCGGCCGCTTAACTTTCGGCCCGATGCCCGAGATCACCTTCGAGCCGCTGCACGACGGCGTCGAGCCGCCGCGCCGCGCGACGGCCCTCAGCGCCGGCCACGACCTCGCGCTCTGCCTGGCCGGCGGCTCCGTCCGGGTCTTCGTCGATGGCAAGCCGAGCGAGCGTGCGGTGGCGCGCGACGGCGAGGGGCCGAGCATCACGCTGCACCCCGGGGAGAAGGCCCTTTTCCCGCTCGGGTTCCGCGCCCGTCTTCCTGCGGGGTATGAAGCGCAGGTGCGCCCGCGCTCCGGCACCTCCCTCAAGACCTCGCTCGTGATCGTGAACGCGCCCGGCACCATCGACGCCGACTATCCCGACGAATGGTGCGTGCCGGTCGGGAACGGCGGCGACCGTCCGCTGACCGTGCGCCACGGCGAGCGGATCGCGCAGATGGTGCTCGCCCGCTTCGAGACGCTCCCCTTCGTCGCCGGCACGGTCCGCCAGACCACGGACCGCGCCGGCGGTTTCGGCTCCACCGGCCGCTGATGCGCGGCCGTCCCATCCCCCGCCTCACCCCGCTCCAACGGAGATACGCGATGCGATCGCGCGGCTGGCTCCCCGGCCTCCTCCTCGTCCTCGCGCCGGCGCTGCCGGCGCCCCTCCCCGCGCAGGCGCCGTCGCCGGTGCGCGTCGAGTCCTTCACGCTCCCCAACGGGCTGAAGGTCCACATGGTCGAGGACCATTCGTCGCAGGTCGTCGCGGTGAACCTCTGGTACGACGTCGGCTCGCGGAACGAGCGCGCCGGCCGCACCGGCTTCGCGCACCTGTTCGAGCACATGATGTTCCAGGGCTCGCAGAACGTGAAGAAGGGCGAGCACAACTCGTACGTCGAGCGCGCTGGCGGCTACCTCAACGGCTCGACGCAGCCCGACAAGACCGACTACTTCGAGGCGCTCCCGTCGAACCGCCTCAACCTCGCGCTCTGGCTCGAGGCCGACCGCATGCGGTCACTCGCCGTCACGGCCGAGAACCTGCGCAACCAGCAGGAGGCGGTGAAGGAGGAGCGGCGGCTGCGCTTCGACAACCAGCCCTACTTCGCGGCCTTCGTCGACTCGTTGCCGACGATGTTCGACCGCGACCGCTGCTTCGCCTACGCGCACTCCATCATCGGCTCGATGGACGACCTGAACGCGGCGTCGGTCGCCGACGTGAAGGCGTTCTTCGACCTCTACTACACGCCCAACAACGCGACCCTCGTGATCGCCGGCGACTTCCGGCCGGCGCAGGCGCGCCAGCTCGTGCGCGACTACTTCGGCGCGATCCCGCGCGGCGCGGCGACCCCGCCGGTGCAGTGCGCCGCCCAGGCCGCCACCGGCCGCGAGGTCGTGAAGCGCATCCCCGACCGCAACGCGACCATCCCGGCGGTCCTCACCGCCTACCGCGTGGTGCCGCCGAGCCACGCCGATTTCCCGGCGCTCGAGCTCCTCTCGACGATCGTCGGCAACGGCGAGAGCTCGCGGCTGAACCGTGCGCTCGTCCGCGAGCAAAAGGTCGCGATCGCCGCACAGGCGCTGTTCAACCCCTTCGGCGCGATGCGCGGCGCCGGCATCTTCGGGGCGCTCGTCATCGCCAACCAGGGCATCGACGCCGACACCCTGCGTGCCCGTCTCGCGGCGCAGCTGGCCGTCGCCGCCGACGGGATCACGGCCGAGGAGCTCACGAAGGCGAAGAACGCGCGCCGCGCGACGACGATCTTCGGCCGCCAGACCGCGATGGCCACCGCCGAGGCGGTGCACTACGCCGCGATGTACCTCGGCTCCCCCGAGGCCGTGAACACCGACGCCGCGCGCTACGAGGCGGTGACGCTCGCCGACCTGCGGCGCGTCGCCGCGAACTACCTGCGCCCCGACAACTCGCTCACGCTGGTGATCGTCCCGGAGGGCAAGTGATGCGCCGCCCCGTGATCCTTCGCGCGGCGCTCGCCGCGCTGCCTGCGCTCGCGCTGCCCGCGGTCGCGCGGGCGCAGCAGCCCGCGCCCTTCCCGACGACCGCTCCCGCGCCGCTCCCGCTCGAGGCCGCGCAGTTCCCGCCCTTCGCCGAGACGATCCTGGCGAACGGGATGCGCGTCATCGTCGTCGCGAGCCCGAAGCAGCCGGTGCTGTCCCTTACGCTCGCGGTGCCGGGCGGCTCGTTCTACGACGCGGCGGGCCGCGCCGGCACGGCCGACATGGTCGCCGGCCTCCTCACCAAGGGCGCCGGGAGCCGCACCGCCGACCAGATCTCGGCGACGATCGAGGGCGTCGGCGGTTCGCTCTCGGCCAGCGCCGGCGCCGACTTCCTCACGATCAACACCGCGGTCCTCGCGAACGACAAGCGCCTCGCGTTCGAGCTCATCGCCGACGCGGCGCTCCGCCCGACCTTCCCGTCCAACGAGATCGAGCTGCTGCGCACGCAGACGCTCTCGTCGCTCACGCTCGCGAAGTCGCAGCCCGACGCCATCGCCGGCCGCGCCTTCGCGCGCGGGCTCTACGGCGAGCATCCGTACGGCCGCAGCGCCGACGAGGCCAGCGTCCGCGCGATCACGCGGGAGGATCTCGTCACGTTCCATCACCAGCGCATGCGGCCGAACCAGGCGCTGCTGGTGATCGCCGGCTCGATCGACACGCTCGAGGCGCGGCAGCTCGCCGAGGAGGCCTTCGCGGCGTGGGGTGGCGTCTCCGCCGGCGTGCCCGTCGCGCGCGCGGCGCCGCAGCGGCAGCGCACCGAGATCGTGCTCGTCCACCGGCCCGGCTCGGTGCAGTCGAACCTCGTCGTCGGCAACACGACGTGGATGGCGACCGATTCGCGCGGGTACGCGCTCACCGTCGCCAACCAGGTGCTCGGCGGCGCGAGCGACTCGCGCCTCTTCGAGATCCTCCGCGAGCAGAAGGGCTGGACCTACGGCGCGTACTCCGGCGTCGAGCGCCGCCGCGGGCTCGGCTCCTTCAGCGCGACGGCCGAGGTGCGCACCGAGGTGACCGACTCGGCGCTCACCGAGCTGCTCGCGCAGGTGCGCCGCATGGGCGCGACGCCGCTGCCGGCGGACGAGTTCGAGCGGCAGAAGCAGACGCTCGTCGGCCGCTTCCCGCTGCAGATCGAGACCGCGTCGGCCGTCGCGTCGCAGGTGGCGAGCGCGCGGCTGCTCGGGCTCGCGAACGACTACGTGCAGACGTATCGCCAGCGGCTGCAGGCGGTGACGGCCGAGCAGGCGCAGGCGGCGGCGCGGCAGGGCATGCGCGCCGACGGCGCGCTCATCGTCGTGGTGGGCGACGCGGCGAAGGTGGCCGAGAAGCTGCGCGCGATCGCGCCGGTGTCGATCGTCGACGTCGACGGCAACCCGGTGCGCATGGACGAACTCGGCCCGCGCACCATCGCTCTCGACCTCGACCGCGCGCGGATGACCGCGGCGAGCGACTCGTTCTCGGTGCTCGTGCAGGGGAACACCTTCGGCTACCAGGTCGCGTCGCTCGCGCAGGAAGGGGACGCGTGGGTCTACCGGGAGCGCTCGCAGCTCGCGACGATCATCTCGCAGACGACCGAAGTGCGCTTCGCGGCGACGGACCTCGCGATGCGCTCGACCGAGCAGTCGGGGAAGTTCCAGGGGCAGGACATCCGCATCGCCGTGCGCTATGCGGACGGGGCGGCGAGCGGCGAGGGGATGACGCCCGGGCAGCAGGGGATGACGCCGGTGAAGTTCGACGGCGTCGCCGTGCCGCCGGGCACGATCGACGACAACGCGGTGCAGGCGCTGCTCCCGTACTTCAAGTGGGCGCCGGGCGCGAAGCTCCAGGCGTCGGTGCTGCTCTCGGGCAAGGGGACCGTCGCGACGTTCACCTACCAGGTGGTCGGCGAGGAGACCATCACGGTGCCGATGGGCGCGGTGGAGACGTACAAGGTCTCGAGCACGGGCGGCGAGCAGCCCGGGACCTACTGGATCGAGAAGGCACCGGCGCACCGGATCATCAAGTTCGGGCCGCAGGGGACGCCGATCGAGTTCGTGCGGGTGCGCTGAACCGCCCCGCGTACCGCCGCAAGTGAGAAGGCCCGGCACCGAACCTCCGTGCCGGGCCGTCTCTGTCATCTCACCTCTCCCATCTCACAACCCAAGACACACGTCGGCTCCAGCAGCTGCTTGATCTGGAACCGCGCATCCGCGATGTGCGCGCGGGTCACCGCATCCGCCGCCTTCCCTGCCGCGGCCGCAAGCTGGCCGTCGAGGGTCCGGAGCTCCTGGCGGAGCAGCGCCTTCACGTCCGTGCTCGGGCGGGGCGCCGACGTGTACAGCTGGCCCGTCTGCGCCGACGACGAGATGCGCGGCGTGCTGGCCGGCGGCGCGTTCAGCTTCGCCGCGACGGCTTCGAGGTAGATGCGCTGCAGGCCGCGGCGATACGCGTCCACGCGCACCGAGCCGGCGCCGAGCTCGCTCCAGATCCCCGAGCGGATGTCGCCGAGGTACTCCGGCAGCGTGTACGGATTCGCCATCCCCGACGCCTCGTACTCGACGAGGCGCGCCATCCGCTCGTCGGCCATCAGCGTCCCGAGGATGCCGCGCTGGGTGATGTTGATGCGCGACACCGCGCCATCGGGCTCGAGGCGGCGCAGGACGTCCTGCGGGATCAGCCAGGTCGGCGTCGTGAAGAGGTTCGCCTGGATGAACGCCACCGCGGCCTTCTGCTGCGTGCGCGGCACCGGGGTGAAGCGCGGGCCGGGCTGCGACCCGTACTTCTCCTGGCCGGTCGACGACCCCGGCACGGTCGCCACGTGGCGCATCTCGTTCGTGAACTGCCCGAAGATGCGGCCGTAGCCCTCCTTCATGAACGAGACGTCCTCGAGGTTCTGGGTCGTCGCGTTCATCAGCATCGGCACGAGGCGCTTGAGGTTGCGGAGGCCGAGCTCGGTGCTCTTCACCGCGTCGGCGTCGCCGACCGCCTCGCTGTACGCGGTGTAGGGGATCGCGCCGAAGTCGTCCGGGATGCCGTAGCGGAACCACGGCGTCGCGTCCTGCTCGCGCGCGATGGCGTCGAGCGCCGGGCGCTCCTCGTCGCTCGTGCGCGCGCCCGGGATCACGCCGTAGCCCCAGCGGATCGCGTAGCGGTCATAGACGCCGACCTTCGGGATCAGCTGGTCGACCGGGATGTTGTCCTCGGGCTGCGCCGTGTAGTTGAAGCGGGCGTAGTCCATGATCGACGGCGAGTGGCCCATCCGCGCGACCCAGGTGCGCGAATGCACCGAGTCGGCCGGGTAGGTGCTCGACGCGAACTGGTTGTGCGGCAGGCCGAGCGTGTGGCCCACCTCGTGCGCCACCACGAACTGCACGAGCCGGCCCTGGAGCGAGTCCGGCAGCGGGAGCCGCGCGGCGCGCGGGTCGAGCGGCCCGACCTGCGTCCAGTACCACCACGTCTGCAGGTTCATGATGTTGTGGTACATGTTCACGTCGGCGTTCAGGATCTCGCCGGTGCGCGGGTCGACGTCGCTCGGGCCGTTCGCGTTCTCGATCGTCGACGGCAGCCAGCGGATCGACGAGTAGCGCGCGTCCTCCGGCGACCAGTCCGGGTCCTCCTGCTTGCTCGGGGCGACGCGCCCCTCGATCGCGTTGCGGAAGCCGGCGGCCTCGAACGCGACGTTCCACTCCTCGACGCCCGCCTTCACCCACGGCACGAGCCACGCCGGCGTCGCCGGGTCGATGTAATACACGATCTTCTTCACCGGCTCCGAGATCGCGGCATTCGGGTCCCGCTTCTCGAGCCGGTAGCGCGAGATGAAGTTCCGCTGCTGCGCGCGCTGCTCGGGGCGGCTGTAGTCGATCGTGCTGGTGTAGAAGTAGCCGACGCGCGAGTCGCGCAGCCGCGGCATCATCGGGTTCTCGGGGAGCTTCACCATCGACCAGTGCACGACGACCGACTTGGTGCTGGTCGGGGTGCCCGGCGCCGGCTGGGCCGGCGGAAGCCCCGGGATGAACGACTGCGGCTGCGGCTGCGCGTTGATCGTGATCGCGGCCTCGACCTCGATGTTGGTCGGGTACGCCGCCACGCGCTCCATGAAGCTGCGCGTCGCGTCGATCTGGCCGCGGATCGCCTGGATCGGCGAGACCTCGTTCGGCGGCGACGTGTAGATGCGCGTCACGTCGATCACCGGCGCCGAGTCGGGGCCGTAGGCGGCGACCGGGAAGACGGCGAAGATCGCGTCGAAGTTCGAGTTCTCCACCGCCTGCGCGATCGGCACCGACGGGTCGGAGACGATCGCGAACGAGACGTTGCGATAGAGCACGCGGTTGCCGCGGCGCTCCCAGCGCACCACGCGCGTGTCGATCGGCTCGCCGCCGTAGCCGTCGCCCTCGTTGTTCTTCGCGATCTGCGTGACGAGGAGCATGTCCTTGTTCAGCTCGGCCGCCGGGATCTCGAAGTAGAGCGTGTTGCCGATCATGTGCGTCTTGAACAGCCCGCTCTTGGTCTTCACGTCGCCCCGGATCACCTGCGCGTACGGGCGCGGGGCAGGGTCGGCGCCGGGGGCCGCACCGCCGGGCGCGCCGCCGGGTGCCTGACCGCCGGCACCGGGCTGCTGTGCACCGCCGGCCGGGGCGCCGCCGCCGGGCTGACCGGGCGCGCCGCCGCCCGGCGCGGGATTCGCCGCCGCGGGCGGCGTGCCGGCGGGCGGGGTCGCCGGGGCGGGCGACGTGCTCGGCGGCGCCGCGGCCGGCTGGCACGCGAGTGCCAGCGACGCGATACCCGCCGCGATGAGGAGCGGACGTGTGGGCTTCATCTGGAGGATGGGGTTGGAGAACGGACTGCTGGTGCGTCGGTGGGGGCGACACCAAGGCCCTGAAGATGGGAGCCGGGCCGTGCTGCCGCCACGCCCGGTCCGCACCCGCGTTGGCTACGCGCGGTGGCCCGCGCCTGTTCGGATCGCCTCCGACCCGAACCGCTCGCGCACCCGGTCCACCGCGCGCGAGACCGCGCGGTCCTGGGTGCGCTCGACGACCGCGCCGCCGGGCGCGAAGAGCGCCAGCTGCTCGGCGTCCCGCGCCGGCACGAGGTTGCCCAGCGCCACGCCCACGAGCCGCGCCGGGTAGAGCCGCGCGTCGCGCAGCTTCCCGAGCAGCGCCACCGCCACGTCGGCGATCGCGCGGTCGCTCTCGAGCGGATCGCGCAGCGTGCGGCTCGCCAGCCGCGTCGTGAAGTCGGCGTCCTTCAGCTTCACCGTCACCGTGCGCGCCGCGAGCTTGTCGCCGCGCATGTCGGCCGCGGTCTTCGCCGCGAGCCCGCGCAGGATCGACGCGATCTGCGGCGTCTCCTTCACGTCGCGCGAGAAGGTCGTCTCGTGCGAGATCTGCTTCGCGCTCGCGCGCGCCTCCACCGGCGTCGCGTGGATCCCGCGCACGCGCGCCCAGAGCCACTCCGCCGGCCGCCGGCCGAGCCAGCGCGCGAGCGTCGCGCGCTCGTGCGGCAGCACGTCGTCCACCTTGACGAGTCCCAGCGCGCCGAGCTTCGCCTGCAGCTTGGGCCCGATCCCCGGCAGCTCGGCCAGCGCGAACTCGCGCATGAACTCCCCCTCGGCGCCCTCCGCGACGATCCGCACACCGGTCGCGCCGGTGCCGGGCCGTGGCTTCGCGCGCTCGGCGGCGAGCTTCGCGACGAGCTTCGACGACCCACCGCCGATCGAGAGCCACATCCCCGTCGCCTTGTGGACCGCGTCGCGGATGCGGCGCGCCGTCGCCTCGAGCGGCTCGTCGTGGTAGAGCGCCTCGGTCCCGGTGAGGTCGAGGTACCACTCGTCGATGCTCGCGCCCTCGACCACCGGCGTGAACTTCGTGAGCACGGCGGCGATCGCCTTCGACGTCGCGCCGCACGCCTGCCGCGGCACCGGGACGCACATCGCGTCGGGGCAGAGGCGCAGCGCCTGCGCGATCGGCATCGCCGAGCGCACGCCGAACGCGCGCGTCTCCCACGAGGCGGAGCAGACCACGCCGCGCGAGCCGGGCCGGCCCCCGACGATGAGCAGCGTCGCCTTGCCGGCGCCCTCGGGATCCGCCATCCGGGCCACCGACACGAAGAAGGCGTCGGCGTCGGCGTGGAGGATGCGGCGGGCGGTCATGGCCGGAGCATACCGTGCACGCGCGGCGTGCGCGAGCGCACGAAACTGCACATGTCGGCTTCATGCTCTTGACAACCGGAACCGGGCGTTTCCCGCGCATCGGCGCCGGCGCACGCCCGCTATAATTCGCGCCGATGACCGCCGACGCTCCGCTCTGGTCGCCGCCCGCCGACGCGCGCGCGACGACGCGCATGGGACGCTTCTTCGCGTCGCTCGCCGCGAACGTGCCCGGCGCGCCGGCAGCCGATGCGCCGTACGCCGAGTGGCATGCGTGGTCGGTGCGCGAGCGCGAGACGTTCTGGAACCAGCTCTGGGTGAGCGAGGCGATCACGCATGACGGGTCGTGGACGCGCGTGCTCACCGGCGGCGAGTCGATGCGTCCGCCCGGCCGCGACGGCGGGCCGCGCTGGTTCGAGGGCGCGCGGCTCAACTTCGCCGAGCAGGTGCTGCGCCGCGCCGACGGCGCGTGCGCGATCGTCGCGCGCGACGAGACGGGCGGGCGCCGCGCGCTCACCTTCGCCGAGCTGCGCGACGCCGCGCGCCGCGGCGCCGGCGCGCTCCGCGCCGCCGGCGTCGCGCCCGGCGACCGCGTCGTCGGGTTCCTGCCGAACATCCCCGAGGCGGTGATCGGCGCGCTCGCCGCGTCGAGCGTCGGCGCCGTCTGGTCGAGCTGCTCGCCCGACTTCGGCGCCGGCGGCGTGCTCGACCGCTTCGGGCAGGTCGCACCGAAGGTGCTGATCGCCGCCGACGGCTATCGCTACGCGGGCAAGCGCATCGACTGCGTCGCGCGCACCGCGGAGATCGTCGCGGCGCTGCCGAGCGTCGAGCAGCTCGTCGTCGTCCCGTTCGCCGGTGACGACGAGGGGCGCGCCGCGACCGCGCGCGCGCTGCCGCAGGCCGTCGGGTGGGACGACTTCCTCGCGCGCGGGGCCGCCGCACCCGAGCGGTTCGCGCGGCTCCCGTTCGACCATCCGCTCTACATCATGTACAGCTCGGGGACGACCGGCCTCCCGAAGTGCATGGTGCACGGCCAGGGCGGCACGCTGCTGCAGCACCTGAAGGAGCACCGGCTCCACTGCGACCTCGGCGCCGGCGAGGTGCTCTTCTACTTCACCACCTGCGGGTGGATGATGTGGAACTGGCTCCTCACCGCGATGGCGACGTCGGCGACGATCGTGCTCTACGACGGCGCGCCGCTCCCCGACGCGCAGCCGGCGGTGCTCTGGGACCTCGCGGCGCAGGAAGGCGTCACCGTCTTCGGCACGAGCGCGAAGTTCCTCGCGATGTCGGAGAAGCTCGGCCTCGCGCCCGCGCGCACGCACGACCTCGCGCGGCTGCGGATGATCTGCTCCACCGGCAGTCCGCTGGCCGAGCATCAGTATGACTACGTGTATCGCGACGTGCGGCCCGGCGTGCACCTCGCGAGCATCTCCGGCGGCACGGACCTGATCTCCTGCTTCGCGCTCGGCAACCCGCTGCTCCCCGTCTGGCGCGGTGAGCTGCAGTGCCTCGGGCTCGGCATGGCCGTCGAGGTGTGGGACGAGGCGGGCCGGCCGGTGCGCGGCGCTTCCGGCGAGCTCGTCTGCACGCGACCGTTCCCATCGATGCCGGTCGCGTTCTGGGACGACCCCGACGGCGCGAAGTACCGCGCGGCGTACTTCGA
>CAZIDS010000057.1:11779-12840 GCA_964537945.1 uncultured Gemmatimonas sp. | reverse complement strand
GTTCGTCGCCGACGCCTCGCACGAGCTGCGGACGCCGCTCACCATCATCGGCGGATTCGCCGAGACGCTCGAGGCCGAAGACCTGCCCTTCGAGACGCGGCGCTCGTTCGCCGAGCGCATCCTGGGCAACACGCACCGGATGCAGCGGATCGTCGACGACCTGCTCGACCTCTCGCGCATCGAGTCGGGAGGCTGGGTGCCGAACCCGGACGAGATCCTCATCGCGAGCGTCGTGGCCGACGTGCTCGCCGCCTCGCGCGACGCCGCGGCGGCGAAGGGACTTGCGCTGGTCACCGAGATCGCGCCCGAAGCGACCATGGTCAGTGCCGACGCGACCGCGCTGCGGCAGGTGCTGGGCAACCTCGTCGACAACGCCGTGCGGCACACGGCGGCCGGCACGGTCACCGTCTTCTCCCAGCGCACCACGCGGGGCGTGATCATCGGCGTGCGCGACACCGGCATCGGCATCGCGCCGGAGCACCTGCCTCGCATCTTCGAGCGCTTCTATCGCGTGGACCCCGGCCGGTCGCGCGAACAGGGCGGCACCGGCCTCGGGCTCGCGATCGTGAAGCACCTGGTCGAGGCGCACGGCGGTCGCGTGCGCGCCGAGAGCGAGCTCGGCGCCGGCACAACCATCACGGCGCTCTTCCCGGATCGCAGACCGACGACGGGATAGGGGTCGCGCGGGCAGGGTCCACGGCGACCTCGGTCGTTGCAGGCCCCGTTACACGTTCGTTGCCGCCCCGTGCATGGCCGGATACCGGGTCGTCCGAGCTTTGATGCGTCCCGCCGAGGATGGCGGACCTGACGACATCAATCCACGAGACGCCCATGCGCCCCGTATCCAAGCTCGCCGCACTCCTTCTCCTCTGCCTCGCAGCGTCGCAGGTCATCGGCGCGCAGGCACCCTCGACCGGCCGCATCGTCGGGCGGATCATCGACGCCGGCAACGGCAGCGGCCTCTCCGACGTCGCCATCCAGGTCGTCGGCACGCCGTTGGGCGCCATGTCCGGCGTGGACGGCCGCTTCACGATCAACGCGGTGCCGGCCGGCACGGTCAC
>CAZIDS010000057.1:0-11679 GCA_964537945.1 uncultured Gemmatimonas sp. | reverse complement strand
AAGAGCCCCGACGGCGACGCCGCGCAGGCGGTCGGCCGCGTCGCCGGCGTGAGCGTACAGGACGGCAAGTACGTGTTCGTCCGCGGTCTGGGCGACCGGTACACGCAGACGTCGCTCAACGGCGCGCGCATCCCGAGCCCCGAACCCGAGAAGAAGGTCGTCCCGCTCGACCTCTTCCCCACGGGGTTGCTGCAGACGATCACCACCGTGAAGACCTTCACCCCCGACCAGCCGGGTGACTTCTCCGGTGCGACGGTGGACATCCAGACCCGTGAGTTCCCGGCCCGCCGTACCTGGGCCATCAGCACCAGCACCGGCGGCTCCGACGCCGTCCTCGGCCGGCGTGTCCTGATGCCGGCGCTCGTCGGCGGCGACCTCCTGGCGGCCGGCGCCACCAACCGGGCGCTCCCGGGATTCGTGCAGCGCTTCGGCAACTTCGCGACCTCGCTCCCGAGCCAGCAGGACTACAACCGGATGGTCGGCGATTTCCGCAACTCGTGGACGCCGGCGATGCAGGAAGGGATCCTCAACGGCTCGACGTCGGTGTCGGTGGGCGGCAATGACCCGGTCTTCGGCCAGCGCATCGGCTACCTCGTCTCCGGCACGTATTCGTACACGCAGGAGGCGAAGCTCGACCAGGTGCGCGCGCAGGCGCTGGCGCAGACCGGCGCCGAGCCTTCCGAAGTCGACCGCTTCACCGGCTCGAGCGGCAAGTCGAGCGTCCTGTGGGGCGGCCTCGCGAACCTCAGCACGCTGCTCGGCCCGCGCACCCGCGTCGCGCTCAACAACACGTACAACCGGACGATGGACTCCGAGGCCCGCGACGAGAGCGGCGTCTCGGAGAACGTCGGCGTGCCGTTCCGGATCCGGCGCCAGAAGTACGTCGAGCGCTCGGTCTACTCGTCGCAGCTGCTCCTGCAGTCCGACCTGACTGGGCGACAGAAGCTCGAGGTCGCGCTCACCGCCTCCGGGGTCAGTCGCGCCGAGCCGGACCGCTCCGAGTTCGTGCAGGCGACCTTCACCGACCCGAACACGGGCCAGCCGATGGCGCCGCAGTGGTTCTCGTCGTCGAACGAGGCCGCGGTGCGCTCCTTCAGCGAGCTCACCGAGGACGCGTGGGAGGCGCGCGGCCACTACCGCCTGCAGTTCGGCGAGGCGGGGCGGACGCTCGCGGTGAAGGTCGGCGGTCTCGGCCGCCACGCCTCGCGCGACGCCTTCAGCGCGAACTACAGCATCAACGCCTCAGGCCTCACGCAGGCCGAGCGCGAGCTCGCCGCGGAGACCTTGTTCGACGGCCGCTACACCGGCGTGAGCGACAGCGTCTGGCGCGTCACGCCGATCGGCGTCGGCGGCAGCTACTCGGCGAGCGACTACCTCGTCGCCGGATTCGGCATGATCGAGAAGGAGTTCGGCCCCCGCTGGCAGCTCGTCACCGGCGCGCGAGTCGAATACTCGGACATCCTCGTGAAGGCGCAGCCCACGATCGGCTCCCTCACGTCGACCAACCCGGTCTTCACCGACGTCCTCCCGGCCATCGCGGTGACCTTCCGCCCGACCGAGTCGATGAACCTCCGCCTCTCGGCGTCGCAGACCGTCTCGCGCCCCGAGTACCGCGAGCTCGCGCCCATCCAGTACCGCGAGGTGATGGGGTTCGACAACGTGCTCGGCAACCCGGACCTCAAGCGCGCGCTGATCCAGAACTACGACCTGCGCTGGGAGTGGTACCCGGGCGCCGGCGAGGTGCTGAGCGTCGCCGTCTTCGCGAAGCGATTCACCGACCCCATCGAGCGCGTCTACCGCGGCTCCTCGGGCACCCGCATCATCACCTTCGTGAACGCCGCCGGCGCCGACAACTACGGTGTCGAGCTCGAAGGGCGGAAGTCGCTCGACCTCCTCTCCGACGCGCTGGCGAACCTCTCGGTCTCGGCGAACGCGACCGTGATGACCAGCTCGATCCGTCTCTCTGGCGAGTCGATCGCGGTGACGAACGACAAGCGCGCGATGGTCGGTCAGGCGCCGTACATGTTGAATACCGGGCTGACCTGGACGAGCAACTCGGGCGCCTCGAGCGCCACGCTGCTGTACAACGTCGTGGGCGCGCGCATCACCGAGGCTGGCGAGGTCCCGCTCCCCGACGTCAAGGAGCAGGAGCGGCACGTCGTGGACCTGTCGATCCGCTTCCCGGTCACCGAAGTCCTCTCGGCGCGCATCGATGCGCGCAACCTGCTCGACGCGCCGTACCGGTGGACGCAGGGCCCGATCGTGCGCGAGAGCTATCGTCTCGGTCGCGGCTACACGATCGGCCTCAGCTGGCGCCCGTGACCGACTGACGGGACGCCCCGCCGGGCGTGACCGAGCCGTGACGAGAACGCCGCCGTGTGTAGACACGGCGGCGTTCTCGTTCATCCGGGACGCGTGACCGCGCGCCCGCTCCACTCACGCACCATCGACCCTACGGACTCCACATGCTCCGCACCCCCGGACGCATCGCCATCGCCGCGCTGGCGACCTTCGCCCTCGCGGCCTGCAACAACGACGACACCACCGGCGGCAACGGCGGACCCGTCGGCGAGGCCGTGATCTCCACGAACATCACCGCCAACCGCACGCTGTACAGCGACACGACCTACACGATCTCCGGCTTCATCCAGGTCACGAACGGCGCGACGCTCACGATCGAGCCGGGCACCACGATCCTCGGCGACTTCGACATCGTCGGGTCCTCGCTGTTCATCACGCGCGGCGCGCGGATCCAGGCGATCGGCACCGCCGCCCAGCCGATCGTGTTCACGTCTGAACGCGCCGCTGGCCTCCGGCAGGCCGGCGACTGGGGCGGCCTGATCGTCATCGGCAACGGCATCATCAACCGCGCCGCACCCGTCATCCTCGAGGGCACCGGCACCGGCGCCTCGAACCCGTCGCAGGAGTATTCCGGCGGCAACAACAACGCGGACAACAGCGGCACGCTCAAGTACGTCCGCGTGGAGTTCGCCGGCTACGCGACCGCGACCGACGCCGAGTTGAACAGCTTCACCTTCGCCGCCGTCGGCAGCGGCACCACGCTCGAGTACCTCGAGGCGCTGTACGGCCTGGACGACTCGTTCGAGTTCTTCGGCGGCGCGGTCGACGGCAAGTACCTCGTCTCGTACGAGGCGGGCGACGACCACTTCGACATGAGTGAAGGCTATCAGGGCCGCCTGCAGTTCCTGATCGCCTACCAGAGCAGCAAGCCGGTCGTGCGCCCCGGTGCCGGCAACGCCTCGGCCGACCCGCAGGGCATCGAGAACGACGGCTGCAACGGCACCGGCTGCACCACGGGCCAGAACTCCACGCCGTACACCACGCCGGTCGTGGCGAACTTCACGCTCGTCGGCCCTGGCGCCGGTACGGACATCGACGCGACCAACGGCGGCTTCGGCGCGATCCTGCGCCGCGGCACGGGCGGCTACTACGTGAACGGCGTGCTCGCCCGCTGGCCCAAGGGCGCGTTCGGCCTCCGCGACTCGACCACCACGAAGGTCCGCCTCAACGACGGCATCTTCGACATCCGCAACGTCTTCGTCGCCGAGAGTCCGTCGATCTTCACGGCGGCGTCGGGTGGCTTCGTCCTCACCGACTCGGTGGCGCGCAGCATCGTCCGCGACGGTGCCGCGACGACGACGAGCCTCTTCACCTCGATGTCGCTCCCGCTCGCGAACGTGAACTCCGTCGACTGGGCGCCGGCAGCCGCGTCGCCCATCGCGACGGGCGGCCTCCAGACCTTCAGCGGCAACCTCGCCGCCGCCGCCGGCACCTTCGTGACCGGCACCGCCTACCGCGGCGCCGCCGCGCCCGGCGGCACCAAGTGGTGGCTCGGCTGGACCAACTACGCGAAGAACTGACCGCGTAGATTCCCGAGAGGGGCCGGGTCCCGGTCACCGGGAGCCGGCCCTTCTCGCGTCCATCGCTCCCCTCGCCCCGATGCGTTCCTTCCACTCCGTCCTCGTTCTCCTCCTCGCCGGCGCCGCCGCCGCGTGCGGCGCGCGGGACGCGGCCGAGGAGCAGCAGGCCGGCGCGGCGCCGGCTGGCGTCGTGGACTCGGCGCTGCCGATCCCCGTCCTCCTCGACCGGTTCCGCGCGACGCTCCCCGACACACCGCGCATGCTCGCGGGGGGCGAGTCGTCGATCAACCGGCTCGCCCGCCGACTGCTCATCGCCGTCGAACGCAATGACACCGCCACGGCACGCGCGCTGATCCTGACGCGCAGCGAGTTCGCCTGGCTCTACTATCCCGAGACGAAGTTCACGCATCCGCCGTACGAACTCGGCCCCGAGCTCGTCTGGCTGACCACGATCGGTGCGAGCGAGAAGGGGATCGGGCGGCTCTTCGCGCGCTATGGCGCACGCCGGCTCCGGGTCTCGACGATCGCCTGCCCGGACAGCGCCGTCGCCGAAGGTGTGAACCGCGTCCATCGCGGCTGCCGCGTCACGTTCAGCGTACCCGACTCCTCCGCCCGCGAGATGCAGCTCTTCGGGGCCGTGCTCGAGCGCGACGGGCGCTTCAAGTTCCTGTCGTACGCCAACGACCTCTGACCGGACACGGATGCGGGCGACGCGGTCCCTCACCTGGCTGCGCGCGGCCGCGTTGCTCTGGCTCGGCGTCCTCGCCGGCTTCGCCGCCGGCGTCGAGTGGATCCGCACGCGTGCGCCGGCCAGCCCCGCGCCGAGCGGCGGGATCGACCTCGTCGGCGCGGGGGCTACCTTCCCGTATCCGCTGTATCGCCGCTGGTTCGCCGAGTACAAGGACGCCACCGGCGTCCGGATCAACTACTTCTCGGTGGGCTCGGGCGAGGGACTGCGGCTGCTGCTCGACGGCGAGGCGGACTTCGGCGCCACCGACCGGCCGCTCCGGCCGAGCGAACTCGCCCGTGCGACCTGCGGGCCGCTCGCACTGCCCACGGTGATCGGCGCGATCACGGTCGTGACGAACCTCCCGCGGATCGCGAGCGCGGTCCGTCTCGACGCGCCAACGCTCGCGGGGATCCACCTGGGTCGCATCACGCGCTGGGACGACCCCGCGCTGCGCGCCCTCAATCCCACTCTCGCGCTGCCCGACTTGCCGATCACCGTGTACGTGCGCGAGCGCACGAGCGGCACGAGCGAGGTGTTCGCCGAGTACCTCGCCACCACGGCGGCCTGGCGGGCGGCGCAGCGCGACTCCGTCACGCGATGGCCGGTCGGCGAGCAGGTCGCCGGGAACGAGGGCATCGCCGCCGCCGTGCGCGCGCGCGAGGGCGCGATCGGCATCGTCGAGCTCGCGTACGCGCGGCAGTCGCGCCTGGCCACCGCCGCCCTGCGCAACGCGAGCGGCGCGTTCATGCGTCCCGACGCCGCCTCGGTCGCGCGCGCCGCCGACGAGCTCCTCGCCGACCCTGACGCGGTCACGGGACACGGGCTCATCGGCGCCTGGGACCCCGGCGCCTACCCGGTCGCCGCGGTCACCCGGCTCGTCGTCGACGAGGCGCTCGGCGACCCCCGGCGCAGCGGACACTTCATCGCCTTCGCGCGCTGGGCGCTGCGCGAGGGGGCGCGCTCCGCGGACGAGATGGGCTATGTTCCGTTGCCGCCCGCGCAGGTCCGGCGGCAGCTCGACAAGCTCGACGCGATCGTTCCCGGACAGTGCCCCTCTCCGACGCCCCGCCCACCTGATGGCCCTGCGCGCCCAGGACGGACCGTACCGCGCCACCCGTGACGACCGCGATCTCCGCATCGCGGCGATCGACATCGGTTCGAACTCCATCCGACAGATCGTCGCCGACGTCTTCCCCGACGGCGAGATCCGCATCATCGACGAGATGAAGGCCGCCCCGCGCCTCGGCTCCGGCCTCGGCGCGAGCGGCCAGCTCGACGAGACGCACATGGACGAGGCGGTCGAGGCGCTCGCCCGCATGGCGACCCTCGCCCGGCAGCAGGGGTGCAAGCGCATCGAGGTCGTCGCGACGAGCGCCGTCCGCGACGCGAGCAACGGTGCGACCTTCCTGACGCGCGTGCGCAAGGAGACCGGCCTGAAGCCGCGCGTGCTGATCGGCGAGGAGGAGGCCCGGCTCGCCTTCCGGTCCGCCCTCGCGCACTTCGAGCTCGGCGCCGGCCGTTCGGTGGTGATGGACATCGGCGGCGGCTCGCTCGAGCTCGCCCTCGCCGCCGAGGGACTGGTCGAGCGCCTGATCACCTTCCCGTTCGGCGCGATCCGCATGACCGAGGAGTTCCTGGAGGGCCGCGCGCCCGGCAAGGGGATCCGGAAGCTGCGGAAGGTCGTGCGCGCCGCGATCAAGAAGGTGCTGCCAGTGCGCGACTGGCGTGGCGCCGAGGTGATCGGCTCGGGGGGCACCTTCACGAACCTCGCCGGGATGTACCTCGCGCGGCAGGGGATCAAGGTCCGCAGCGTGCACGGCACGCGCATCCCCCGCCAGGATGTCGAGCACATCCTCGAGCACCTCGCCTCGATGACCGTCGAGGAACGGCTCCAGGTGCCGGGCCTCAACCCCGGCCGCGCCGACATCATCGTCGCCGGACTGGCGGTCGCCGCGGAAGTGCTCGCGCGGATCGAGCCGCGCGAACTCTCGGCATCGGGCTTCGGCATCCGCGAGGGCCTGCTGCTCGAGAGCGCGCGGGTGATGCCCGTGATCGCGGACCCTGGACAGGCGCGCGCGAAGTCGGTCCTCGCCTTCGCCGAGCGCTGCCACTTCGAGGCGCCGCATTCGCGTCAGGTGACCGACCTCGCGCTGCAGCTCTTCGACGCGCTCGGCGCGCGCCTGGGCTGCGAGCCGTCGGCGCGGCAGACCCTGGCCGACGCGGCCCTGCTCCATGACGTGGGCTACCACATCAACTACGAGCAGCACCACAAGCACTCGTTCCACCTCATCTCGCACGCCGACCTGCTCGGCATCCCGCCCGAGGAGCAGATCGTGATCGCGCACGTCGCGCGCTATCACCGCGGCGGCACGCCGAAGCGGAAGCACGAGGCCTGGTGGGAGCTCGACCGCGACAGCCGGGAGACGGTACGTCGGCTCGCCGCCCTGCTCCGCATCGCCGACGGGTTCGACCGCGGCCACGCGAGCGCGGTCGACCGGATCAAGGTGCGCTGGCTCGAGCGCGCCATCCGCCTCACGCCGACGCCGCATCGCGCGAACGACCCGATGCGGCTCGAGCTGTGGGGCGCGGCCCGCAAGGCGGGGCTCCTCTCCGAGCTCACCGGCATGCCGGTCGAGGTCGTCGCCCCCGACGGCACCGTCGTCGCGGCCTAGCCGACGTCGGGCGGCCCGGACGACCGGCCATCCTCCGGCCGCCGTTACACTTGGTCTGGCTCCGTGACCTCGCCGTGACAGATCCGTGACACGGGCCCGAGACGTTTCTTGACACACGACATCGAGCTTGGACGGCCTGAGGGCCGCCGGGTGTCGTGCCAAGACGAACCCGGAGCCCAGCATGTCTCGAGTCGTTCCCAACCGTCAGGTCCTTGGCGCGGTCGCCGGAGGGGTCCTGTTCCTCAGTCTCGGCGCGTCGACCATCGGCGCGCAGACCACGTTCGACGGCGTCATCTACGCCAGTGCGCGGTACGGCCTCGTGCGCGACACGAGCTACACGCCGGCGGCCCGCGAGAACAACTTCGACGTCGAGCGCGCGTACCTGAACGTGCGGAGCCGCTCCGACGGGGGGGTCTCCACCCGCGTCACCATCGACGTCGATGGCCGCCGGGCCGCCAGCAACCAGCAGTCGATCCGCCTCAAGTACGCCTACGTGGCGTGGACGCCTGCCGGCTCGAAGCTCACCTACAAGCTGGGCGAACAGAACACGCCCTACGTCGGCTACGCCGAGGACCTCTGGGGCTACCGGATGCAGGGGACCGTGGCGCTCGACCGCGAGCGCTATCTCTCCTCCTCTGACTTCGGGCTCGCGGTCGAAGGCGCCTGGCGGGAACAGGGCGTGAACATGGACGTCGGTCTCTTCAACGGCGAGACCTACTCCGGCGCGCCGGGCGACAACCGGAAGGACCTCGAGGCGCGGGTCTCGGTCCGCCTGCACCGGACGGACAATGCGTCGAAGACCGGCGGCCTGCGGCTCACGGGCTTCGTGCTCGCCGGCCACGCGAACGGGGGCGCCGTCCGCCAGCGCACGGCGGGGCTGCTCTCGTACCAGACCTCCGCGACGCTCGTCGCGGCCGAGTTGGGCACCACGACCGACTCCACGGCGGCCTCGGCGCGGACGCACGGCAGCGAGCTGAGCCTGTTCGGCACGTTCCAGCGGCCGAACTCGCGGATCGGCTTCATCGCCCGCGTCGACGTGTGGGACCCGGACACCGACCGCTCGCCCGCCGCGGCGGCCCTCACCGCGAGCCGCCAGACCCGCTGGATCGGCGGCGTCTCGTATCAGGTCGCGAAGAACCTCCGGGTGCTCTTCGATGCCGACATCGTGAACGTCGAGCACGGCCCGGCGAACAACACCTTCGAGGCCGCGAACCACAATCTGTTCCTGCACGCCGAGATCAAGTTCTGAACCGGGCTCCGCGCCCATCCCACCAAGGACCCCCGATGACCTCGCTCCCCTCCCGCGCCGCCTTCCGGGCGCTCGCCTCCACCGTCGTCCTCGCGACCCTCGCCGCCTGCGGCGGCGAGGCCAAGCCGGTGATGCTCACCGGCGCCGGCGCGACCTTCCCCTATCCGATCTACTCGAAGTGGTTCGACGCCTACTACAAGGCGACGCAGAACCAGGTGAACTATCAGTCGCTCGGCTCCGGCGCCGGCGTCAAGCAGTTCTCCGAGGGCACCGTCGACTTCGGGGCGACCGACGGCCCGATGTCCGATCAGGAGATCGCGGCGATCGGCGGCAAGGTGGTGCACCTGCCGACCGTGCTCGGCGCCGACGCGCTCACCTGGAACCTCCCCTCGCTCGGCACGACCCAGCTCAAGTTCGACGCGGCGGCCGTCGCCGACATCTTCCTCGGCAAGATCAAGAAGTGGAACGATCCGCGTCTCGTCGCGCTCAACCCCGGTGTCGCGCTCCCGAACAAGGACATCCTCGTCGTCCACCGGTCGGACGGCTCGGGCACGACGTACATCTGGACCGACTACCTCAGCACCGTGAGCGCCGAGTGGCGTGAGAAGGTCGGCAAGGGCAAGTCGGTGAACTGGCCCGTCGGGCTCGGCGGCAAGGGCAATGAGGGTGTGACACAGCAGATCAAGCAGGTCGAGGGCACCATCGGCTACGTCGAGATGATCTACGCGATCTCGAACGACCTGCCGGTGGGGATGATCCAGAACCGCAACGGCGAGTTCGTCGCGCCGACGCTGGAGAGCGTCACCGCCGCGGGCGCGGGCGTGTCGCTCCCCGAGGACACCGACTTCCGCGTCTCGATCGTCGACGCGCCGGGCGCCGGCTCCTATCCGGTGTCGTCGTTCACCTGGCTGCTGATCAACCCGGACCTGCCGGACGCGGACAAGGCGCGCGCGATCAAGAGCTTCCTCACCTGGATGACCGGGCCCGAGGCGGCGGCGATGGCGAAGGAACTGCATTACGCGCCGCTGCCGGCGTCGGTGGCGGAGCGTGTCACGGCGCGGATCGGCACCCTCAAGGGCGCGGGAGCGGTGCTGCCCTGAGCCAGTCGTCCGAGAAGCACCCGCTCGCGGGGACATCGAAGGGGGACACGGTCTTTCGCTGGGTCCTCCTGGTCGCCGCGAGCAGCATCCCCGCGCTCCTGATCGCGCTCGTGGTGGAGCTCGGACGCGGGGCGATGCCGGCCGCCCGGACCTTCGGCGCGGCCTTCATCACCGGCTCGACGTGGGATCCGGTGGCTGGACGGTTCGGCGCGTGGCCGGCGATCGTCGGCACGCTGCTGACGTCGCTGCTCGCGCTCGCGTTCGCCGTGCCCCTCGCCCTCGGGGTCGCGATCTATCTCACCGAGTTCGCGCCTGGGCGCATCCGCCGTCCGATCGCGACCGTCATCGAGCTGCTCGCCGCGATCCCGTCGGTCGTCTACGGGCTCTGGGGGATCTTCGTCCTCGTCCCCTTCCTCACCACCTGGGTCTATCCGGCGCTGCAGTCCTGGCTCGGCTGGCTCCCGTTCTTCGGCGGCGCGATCTACGGCCCCTCGGTGCTCTCGGCGGCCGCGATCCTCACCGTGATGATCGTGCCGTTCATCATGTCGGTCTCGCGCGAGGTGCTGCTGGCGGTGCCGAACGGCCAGCGCGAGGCGGCGCTCGCGCTCGGCGCGACGCGCTGGGAGGCGGTGAGTACCGTCATCGTGCCGTACGCGAAGTCGGGCATCATCGGCGCGATCATCCTCGGGCTCGGGCGCGCACTCGGCGAGACGATGGCCGTCACGATGCTCATCGGCAACCGGCACGAGGTGCCGGCGTCCCTCTTCGCGCCCGGCTACTCGATGGCGGCCGTGATCGCGAATGAGTTCGCCGACGCCGCCGGCGGTCCGCTCCACGAGTCGGCGCTGATCTACATGGCCCTCCTGCTCTTCGCGGTGAC
The DNA here is from genome assembly GCA_964537945.1 of uncultured Gemmatimonas sp. Taxonomy (GTDB): domain Bacteria; phylum Gemmatimonadota; class Gemmatimonadetes; order Gemmatimonadales; family Gemmatimonadaceae; genus Pseudogemmatithrix. The sequence goes on along the minus strand of CAZIDS010000057.1, from coordinate 1,167 downwards.
CGTGACGGTGAACGCGTGTGCGCGCCTCCTGATCTGGCGCGTCTCGCGCGCCCAGGTCGCGTCATGAGCGCCGCCCGGACCTGGCGACGCGCCAAGTCGAACCTCATGGTCGGCGTGATGGCCGCGGCCGTGCTGGTCGCGGTGCTGCCGCTGGTGCTCATCCTCGCCTCGCTCGTCGCGAAGGGCGCGAGTTCGCTGTCGGTCGACTTCTTCCTCCACCGCGCGGCGCCGGTGGGAGAGACCGGCGGCGGCGTGGCCCACGCGATCCTGGGCACCCTCACCATCGTCGGCGTCGCGTCGCTGGTCGGAGTGCCGGTGGGGATCGCCGCGGGCCTCTACGCCACCGAATACCGCGGCAGCGCGCTCGCCATTGCCACGCGCTTCGTCGCCGACGTGCTGAACGGCACGCCGTCGATCGTCGTGGGGCTGCTCGCCTGGACCTGGGTCGTCGCGACGCAGCGCCACTTCTCGGCGCTCGCCGGGTCGTTCGCCCTCGCCTTCCTGATGATCCCGATGGTCATGCGGGTCACCGAGGAGCTCGTGCGGATGGTCCCCGTCGCGCTGCGCGAATCCGCGCTCGCCCTCGGCTATTCCCAATGGCGCACCGCGATCGTCGTGCTGCGCACCGCCCTGCCCGGCATCGTCACCGGCGCCCTGCTCGCCGTCGCGCGCATCTCCGGGGAGACGGCGCCGCTCCTCTTCACCGCGCTCGGCTCCGAGTACTTCTCGTTCGACCTCGACCGGCCGATGGCCGCCCTCCCGCTCGTGGTCTACAAGTATGCGACCGGCCCGTACCCCGAGTGGCACAAGCTCGCCTGGACGGCGTCACTCGTCCTGATCCTCGTGGTCCTCGCGCTGAGCATCGCGGCGCGGCTGGCGACCCGGCAGAAGCGGGCGTCCCATGGCTGAGCCCGCCGCCGAGGCCCCGGTGCGGCTGCGCACCGAGCGCCTCACCGCGATCTACGGCGACTTCCGCGCGGTGCGCGAGGTGTCGCTCGCCTTCCCCGCGAACCGCGTCCACGCGCTCGTCGGGCCGTCCGGCTGCGGGAAATCGACCTTCCTCCGCACGATGAACCGGATGCATGCGACGATCCCCGGCACCCGGGTGCAGGGGCGCGTCCTGCTCGACGGCGAGGACATCTACGCCGCCGAGGTCTCGCCGCCCCA
>CAZIDS010000056.1:0-12945 GCA_964537945.1 uncultured Gemmatimonas sp. | reverse complement strand
CGCGCACGGCATCGCGCCGATCGACCTCGTCTGCGTGAACCTCTACCCGTTCCGCGAGACCGCGGCACGGAAGGACCTCGCGCCCGACCACGTGATCGAGCAGATCGACATTGGCGGTCCGAGCATGCTGCGCAGCGCGGCCAAGAACTTCGCCGCGGTGACCGTCGTGGTGGACCCGGCGGACTACGAGCGCGTGCTCGAGGCGCTCACGGCGGGCGGCGACGCGGCCGAGCTGCGTCGTGACCTCGCCGAGAAGGTCTATGCGCACACGGCGGCCTACGACGCGGCGATCGCGGGGTGGTTCGCCCAGCAGCGCGGTGAGGAGTTCCCCGAGCGGCTCACGCTCGCCTTCGAGCGCGCGCAGTCGCTGCGCTACGGCGAGAACCCGGGCCAGGCGGCGGCGTTCTACGTCGAGCGGCAGGGCGCCGGCCTCGGCGCGCTGCGGCAGGTGGGCGGCAAGGAGCTCTCGTTCAACAACCTCCTCGACCTCGAAGGGGCGATGCTGGCGATCGAGCCGTACCGCGGCGAGACCGCCTGTGCGATCGTGAAGCACACGACGCCCTGCGGCCTCGCGACCGGCACGACGGCGCTCGACGCGTACCAGAAGGCGCTCGCCTGCGACCCCGTCTCGGCCTTCGGCTCGGTGATCGCGTTCTCGGTCCCGGTGGACGACGCCTGCGCGCAGGCGGTCGCATCGCTCTTCGTCGAGTGCATCGTCGCGCCCGAGTTCACCGAGGAGGCGCTCGCGGCGCTCGGCGCGAAGAAGAACCTGCGCGTGCTGGTCGGCTCGGCGCGCGAGGGCGCCGGCGCGCTCGACATCAAGCGGGTGCGCGGCGGCGTGCTGGTGCAGGAGCGCGCGCCGGCCTCGCTCGACGACGCCGGCTGGAAGGTCGTGAGCAAGCGGCAACCGACCGGTGCGGAACTGAAGGACCTCCTGTTCGCGTGGCGTGCGGTCGCGAGCGTGAAGTCGAACGCCATCGTGCTGGCGCGCGACGGCGCCACGATCGGCATCGGCGCGGGGCAGATGAGCCGCGTCGACGCCGCCTTCCTCGCCGTGCACAAGGCGCGGACGGTGGGACACAGGACCGAGGGGGCAGCCCTCGGGTCGGACGCCTTCTTCCCCTTCCGGGACGGGGTGGACCAAGCCGCGCAGGCGGGGGTACGCACGATCGTCCAGCCCGGGGGATCGGTGCGGGACGAGGAGGTCATCGCGGCGGCGGACGAGCACGGCATCGCGATGGTCTTCACCGGGCAGCGCACCTTCCGGCACTGAACGGCAGATGTGAGACTCAGAGCTCACATCTCACATCTCACATCTCCCCTCTGTAGTATTCCGTCTTCAGGTCATTCCCCAGCCGTCCAGAGATGTCGTCCGAACACGACTACCGCCCGTCCAACCTCGCCGCCGGGATCGCCACGGTCCTGACCTTCCTCCTCTACCTCATCACCCTCTCCCCCGAGACGGCGATGTGGGACACGAGCGAGTACCTGGCTGCCGCGTACACCCTGGGGCTCCCCCATCCGCCGGGGAACCCCTTCTTCGTGCTGATCGGACGCGTCTTCGCGGTGCTGCCGATCGCGCCGTCGGTGGCGATGCGCGTGAACCTGCTCGCGGCGATCGCGAGTGCGGTGAGCGCCGGGATGTGGTTCCTCATCACGGAGCGCGTGCTCGTCGGATGGTTCGAGCAGCGGTGGCAGCGGATCGTCGGCGGCGCGCTCGCGGTCATCATCGGCGCGACGTCGTTCACGGTCTGGAGCCAGTCGGTCGTCAACGAGAAGGTGTACACCGTCTCGCTCGTCGGCCTCGCGGTCAGCGCCTGGCTCACGGTCCGGTGGTGCGACCAGCCGGACGGCCGCAAGGCGGACCGGATCCTCGTCCTCATCGCCTACCTCGCCGGCCTCGGCTACGCGAACCACATGGCGGGCGTGCTGGCACTGCCCGCGGTCGGCGTCGCGGTCCTGATCCGCAAGCCCGGCACGCTCCTTCGCTGGCGGCTCCTGCTGGCAAGCGCAGGCGCGATGTTCCTCGGCTTCACGCCCTTCGCCACGCAGCCCATCCGCGCCGCGCACTTCCCGGCGATGAACGAGGGCGAGCCGACCGCCTGCCGCGACGGGCTCAAGCTCTCGTGCACGCTGTCCAAGGGCACGTACGACGCATTCAAGTACAACATCGGCCGCGGCCAGTACGCCAAGCTCCCGGTGACCGAGCGCCAGGCGCCGTTCAGCGCGCAGATGGGGATGTGGTGGCTCTACTTCAAGTGGCAGTGGCTGCGCGACCACCACGACCTCCACCCGCGCGTGCAGGGCGGCCTCGCCGCGTTCTTCCTGCTGCTCGGCGCGCTCGGCGGCTGGGTGCACTACCGGCGCGACCCGCGGAGCTTCGCCTTCTTCGGTCCGCTGATGTTCACGCTGACCTTCGTGCTGATCTACTACCTGAACTTCAGGTACGGGCATTCGCAGGCGCTCGAGCTCGGCGGCGACGTCGACCGCGAGGTGCGCGACCGCGACTACTTCTACTTGTGGAGCTTCTCGGCCTTCAGCGTGTGGGCCGCGCTGGGACTCGTCTATCTGTGGGAGGGCGCCGCCGTCGTCTTCGGCAGCGAGAAGGTGAAGGTCGGCCTCGAGACCTTCGACCTCCCGACGAAGCGCGCCTTCCTGATGGCATCGCCGGTGCTGCTGGTCGCGCTCATCCCGCTCTTCGGGAACTGGAAGGCGAGCTCGCGCGCCGGCCAGACCGACACCGCCGACTTCGCGATCGACCTGCTCAACTCGGTCGAACCCTACGGCATCCTCGTGACCGTCGGCGACAACGACACCTTCCCGCTCTGGTACGCGCAGGAGGTGCTCGGCATCCGCAAGGACGTCGTCGTCGCCAACACCTCGCTGCTGAACACGGACTGGTACACGCGCCAGCTGATGCGCCGGCCGGTCTTCGAGTACGACTCGGCCAACGGCCCCGCGGCCTTCCGCGGACGCCAGTGGCCGAAGCCCACGCAGCCGCTGCTCAAGATGACGATGGACGAGGCGGACTCGATGGCGCTCTACGTGCCCATCAACACGCCGTCGCTCTTCGAGAAGGGGCGCATCCGCGCGATCATCCAGCCGCAGCTGCTGCCGCGCGCGAACGTGCTCGTGCTCCGCATGATCGCCGACAACGACCAGCGCGCGGTGCACTTCTCGCGCACGTCGGGAGACCTCGCCGAGTCGCTCGGGCTCGGCGGCTACGTCCTCACGCAGGGCCACGCGCGCCGCGTGATGCCCGACTCGGTGCGCGCCGGGAACGGCATCGTCGGCGTCGCCGGCGAGGGCTACGTCGATGTGGACCGCTCACTCGCGCTCTGGCACGAGTTCAAGGCGCCGGCCTCGCTCATCCGCCGCGGCGACTGGGTGGACGACGCCTCGCGCGGCATCCCGGGCCTCATCGCGACGACGGGGCTCGCGACCGCCGAGGCGCTGCTTCAGGCGAACCGCGCGCAGGAAGCGCAGGAGATCATCCGCTCGACGCACGACGTCGCGCTCGCGACCGGCTTCAGGTCGCTCGCCGCGCAGCTGCAGCAGCAGATGAACCTCGAACTCAGTCGGGACACCGGCGCGCGCACCACCGTGCCGATCCAGCGCCAGGTCGCGCCGCGGAATCCGTAGCCGCACTCGCCGGGCGTGGGACGCGAAGGCCCGCCGATCGGCGGGCCTTCGCCATTCAGGGCGTCGCGAGACCCTCCATCCATCCCTTCGCGTCGGCGAAGGCGCCGGTGACCTCCTCGGTCCACTTCACGAAGCCGGCCGCATCCCCGCCCCGCGCCGCGAGCTCGGCCGACGCGCAGACCTCGCCGAGGTGCATCGCGCCGAGTTGGCGCGCGCTCGACTTCAGCGTGTGCGCGATCGTCGCGCCGGCCTCGAGGTCGCCGTGCTCCGCCGCCTCGCTGAGTCGCTGCACGTGCACCGTCGCGTACCGCACGAACGTGGTCATCATCTCCCGCACGAGTTCGTCACCGCCGATCGCGCGGATCTCGTCGACGGCGGGCATCGCGTCGGTCGGAGTCTTGATCATCGGGCCTCCCGTGACTGCCATTCGGTCACCTGCTGGTGCACACTATACGCATGAGTCTCCGATTCTCCCATAGTCCGCACCGGTTCCTGACCGCCCTCCTGGCCCTCGCGTCCGCCGCCCCCGCGACGGCGCAAGTCGCTGTGCCGCCGCGTGATGCGCCCTCGCTGGTCCGCATCACCGTGCGGCACGGCGGCACGCCGGTCGAGGGCGCCACCGTACGCGCCGGCCTCTTGGGAGTCCTCACCGGCATCGAGGGCCGGGCGGTGCTCCGGCTCGGCGCGGGCCCCCACCGGATCATCGCGACCCGCATCGGACTGATGCCGGACACGCTCGACGTCACGCTCGCGCCCGGCAGCGATACGTCGATCACCATCGACCTCATGGCCGCGACCGAGGAGATGGAGACCGTCGTCATCGCGTCCACGCGCGGCGAACGGCGGCTCGAGGACGAGCCCGTGCGCGTCGAGGTGATCGGCGAGGAGGAGGTCGAGGAGAAGCTGATGATGACCCCCGGCGACATCGCGATGATGATGAACGAGACGTCGGGGCTCCGCGTGCAGGTCACGTCGCCGTCACTCGGCGGCGCGTCGGTGCGCATCCAGGGCCTGCGCGGCCGCTACACGCAGATGCTGAGCGACGGCCTCCCGCTCTTCGGCGCGCAGGCTGGCGGGCTCGGCCTCCTGCAGATCCCGCCGATGGACCTCGGCCAGGTCGAGGTGATCAAGGGCGCGGCGTCGGCGCTCTACGGCGCCGGCGCGCTCGGCGGCGTCGTGAACCTCATCTCGCGGCGGCCCGGCGAGGAGCACGTGCGCGACCTGCTCGTGAACCGCAGCTCGATGGGCGGCACCGACGGCGTGCTCTTCGCGAGCGGGCCGCTCGGCGGGCGGTGGGGCTATTCTCTCCTCGCCGGCACGCACCACCAGGACCGGATGGACGTGGACACGGACGGCTGGGCCGACCTGCCCGGCTACCGGCGCGTCGTCGCGCGCCCGCGGCTCTTCTGGGGCGCACCCGACGGACGGCAGCTCTTCGTCACCGCCGGCCTCACCGACGAGTCGCGCTCGGGCGGCACGATGCCGGGTGAGCTCGCGCCCGACGGGTTCCCCTACAACGAGGACCTCGACACGCGGCGCGGCGACGGCGGTTTCGTCGTACGCCTGCCCCTCGGCAGCGGCTTCCTCACCGCGCGCGGTTCCTTCACCGGACAGTCGCACGTGCACCGCTTCGGCCAGCTGCTCGAGCACGACCGGCACGAGACGGGATTCGGCGAGGTCGCGCTCCTGCTGCCGCGCGAGCACGTCTCGACCGTGATCGGCGCCTCCTTCCAGGAGGAGCGCTACGACAACGCGGACATCAGCGGGTTCGACTACCGCTTCCGGACGCCGTCGGCGTTCGCACAGGTCGAGATGACGCCGCGCCCGTGGCTGGCCTCGACGCTGTCGGCGCGCGTGGACGCGCACTCGGAGTACGGCACCCGCGTGACCCCGCGGCTCTCGACGCTGCTGCGCGCGCCGGCCGAGGGCGCGCTCGCGGGCTGGACCATGCGCTTCTCCATCGGCGGCGGCGTCTTCGCGCCGACGCCGCTCACCGAGGAGGTGGAGGTCGTCGGCCTGAACAACGTGATGCCGCTCTTCGGGCTCGGTTTCGAGCGCGCGACGACGGGCTCGGTGGACGTCACCGGGCCGGTCGGTCCGCTCGAACTCACGCTGACGACGTTCGCCGGCACGGTCGCGGATCCACTCACGAGCGTGGCCGTGCCGCCGGCCTTCCCCGGCGAGGCCGGACGCCTCGAGCTGCGCAACGCGGCCGAGCCGACGCGGACGTCGGGCATGGAAGCCGTCGTGCGCTACATGGAGGGGCCTTGGCACGTGACGGCGAACTACGCGCTCATCCGGTCCACCGAGTGGGACGAGGACGTGGGCGCCCGCGTGGCGTCGCCGCTCGTGCCGAAGCAGTCGTTCGGCCTCGTGGGGATGTACGAAGTGGAGGATTCGTGGCGGCTCGGCGTCGAGCTCTACTACACGGGCGTCCAAGCGCTCGCGAACGATCCCTACCGTGCCGAGAGCGAGCCGTACGTGATCGTCGGCGCGCTCGTGCAGAGGCAGTTCGGGCCGGTGACGCTCTTCGTGAACCTCGAGAACCTCACCGACCGCCGGCAGACGCGGTGGGACCCGCTCGTGCTGCCAGCGCGCGGTCGCGGCGGGCGCTGGACGACCGACGCGTGGACGGAGCTGATGGGGCGGATGATCAACGGCGGGTTGCGCTGGCGATTCTGAGCGCGTCGAGGGGGCGCAGGACGCGGGAGTGCGCGGGTGGATATCTTTCGCCGAGCCGTCCCGGGAGGGCTGGCAGAATGGCTAATGCAGCGGTCTTGAAAACCGCCGACCGAAAGGTCTTACAGGTTCGAATCCTGTGCCCTCCGTTCCGCCCGCTTGCCTTGCCTCACACCCCCCGGCCCGGCGAGATTTCACGCTCTTCCGAACCCCACCTGGAGACGTGGCCGAGAGGCTGAAGGCGGCGGTTTGCTAAACCGTTATACGGGGTTAAACCTGTATCGAGGGTTCGAATCCCTCCGTCTCCGTGTCGGGCCCATCGGATCGCTCCCGGTGGGCCCGTTCGCTTGTCCGCCCCTTTGCGCCCCGATCGCCCTGCGATGACCCCCGCCCCGCGCCTCCGCTTCGCCCCCTCCCCCACCGGCTATCTCCACGTCGGCGGCGCGCGCACGGCCCTCTTCAACTGGCTCCTCGCCCGCCGCACCGGCGGCAAGTTCCTGCTCCGCGTCGAGGACACCGACAAGGCGCGCTCCACCGACGAGTCCACGCGCGCGATCTTCGAGGGCCTCCGCTGGCTCGGCCTCGACTGGGACGAGGAGGTCGTCTTCCAGGGCGCGAACCTCGAGCGCCACCGCGCCGACGCGCAGCGGCTCCTCTCGCAGGGGAAGGCGTACCGCTGCTTCTGCACCGCCGAGGAGCTCGCCGAGCGACGCGCCGCGGCCGAGGCCGCCGGCGGCGCGTTCGCGTACGACCGCCGCTGCGACCGCCTGCCCGCCGACGAAGTCCAGCGCCGCGTCGCCGCCGGCGCGCCGTTCACCGTGCGCTTCCGCGTCCCCGAAGGCGAGGTCGCGTGGGACGACCTCGTGCACGAGCGCATCGCCTTCCCGAGCGCGAGCTTCGACGACTTCGTCATCCTCCGCTCCGACGGGACGCCGATCTACAACCACGCCGTCGTCTCGGACGACATCGCGATGGGCATCACCCTCGTGATGCGCGGCGACGACCACATCTCGAACACGCCCAAGCAGATCCTGCTCTACCAGGCCCTCGGCGCACCGCTCCCCCGCTTCGCCCACCTGCCGATGATCCACGGCACCGACGGGAAGAAGCTCTCCAAGCGGCACGGTGCGACCGCCGTCGGCGACTACCAGCACCTCGGCATCCTCGCCCCGGCGATGGTGAACTTCCTCGCCCTGCTCGGCTGGTCGCCGGGCGGCGAGTTCGACGAGGTGATGACGCTCGCGCAGCTCATCGAGCAGTTCAGCGAGAAGGGCCTCCTCGCGAAGGCGTCGGTCTTCGATCCGAAGAAGCTCGAGTGGATGAACGGCCAGCATCTCGCACGGCTGCCGATCGCCGAGGTCGAGCGGCTCGCCGCCCCGCTGTTCGAGAAGGCGGGCCTGGCGACCGTGGCCGAGCTCACGGCGAAGCGCGAGTGGTTCCATCACCTGCTGGAGCAGCTCCGCATCCGCTCGCGCCTCGTCGACGAGATCGTCGCGCAGGCGGCGCCCTACTTCGGCGACGCCGTGGCGTACGACCCCGAGGCGGTCGCGAAGCAGTGGAAGGATCCGGCGACGCTGCTGCCGCTGATGACGGCGATGCGCGAGACACTCGACGCGCTCATCGGCTGGGACGCGAAGGAGATGGAGGAGGCGATGCGCGAGCTCGCCGAGGCGCACGGCGTCGGCGCGGGCAAGCTGCTGCAGCCGCTGCGCGTCGCGCTCGTCGGCGTCACGGCGTCGCCGGGCATCTTCGACGTGATGATCCTCCTCGGCCGTGCGCGCACGCTCGCGCGCATCGCCGCCGCCGAGGCGAAGCTCGGGGAGATGGCGAAGGCGCGCTGAGATGGACGCGCCGCGCGCCCCCCTCACGCCGGTCGAGCGGAAGGTCTACCACTTCCTCATCGACTTCCTGGCCGAGCACACCTTCCAGCCGAGCGTGCGCGAGGTGGCGCGGCAGTTCCGCATCCCGAGCACGAAGACCGTGACCGACCTGCTCGCGTCGCTCGAGCGGAAGGGGTACATCCGCCGGACGCCGGGCCGCTCGCGCGGCGTGGTGCTCGAGGGCTTCTCGGGCGGAGCGCAGACGCAGCCCGTGCCGGTGGTGCGGCTCGAAGCGGGTCCGGCGCTGGTCACCGAGATGCACCTCACGCTCGACCGCTCGCTGCTCCCGGCCGACGACTGCTACCTCGTGCGCGCACTGATCGAGGATGCGCCGGCGCACGCGGTGCGCGAGGGTGACCTGCTGCTGGTGCACCCGGGCGCGCGCGCCGCCGAGGAGGTGCCGGTCGTCGCGCGCGTGGGCGGCGCGATCCTCGTGCGCGCGCTCGAGCGGCGCGGCGGCACCCTGCTGCTTCGGGCGCCGCGGGCCGGCGTGAGCGATGTCGAGCTCGCGCCGGGAGACGACTTCGAGATCCTCGGGCCGCTCGCGGGGGTGGTGCGGCTGCCCGGGCGGCCGGGCGGGATGGCCTAGTCGGCTACGGCCGCGCCGTAGTGGGCGTCGCCGCCTTCGCCGCGTCCTCCGCCGCCTTCCGCTCGCGCTCCTTCCGCTCGCGGAGCGCGCGCACGGCCGCGTAGAAGTCGTCGTCGCGCTGGCGACGGTCCGCCTGCTCCATGATCTCGCTGCGCATCGAGCTGAGCCGGCGCGCCCGCTCGGTCGCGATCGGGTTCGCCTGCTGGTTCATCGGCAGCAGCGCGAGCACCGCCGTCGGGATCGAGAAGTCGCCGACGCGGATGAACCGCGGGTCGATGCCGTACTTCTTGCCGTTGCGCGTGAAGGTCCAGTCACCGGGCGCGCGGCCGGCCTCGGGCGTCGCGCGGCGCATCGAGTCGAGGAAGGCCGCCGCGGTCGCGTGGAGGATCATCTCGAGCGAATCGGCGCGCGTCAGCGGGATCATCGGCGCCTCGATGTCGTCGGCCGGCGAGACCCAGAGGCGCGGATCGGTGAACGAGGGCCGGATGCCCTGCGTCGGCCCGCCGCCGCCGACGAGCGGACCCACGCCGCCCGCAGGCTGCGCCGGCCGCGACGGCGCGGCGGGGATCCCGGTCGGGACCTCGCTCGGCGCGGCGACCGGCGGCGCGGACGGCGTGGGCGTCGTCGAAGCTTCGCGGCCATCCCCGCCGGCGCGCGGCGCCTCGCGCGTCGGCGCGCCGCCCTTCGGCACCGCCGTGATGTAGGTGACGCGGTCCGGGACCACCTCGCGCCCCTCGTCGTCGAGGAGGTACTCGAACGCGACCGGCACGAGGAAGCTCGGCACGACGATGAAGAGCAGCGTCAGCTGCAGCGCGAACGCCGCGACCGACGCACGCGGGTCTCCCCGGCGCGACGGGATCAGCGAGAAGCGGCGCTTCGCGCTCACGCCTCGCCCACCACGGGATTCCGCACGCTGCTCCAGCCGACGACCTCCACTTCCACCTCGTCTCCAGGGTTCAGCGGTCCTACCCCTTCAGGCGTGCCCGTGATCACCACGTCGCCGGCCTCGAGGGTCACCGAGCGCGAGATGAACGCGACGAGCTCGGGGATCGGGAAGACCATGTCCTTGCTCAGACCCCGCTGCCGCACCTGACCGTTTACTCGCGTCACCATCTCGAGCGCGCCGAAATCGGGCGTTCCTTCCCGCACCGGCCCGATCGGGCAGAACCCGTCGTGCCCCTTCGCCCGCCACCACTGCGGGTCGCTCTTCTGCAGGTCGCGCGCGCTCACGTCGTTCACCGCGACGATCCCGCGCACCGCCCCCGCCGCCTGCTGCGGCGTCGCCTTGCGCAGCGTCTGGCCGATCACGACGCCGATCTCGCCCTCGAAATCCACCCGCCCGACGTCCTTCGGCAGGACGATCGGCACGCCCGGCCCGATCACCGACGTCGCCGGCTTGTAGAAGACCAGCGGCGTGGTCGGGACCTCGTTCCCCATCTCCTTCGCGTGTTCGCGGTAGTTCCGCCCCACGCACATGATCTTGCCTGGCCGCGCCATCACGCAATCTACCCCATCGGGCTTCATTCGGCCTGCCGGTAGAAGGCCTGCAGCTCATCCCGGAGCAGCGCCCAGGGCCCCTGGATCCGGGCCGCCGGGGGCAGTCCCTCGATGAGACGGCGTCCGTACCCCTTCGTTACCACGCGCGGGTCGCAGATGACCACCGCGCCGCGGTCGGTCCCGGTGCGGATCAGCCGCCCGAAACCCTGCTTCAGCCGCAACGCGGCGTGCGGGATCATGTACTCGTCGAACGCGCTGCGGCCTTCCGCCTCGATCGCCTCGCACTGCGCGGCGGTGATCGGCTCCGACGGGACGCGGAACGGGATCTTCGCGAGCAGCAGCCCGCGCAGCGCCCGTCCCGGCACATCCACCCCCTCCCAGAAGCTCGCCGTGCCGATCAGCACCGCGTCGCCGTGGTCGCGGAATCGCCGCAGCAGGTCGTCGCGCGGCGCCTCGCCGTGCACGAGGAACGGGTGCTGCGCCGCGAGCCCGCGCTCGCGCAGCGCCCGCGCCGCCTCGCGCACGTCGCGGTGGCTGGTGAAGAGGAGGAACACCCCGCCCCCCGAGAACTCGATCAGGTCGGCCGCGGCCTCCACCGTGCGCTGGAGGTGCCGCGCCCCTTCCGTGTTCGGCGGCGGGAAGTCGCTCGGGATCGCCAGCATCGCCTGGCGCGGATAGTCGAACGGCGACGCGAGCTGCGCGGTCACCGGCTCCAGCGCCTCGTCGTCGAGGCCGAGGCGTTTCGTCATGAACGCGAAGCCGTCGCCGACCGCGAGCGTCGCGCTCGTGACCACGGCGGTCTCGACGCGCCGGAACAGGTCCTCGCGCAGCACCGGCGCGAGGTCGAGCGGCACCGCGGTCGCGCCGACGTTCCGCTCGCCGCCGCGCATCTCGAGCCACCGCACGCGCGGCTGCCCTTCGCGGTCGGGCTTGAGCGCGGCCCGCAGAGCATCCCCCGCCCCCTGCAGCCGCCGCGCGACGCCGCGCACCTCGTTCAGCATCGGGGCGAGCTCCTCGGCCCGCCGCTCGTCGGTCTCGAGGCGCTCGCGCACCATCCGCAGGCCGTCGCCCAGCAGCTCGATCTCGGCGAGGAGGTCGTCGAGCGCGGCGCCGAGGCCGGCGCGCCAGATCGGGTCATCGTCGAAGGCATCGGTGAGCCGCACCTGCGGCTCGCGCTTGTCGCCCATCCACGTCGAGAGCAGCTCGCAGAGCGCGGCGCTCTTCAGGCGCGCGGCGTCGAGCGACGGCGCGAGCCGCGCGCGCACGAGGTCGAGGCTCGCGACGCTGAGCAGGTCGCTCCCCTTCGCCAGCGCGCGCTCGAGCGACGGCAGCAGCCCCTTCCCGCGGCGTTCGAGGCGCGCGAAGAGCCGCTCGAGCCCGCGGCGCGACACCGTCTGGCCCAGGTGGTCGGCCGCCGCGTCCTCGAGGTGATGCCCCTCGTCGATCACGAGCCGCTTGTACGCCGGCAGCACCGCGCTCTCGTCCCACCGTCCCGACGCGCGCCGCACGGCGAGGTCGGCCATCAGCAGGTGATGATTCACGACGACGACGTCGGCCTGCGCCGCGGCGCGCCGCGCCTTGAACGCGAAGCACCTGTCGAAGTGCGGGCACCGCAGCCGCGTGCAGAGATCGCCCTCGGCCGCGACCTCGTCCCACACCTCGGCCTTCGGCGGCGCCGCGAGGTCGGCGAGCGAGCCGTCCTGCGTCCGTTCGGCCCACGCCTCGAGCATCGCGAGCTCCTCCTGGGCGCCGTCGTCGAAGAGCGTCGCGGCGGCGCCGCGCGCCTGCTCGAGCCGCTGCAGGCAGAGGTAGTTGCGCCAGCCCTTGAGCAGCGCGAACCGCACCTTCTGGTCGGTGAGCGTCCTCTCGAGGAACGGCAGGTCCTTCCCCGTCAGCTGCTCCTGCAGCGTGATGGTGTTGGTGCTCACGACCGTCCGCTCGCCGCTCTCGGCGGCCCAGCGCAGCGCCGGCACGAGGTAGCCGAGCGACTTGCCGACGCCGGTGCCGGCCTCGATGAGCCCGACGCCGCCCTGCGAGAAGAGCCGCGCGATGAGCCGCGCCATCTCGCGCTGGCTCGGCCGGTCCTCGTAGCGCCCGAGTTCGTGGGCGACCGGCCCGTCGGGTCCGAGGATCCCCGCGACGTCGCCCGGGGCGAGCTCGGCGCGCTTCTTCGCGCGCGGCACCTCGACGACCACGTAGAGCCGCGCCGCGTCGTTGTCGACGATCGCGAAGCCGATGCCGTCGTCGTGCATCCGCGCCGCGACCTCGAGGTCGGCGCCGCTCGGCTCGAGCCAGCCGCTCGGGTGGTTGTGCACGAGCAGCTCGCCGCGGTCGGCGAAGCCTGGGAGCGCGAGCACGCTGCGCACGTCGCCCCGCGCCGCGACGCGCGCCGTCTGCACGAGTCCCGTCTCGTCCACCGTGCAGACGAAGCACACCTCCCGGCCGCCGGCGAGGCGGACCGCGCTGCGGATCGCCGCGGCGGCGCCCGCCGTCATCCGGTCGGGTTCGCCGTGGAACGCCTCGGTCACGTCTTCAGGCGCTTCTTCTTCGCGGCCGGGAAGAGGACGTTGTTGAGGATGAGCCGGTAGCCCGGCGAGTTCGGGTGCAGTGCGAGGTCGGTCGGCGGCGCGCCGATGTTGTGCTGCGGGTCCTCGGGGT
>CAZIDS010000055.1:0-13044 GCA_964537945.1 uncultured Gemmatimonas sp. | reverse complement strand
GCGCCCTTTCATCCTGGCCGAGACGAACTACGCGCAGACGAAGGCCACGCCCTACGAGGTGGCCGTGCTCCCGCTCGGTGCGACCGAGCCGCACAACCTGCACCTCCCCTACGGCACCGACTCCTTCCAGGCGACGGGGATCGGCGAGCGGCTCTGCGCCGAGGCGCACGCGCGCGGCGCGAAGGTGGTGCTGCTGCCGACGATCCCGTACGGCACCGAGACGAACATGCGCCGCTTCCCGCTGGCGCTGAACGTCGATCCCTCCACGCTGCAGCGCTTCGTCACCGACATCATCCGGAGCTGCGTGAACAGCGGCGTGCGGAAGGTCGTGCTGCTCAACAGCCACGGCGGCAACGAGCTGAAGCCGCTGCTGCGCGAACTCGCCGGCGCGGTCGATGCGCAGCTCTTCCTCTGCAACTGGTACACGGTGCTCGGCGCGGACTACGGACGGATCTTCGCGAACCGCGACGACCACGCGGGGGAGATGGAGACGTCGTTCATGCTCCGCTTCCATCCCGGGCTCGTCGCGCGCAACGCCGACGGCTCGCTCGCGGCCGACGACGGCGCGGTGAAGGCGACGCGGTTCGACGCGGTGAACCAGGGCTGGGTCGGGATGACGCGACCCTGGCACCTCCTGACGACGAACACCGGCTCGGGGAACCCGCACCACGCGACCGCGGAGAAGGGCGAGGCGCTGATGCAGGCACTCGTCGAGCGGCTCGTGCCCTTCCTCTGCGAGCTCTCGGCCGCCGAGGTGGATGCGACGTTCCCGTATTGAAGGCGCGGCACGGCAGGTCCGGCCCCGGGTAGATTGGAGGATGCGTTCCCTCTTCCGCGGGCTGTTCGCACTGATCCTGATCGCGCTCGTGCCGCGCCTCGGCGCTGCGCAGGCGGGCGTGGTGCGCGGGATGGTGACCGACACGGCGGGGCGACCGCTCGAGGGCGTCGAGGTGCTCTCGGTGAACGCGCGCCGCTCGGTGCGCACGGGACGCGACGGCCGCTTCATCCTCGCGAAGCTCCCCTTCGGCCAGCAGCTGCTGATGGCGCGCCTTCCCGGCTACCAGCCGGCGGACAAGGCGGTCAACATGCTCGACAACAACGCACCGGAGGTGAGCTTCCGGCTGCGGCGCGTGGTGCAGGCGCTCGACACGCTGCGCATCGTGTCGCACGACGGCTGCGCGGCGTACGACTTCGCCGGGTTCGAATGCCGGCGCCGTGCGGGGATCGGCCAGTTCCGCGGCCCCGAGGAGCTCGCCGCGCTCCGCAGCTACTACTGGGCCGACATGTTCGAGGGGATGCCGGGACTGCGCCGGCAGCCGGGCCGCGACCCGGTGATCGGCCAGGACTGGAAGGTCGGTTCGACCACCGGCTGGCGCTGCCTGATGGAAGGATGGAACGGCCGCTTCAAGGCGGCGAACCTCGAGAACGTGCGCCCCGACCAGATCGTCGCGATCGAGCACTACGAGGTCTACGAGAAGGTGCCGGCCGCGTACAAGCGTCTCGCGTGGCCCAACGGGCAGGACAAGCCCTGCGCGCTCGTGGTCTATTGGACGAAGGACTACGTCGAGGAGCAGATGCGCCGGCGCTGATGCGGGGCGCTGATGCGCGACGCGTGCGCGTACCCCTCGGGCGCGCTACCTCTGGAACCAGAAGACCTCGTTGCGTCCCTCGAACGGCATCGGTTCACGGTCGAGTACGATCTCGAGCAGTGTCGTCGTGAACGGCCAGAAGAGCTTCACGTCACCCTGCGGGCCGAGGGCCGAGAGATCGAGCGTGCCGTCCCAGCCCTTGGATCCGAGGGGCTTGTCGCTGCCGGTGCCGCGATAGCCGACGTGCGAGGTGTTGGTGCGGGCGAGCAGCTTCATCCGGAGCCCGAGGATCCGAGAGCGCTTCACGTCCTTGAGCCGCACGTGGAAGGCGCGGTAGCTGGGGTCGCGCTTGTACGGATGCACGTCCGACGCGAAGTCGAGGAGCTTCTCCTTCGCGCCGTCGCCGTAATCGGCCTCGAGCTGGACGTTGAAGTCGGGGACGCCGTCGCCGCGCTCATCCACGACGCGCACCACGAACTGCTGCCAGGCCTCGCCGGGCCGGTGCTTCGCGCACCAGCGCTCACGCCAGGCGGCGTCGGCGGTCGCGTCGCCGACGGCGAGCGCGTCGAGCACCATCCGCTCGAGGTCGCCGGTCGGGCGCGCGAGCAGTGCGCCGTGATGGCGCTCGGGCACGAAGGCCATCGGCACGTCGTGCACGCGCGACCCCTCGATCGCGACGCGCGCGCCGGCGCGGCGCGAGAGGTCCACGGTCACCTTCCGCACGTCGAGCGCGCTGCCGGTCCACCGCACGACGCCGTCGCTGCCCGGCGGGTCGGCGACGAGGCGCTGCGGCCAGCTGTACTCGCCGGTCCCGCAGATCACGTACGCCCACGGCGCCGCGGCGCCGTTGCCGTACCATCCGCCGCCGCTCGCGAGGAAGTCGCGGTGCGCGAGGTCCCACGTGGTGCGGCTCCCGAGCTCGAGGGCGTCAAGCAGCCGGTCGCCGACCTCGAGGAAGTCCTCGCCGAACTGGCGGTTCCCCTTCGCGAGCATGCCCAGGAAGCTCCGGCCCTTGTGCGCCAGCGGCGAACCGAAGTTCGCCGGCGCGAGCCCCACGAGGTGCCGCAGCCGCGCGTGCCGGCGCGGGTCCGCCGCGAGCCACGCGCGCAGCACCAGCGTCCCGGTGGAATGCACGACCGCACTGAACGGCTCGCCATTGCGCAGCCCCGCCTCGAGCGCGAGGGCGCGGTCGAACCCTTCCGCGATGTCGGCGAGCGAGACCTCGTTCGAGAGCGACCGCCACGATGCGACGCGGATCGCCCGCGCGTCGTATCCGGCGGCGCGCAGCCGGTCGCGCCACGGTTCGAACGACTTGCCCTCATCGGAGTATCCGTGGACCAGCAGCACGGGATAGCTTGCCATCGTCAGCCTCGCCGGTGTCCGTCCCCAATCGTCCCCGCCCAATGACGCATCCGGACCAGCAGCGCGCCAGCGTCCTCCGCCCGCTCGCCCTCGCGGCGGCGCTCCTCCTCCCCTCGCTCGCCCGCGCGCAGGCGCCCGAGCGCGTCGAGGCGGACATCAACGCCCGCATCCGCGAGGAGGGCACGAAGCGCTCGCAGGTGCTCGCGACGGCGCGGATGCTGAGCGACGGGTTCGGCCCGCGGCTCTCCGGTTCGCCCGGCTACACGGCCGCCGCCGAGTGGGCAGTGGGTGAGCTGCGGCGCTTCGGCGCGACGCGCGCCGCGCTCGAACCGTGGGGCCGCCGCGGCGCCGCGTGGGAAGCGACGCGCCACTCCGCCGAGATGACCGCGCCCTTCTATCTCCGTCTCGATGCCCTGCCGAAGGCGTGGAGCAACCCGACGAGCGGCGTGGTGCGCGGCGTGCCGGTGCAGGTCCCGTCGATCGCGAACGCGCTCGACCGTGAGCGGTGGAGCGGGAAGCTCCGCGGCCGGATCATCCTGCTCGGGCGCGTCCCCGAGACGGCGGACCTGCGGCAGCGGATGGAGCCGGGCGCGGTGCGCTGGACGCCGGCGCAGCTCGACTCGATCGCCCGCATCGCGGATCCCGGCTCGCCGCGCACCTATTGGGAGGATTACGACGAGTGGGAGGAGGGCCTGAAGGCCGACCGCGTGCGGCTCGAGTGGCTCGCCCGCGAAGGCGTCGCCGCGGTGGTGCAGCCGAGCGGGAGCGAGCTGACGCTGCGCGTGACGCAGTACATCAGCGCGGTCTCCCCGCGCGACCTGAACCTGCCGGCCTTCGTCATCGCGCGCGAGCAGTACCGGCGGCTGCAGTTCCTCCTCGACAAGGCGCAGCCGGTGACGCTCGAGCTCTCGCTCGCGACGCGCACGAACGCCGCCGACACGATCGGCGTGAACGTGATCGCGGAGATCGCCGGCAGTGACCCGCGGCTCAGGGACGAGGTCGTGATGATGGGCGGCCACTTCGACTCGTGGCACGCCGCCGGCGGTGCGACCGACAACGCCGCGGGCTCCGCGGTCGCGATGGAGGCGCTGCGGATCCTCGTCGCCATCGGCGCGAAGCCGCGACGCACGATCCGCATCGGGCTCTGGGACGGCGAGGAGCAGGAGGACTACCTCGGCTCGGTCGGCTACGTGGACCGCCATTTCGCCGATCACGTGACGATGGAGACGCGCGCGGAGTTCGGGCGCATCAGCGCCTACTTCAACGTGGACCACGGCACGGGCCCCATCCGCGGCTGGTACCTGCAGGGGAATGCCGCCGCGCGGCCGATCCTCGCGCAGCTGATGGCGCCGTGGTCGGACCTCGGCGCGACGATGCTGAGCATCCAGAACCGCGGCAGCACCGACCACGTCGCGTTCGCCGGCGCGGGGATCCCCGCGTTCAACGCACTGCAGGACGAGCTCGACTACGAGTCGCGCACGCACCACACGGGGCTCGACGGCGCCGGCTTCCTCATCGAGGACGACCTGAAGGCGTCGGCGATGGTCCTTGCGTCGCTCGTCTACCACGTCGCGAACCGCGATGCGCTGATGCCGCGGCTGCCGCTGCCGGCGCCGCGGGCGGAGAAGAAGTAGGTGGGCGCAGGGACGCCCGGGCGCGGCGCCGTCGCGTCCGCCTTCCTCTTCGCGTCCGCGCTCGCGCTGCCGGCGCGCGCGCAGGAGGCGCCGCGCTCGCTCGTGGTGCGCGTCGTGACCGAGGCCGAGCGCGCACCGCTCGGATACAGCGTGGTCGCGCTGCCGGCGCTCGGCATCGAGCGGTTGTCTCCGGTGAGCGGCGCCATCGCGCTGTCGGTGCCCGCGCCGGGCCCGCAGCGCCTCGTCGTGAAGCGGCTCGGCTTCTCGCCCAAGGACACGACGATCACGGTCGGCGAGGCGCCGTCGCAGACGGTCGTGATCGCGCTCACCCGGCTCAGCTTCCGGCTCAATGAGGTACGCGTCGTCGCGTGGCCGCCGTGCACTTCGCCCGGCCTCCCGCGCACCGGCGGCGACCGGGAGCTGCGCGAGCTCGTCGGCCAGCTCCGGCAGAACGCGGAGCGGTACCGGCTGCTCGTCGGCCAGTATCCGTTCGTCTATACGATGCAGCGCGAGTTCGGCCACTACGCGTTCGACTCGTCGTACGTCGGCGAGAGCCGCGACGTGATCCCGGTGAGCGCGCAGCCGGGCTGGACCTACCGCCCGGGCACGCTCGTCGCGCGCGAACCACGGTCCACCGTCTGGTCGATGCGGATCCCGAGCATCAGCGACCTCGCGGAGGACGCCTTCGTGGACAACCACTGCTTCCACGTCGCGGGGATCGAGGCGAAGGAGGGCGAGCGCCTGCTGCGGCTCGACATCATCGCCGCGGCGCGGCTGCGCGACCCCGACGTGAACGTGGTGGTCTGGCTCGACCCGCACGATTTCCAGCTCCGTCACGCGACCTTCTCGCTCACGAAGACGCCGCCGCAGATTCGCGGGCTGGTGCGCTCGACGAGCCGGGTGGCGTACCACGAGCTGATCCCGTTCGTCCCGGTGATGCGCTCGATGGTGGCCGAGAACGTGGTGCGCGAACCGCGCCCGCCGCGCAGCCTGCAGGTGCTGGTCGAACGCCAGACGATCCAGGCGCTGGTCTTCTCGGGCCCGCGTCCCGAGGCGCTGCTGCGCGACTCGCTCCCGCCGCCGTGAGCCGCCCGGTAGATTCGCGCCTGTGACCCTCGTCCTCACGATCGTCTTCGTCCTCTCGGGCGCCGCGGGCCTGATCTACGAGAGCATCTGGACGCGCTATCTCGGGCTGCTCGTCGGGCACAGTGCGTACGCGCAAGTGATCGTGCTGGTGATCTTCCTCGGCGGCATGTCGGCCGGGGCGACCTTCGCGTCGCGGCGCTCGGCGCGGCTCGCCGAGCCGCTGCTCTGGTACGCGGTGATCGAGCTCGCGGTCGGGGTGATCGGGCTCTTCTTCCACGACCTGTTCCGGGTCGCGAGCGGTTTCGCCTACTCGACGCTCTTCCCCGCGCTCGCCGGCGCGACGCTGCTCGTCGTCGCGAAATGGACGCTCGCGGCACTGCTCATCCTGCCGCAGTCGGTGCTGCTTGGCGCGACCTTCCCACTGATGAGCGCCGGCCTCATCCGCCGCCTCGGCCGCGACCCTGGCGACCCGTCGGCGGCGAGCGGGCGGGTGCTCGGCATCCTCTACTTCGCGAACTCGATCGGCGCCGCGGGCGGCGTGCTGCTCGCCGGCTTCTGGCTCATCGCCGAGGTCGGGCTGCCGGGCACGCTGCTCACGGCGGCGGTGACGAACATCGTCGTCGCGGTGACGACCTACCTCGCGATCCGCGCGATGACGGGCGAGGGCGCCGACGAGATCGAGGAGGCGATGGACCGCGCGGTGCTCGGCGCGCCACTGGCCGCGTCGCCCGCGCCGGCCGCGCCAGGCGAAGCGCCCGCCGACCTGCTCGCCGACGATGAGGCGCGGCGCGAGAAGGGGCGGCTCTGGCGGATGCTGCTCTGGGTGAGCTTCGGCACGGCGGTCGCGAGCTTCATCTACGAGATCGGCTGGATCCGGATGCTGGCGCTCGTGCTCGGCAGCGCGACGCACGCGTTCGAGCTGATGCTCTCGGCGTTCATCCTCGGCCTCGCGCTCGGCGCCTTCTGGGTACGCCGCCGCGCCGACCAGACACCCGAGCCGATCCGCCTGCTCGGCGTCGTGCAGGTGGCGATGGGCGTGCTCGCGATCGGCACGCTAGCGATCTACGTCGACGCCTTCCATTGGATGTCCTGGCTCATCCAGGCACTCGACGAGGACGAGGCCGGCTACCGCTTCTACAACGTCGCGCGATACGGGATCTCGCTCGCGGTGATGCTGCCGCCCACGTTCTGCGCCGGCATCACGCTGCCGCTCATCACGCGCACCTTGCTCGGCGCGGGACACGGCGAGCGTGCGATCGGCGCCGTCTACGCGTGGAACACGCTCGGCTCGATCGTCGGCGCGGCGGCGGCCTCGCTCTGGCTGATGCCGCTGCTCGGGCTGCGCGTGCTGCTCATCGCCGGCGGCGCGATCGGCATCGCGCTCGGCGTCTGGCTGCTCTGGCACCGCGCGGGGCGCGACGCGTCGAAGCGCACGACGGCGATGGTCGTCAGCGGCGCCGCGGTGGCCTTCGTCGCCGGCGCGCTGCTCGCGCGCCCGTTCGACCCGGGGATCCTCACGAGCGGCGTCTTCCGCTACGGCACCGTCCCCGAGCGCGGGCAGCGCGAGATCTCCTTCTACGCCGACGGGCGCACCGCGACGGTGAGCGTGCGTCTCGGCAGCGACAGCGGCTACTCGCTCGCGACGAACGGCAAGCCCGACGCGTCGATCTCGCGCTACTGGTTCGACGAACCGCCGGCGACCGAGGCCGCGAAGGAGCCGCTCGGCGGCGACGAGAGCACGCAGGTGCTGCTGCCGCTCATCTCGCTCGCCTACGCGCCGCAGGCGCGCGAGGCGGCGGTGATCGGCAACGGCTCCGGCATCACGACCCACATGCTGCTCGGCAGCGAGCGGATCGAGCGGCTCGTGACCATCGACATCGAGCCGCAGATGATCGAGGCGTCGAAGCTCTTCAAGCCGGCGAACATCCGCGCGTTCGACGACCCGCGCTCGCTCTTCGTGCACGACGATGCGAAGAGCTACTTCGCCGCCGCCGACCGCAAGTTCGACCTCATCCTCTCCGAGCCGTCGAACCCGTGGGTGAGTGGCGTCTCGGGGCTCTTCACCGACGAGTTCTACGGCCGCGTCAGCAGCTACCTCACCGAGGACGGCGTCTTCGGGCAGTGGCTGCACCTCTACGAGATCGACGACGACCTCGTGCTGAGCGTGCTCGCGGCGATGCACCGCCACTTCAAGTCGTACGCGGTGCACCTCACCAACGACGTGGACGTGCTCGTCGTCGCGTCGAACCGCGACGTGCTCCCGGTGCCCGACTGGTCGGTGGCACGGTTCCCGGACATCGCGATCGACATCGCGCGGTTCCGCGCGCTCCCGCCCGATGTGCTCGACGGCACGCTGCTCCTCACGCGCGACGAGCTCGCGCCGCTGCTCGACGGCGACCAGTCGGTGAACTCGGACTTCTACCCGATCCTCGACCTGGGCGCCGAACGCACGCGCTACCTGCGGCACTCGGCGACCGGCTTCCTCGGGCTCTCGACCGCGCGCTTCGACGCCGCCGCCGCGCTCAGCGGACGGCGCGTGCCGCTCGCGAGTGCCACGCGGCCGGCGATCGACCTCCCGCGCCTCGAGGCGCAGGCGCTCGCGGCGCGGCTCCGCAGCGCCGAGGTGCTCGCGCCCGACGACACCGTGGTCGCGAACCGCACCTTCCAGAAGGCGCGCGCGCACGAGAACGGCGTACGGATGTGGGCCGCCTCCGGGCGCGCGCCGAGCGACTGGTACACGTGGTTCACGGACATGATGATGGTCGAGAGCGACCGCCACGCCGGCACGATGGGAAGCGTGGACACGGCCTGGTACGCCGGAATCGAGCGGTACATGATGGCCGAGGGCGCGCCGAAGGAGGGGATCTCTGCGCTGCGGATGCTGCGCGCCGCATCGCGCTATGACTGGTCGAACGCGTCGCGCGAACTCTCGACGCAGCTGGAGGCACGCGCGGCGGGCCGCCAGTGGTTGAACGTCGAGACCTTCTACGACATCGCGATCACGACCTGCCTGCACGTCGGCAACACGGCGCAGGCGCGGGCGCTGCTCGCGCGGATGCCCTCGGCGACCGAGCGCAGCGCGAACGACCTGCGCGTGCGGCTGCTCGAGGCGCACGTCGCCGCGGCGGAGCGCGCGGCGGCGACCGGCCGTCCGCTGCGCACCCGCTGAGGATCACCGCGGGTCAGTAGTCGTAGGCGTGGTCCACGACGATGCCGGCGGTCCCCTGCAGCCGCCGCACGAGCGGCAGCAGGTCACGCGCCCGCACGAGCAGCGTGAACCGGTCCCGTGACGCGTCGATCGGGAGTGCGATCGAGTACAGGTGCTCCGCCAGGTCGCCTTCGAGTCGCCAGCCGGCCGGCGCGGTGCCGGTGACGACGATCTCGTCGTTGCCGGCGATCTCGGTGAGCCGCGGCGGCGCGCCGTCGCGCGCGGCGTCGAGCACGAACTCCGTGAAGAGCCGGTAGCGCGCGACCTCGATCCGCGCGTGCAGCGAGTCCACGGCGGCCGGCGTCGGCGTGCCGCCGTGCGCGGCCGCCACCGCCGCCAGCCGTGCGACCGCCGCCGCGTCGCCGCTCACGACGAGCCCGATCACCTCCGCCTGCGGCGCCGAGGTGGAGTGCGTCGCCACGCCGATCAGCTTCGCGTAGGCGAGCTTCACGCCGAACTCGACGGTGAGGAAGAGCCGCCGCTCGAACTTGCGGATCGCGAAGTCGCCGAAGATGGGCACGCTCCCCCAGAGGCGACGCAGTGCGGTAGTGAAGTCGTACTCGTACCAGGGGCGGTCCTTGATGAAGCGCCCGTAGTCGCGCGCGACCCCGGCGGCGAATCGGTCCTCCTCGACGAGGCGGCCACCGGAGGTCCAGCCGCTCACGCGCCCGACGGTGTTCTCGTAGAGTCCCTTCAGCGCGAACTCCGCGGTGTAGCTCACGCCGATCACCCAGAGCATCGTGCTGTAGTCCTCGTTGAACGCCCGGTGCGCGGTGGCGCGGCGCATCTCGGCGAAGTGCGCCCAGTAACCGCCGATCGAGCGGATGTACGGGAACGCCGTCGGCTGCCGCGTCTGCATCCAGTCGGCGTACTCGTCCGACGAGTAGACGATGTACCACTCGGGATGGGCGAGGAACGTCTGTTCCTCGGGGCGGCGGTAGTCCGGGATCGAGTCGAGCTGGGCGCGGGCGGCGGCGGTCACGACCGCACGCGGGTCGGCGTGCGGCAGGACGTAGGCGTCCCAGAGCGTGTTGCGGAGCCGGTACGTCGGGTCGAGCCGTCGCTTGAGCGCGAGATACTCCGGCGCGCGCGGATACGCGGCGAGGAACTGCGCCTCCGTCGCGTGCACCTGGTAGGGCAGGTAGTAGGCGCCGCCCTCGTCGATCGCGGCGTCGATCAGCTCGCGCGTCCAGCGCCCGACCTCCGCGCGGTCGGTCTCCTTGGTGCCCTGCTTGTAGTAGAGGACGAACGCGAAGACCTCGGTGCGCGCCCACGCGAGGAGCGAGCCGGGGTCCTGCCGCGCGTGGCGGATGGAGACGTTGATCGCATTCACCTTGTGCGCGCGCAGGATCGCCCCCATCCGCGCGACGAACGTCTCGAGCTGCGCGATCGGGACGAAGTACTCCTGCAGCACGTAGGTCGCGTCCTCGCGCGACGACGGCTCGAGCTCGGCGACGTCGTAGCTCGCCTCGTAGTTGCGCCACGTGACCGGCTCGCCGCGGAAGAGCAGCGGGTCGATCACGTGCTCGCGGATCTCCTTGCCGCCCCAGAGCTCCGACACCGCCCAGTAGCCGGCGCGGTTCACGCGGTACGAGCGGTCGCGTGGGATCAGCCGGTCGGGGACCGTGACCGGGTCGTCGGTGCGCGTGTAGCTCACCGCGTTCACGCGGTCGTACTCGTCCGGATAGATGTCGGCGTTGTGGAAGATCACGTCCGCCGAGTCGCGCACGTGGCGCAGGAACCACTCGCGGTACTCGGCGAGCGGCATCCGCCGGTCGGTCCGCTTCACGCGCACGTTCTCGGCGAGGTCGAGCGAGACCTCGGTGATGACGCCGATGCCGCCGTAGCCGCCGATCACGCCGTAGAAGACGTCGCTGCGCTCGGTCGGCGACGCGGCGACCTCGGTGCCGTCGGCGAGCACCACGCGGATGCCGCGCACCGAGAGGATGAGCGGTCCCTGGCCCACGTAGCGGCCGTGCGCATTCACCGACAGCGACCCGCCGACCGTGAAGTTCGCGTACGTCTGCATGATCTTCACCGAGAGGCCGGCCGGGTCGATCGCCTCCTGGATGGCGCGCCAGCGGATGCCGGCCTGCACGGTGATGGTGCGCGCGGCGGTGTCGAGCGCGAGGATGCGGTCCATCTGCCGCATGTCGAGCTGCAGCGCGCCCTCGGCCGCCGTCTGCCCGCCCATGCTGAAGCGTCCGCCCCCGATCGAGATCGGGCCCGTGGTCGAGCGCACGGCCTCGACGACCTCGGCGGTGGAGCGCGGCGTCGCGACGCGCGCGACGCGGATCGGGTTCAGCTGCGTGACGTCGTTCACCACCGCGGGCGCGGGCGGGTGCACCGGCTCGACGGCGAGGATCCCCCACACCGACGCCACGAGCGTCACCGCGAGCACGGCACCGAGCGCGAGCAGCAGTGCGCGCGCGACGCGCCAGGCCGGGCGCAGCGGGCGCAGCACGTCCAGCACGCGTGCGAGGCGGCGCGTGACGGGGTCGAGCCGTAACTTGATGGCGGTCCAGCGCGCCGCCAGCGCGCGTCGCAGTCGTCCGATCACGAGATCCCTGGGAGACGTGACGATGATCCGAGCCCTGACCCTCGCCTTCTTCCTCGTCGCCGGCGTGACGGTCGCGCTCGGATATGTGCCCTCGTTCGTCACGCCCGTCAATGCCGAGGAGCGGCTGCTCTTCGGGCTCTTCGGCGTGAGCCTCCTCGACGACATCACGCACGGGCTCACGGCGCTCGCCGCGCTCGTCGCGGCGTTCAAGGGACGGAAGGCCTGCCTGCTCTTCCTCACCGCCTTCGGCTGGTACTACGCGCTCGACGCCATCTTCTACAGCACCTACGGCTTCTTCAACACGCGGCCGATGATCGACGACCTGATGCTGAACCTGCCGCACATCGGCATCTCGGGCACGATGCTCGGCGCCGTGTACTGGTGGGCGCCGAGGCACCCCGACGGCGGCTGACGCCGCGCCGCACGCCGCTCAACGCTGCCGCGCGCGGCGTCGTAGCCTCGCAGCGGTCCCCCATCCAAACGAAGGGAGTTCGACGATGCGATTCGCCTGGTCCCGCCGCCCGATGCGCGCGTTCCTTCTCCTGCTGGGCGCCGCCGCGACGGCCGCCGCCCAGGATGCGTACCGCCAGCCGCCGGCGGTGATCCAGCGCATCCTCGACGCGCCGGCGACGCCGACGACGATCCTCACGCCCGACCGGTCGCAGATCGTGCTGCTCGACCGGCCGGGACTGCCGCCGATCAGCGCGGTGGCGGCTCCCGAGTTCCGCGTTGCGGGCATCCGGCTCGACCCGCGCACGAGCGGACCGTCGCGGCAGAACCCGTCGCGCGGCATCGCGCTGATGCCGGTGAACGGCGGCCCCGCGGTGCCGCTGGCCATGACGCTCCCCGCGGGCGCCGGCGTCGGCAATCCGGTCTGGTCGCCCAACGGCCAGAAGTTCGCCTTCCTCGTCACGACCGACGACGCGATCACGCTCTGGCTCGGCGACCTCGCCACGAGGTCGGCGAAGCAGCTCTCGTCGAAGCGGCTCAACGCCGTGCTCGGTGCGCCGTGCGACTGGACCGGCGACGTCGCGCTCGTCTGCACGTTCGTGCCCGACGACCGCGGCGCCGAGCCGGTGGCGCCGGTGATCCCCGTCGGACCGATCACGCAGCAGACGCTCACCGGCAGCCAGGACCGCGCGGCGACCTACCAGGACCTGCTGAAGAGCCCGTACGACGAGGCGATCTTCGCGCACTACGCGACGAGCCAGCTCGCGCGCGTCACGCTCGACGGCGCGGTGACGAAGCTCGGCGCGCCGGCGATCATCTCGGCCGCTGGCGTGAGCCCCGATGGGCAGTGGATCCTCGTGACGACGCTGGCGAAGCCGTTCTCGTACTCGGTGCCGCTCAACTTCTTCCCGACGCGCATCGAGGTCTGGACGATGGACGGGCGCGTCGCGCGCACGCTGGCGACCCGGCCGCTCATCGAGCGCGTCGCGTGGGGCGGCGACGGGGCACAGGTGGGCCCGCGCAATCCGTCGTGGCGCGCCGACGCAGCGGCGACACTCGCCTGGATCGAGGCGCTCGATGGCGGCGACCCGACCAAGCAGGCCGCGAAGCGCGACCGCGTGCTGAGCCTCGCCGCGCCGTTCGCCGGTGAGCCGG
>CAZIDS010000054.1:0-13178 GCA_964537945.1 uncultured Gemmatimonas sp. | reverse complement strand
CCGCGCCGTCGCCGGGCGCCCTCCTCGCCGATGGCGAGATCGTCGCGCTCTTCAACACCAGCGAGGTGCACACGCCGTCGCGCGGCGGCGGGCGGATGCGCTTCTCGTTCGATTTTCCCGAGCCGTCGGTCGCGTTCGCCGGCCACCGCTTCGGGTTCATCGTCTTCACCGACGAGAACACCTACGCGCCGCTGCAATCGGGGATGAAGGCCGTCGTCTCCGGTGACACGATGACCGTCACCTGCGACGGGTTCACCTGGGCCGGCGGGCAGGAGCGCTCGGCCGGCAAGCTCACCGCGCGCTTCTCGCGGCGCGGCTCGACCATCGAGTGGGACACCGACGTCGAGATGCCGCACCCGGTGAAGACCGTGACGACCGTCGTGCGCGACGTGCCGCGCGGGCGTGTCTCGTTCGCCGGCAATCCGGTCAATCCGAACGCGAACCTCGAGTCCGAGCAGCTCGGCGGCTACACCTTCGGTGCGGGCGACCTGCACGGCGGCACGCCGGTGCCGGGGATGAGCACGCCATTCGCCGCCGTGGAGGCGAGCGCGACCGACTGGTTCTACGCCTCGTCGCTCGACGACAAGGTCCTGCCGAAGCGATTCGACTTCCAGCCGGGCGAGCAGGCGCAGCGCCTCGAGCTCGTTCACGAGCACGGCGCCTGGCGCAACGACAGGCGGATCACCGTGCCGCGCTGGCGGATCGGGCGCGCCGAGTCGCTCGATGCGGCCTGCGCCGTGCACTGGGCGCATCTCGAGCAGGCGCACCGCATCCCCGCCTACGACGCGCGCACCGACGTCCCGCAGTGGATGCGCGACACTTCGCTCGTGCTCACGATGCACGGCCAGCACTACACGGGCTTCATCTTCAACACGTACGCGCAGCAGCTCGAGATCCTGCGCTGGGTCGCGACGCAGATCCCCGCCTCGCGCGTGCTCGTGTTCCTCGCCGCGTGGGACGGCCGCTACTACTGGGATTATCCCAACTACGTGGTGGATCCGCGGATGGGCGGCGAGGAGGGTTTCCGCGCGCTCATCAAGGAGGGCCAGAAGCTCGGCTTCCGAATGATGCCGATGTACGGCGCCAACTCCGCGAACCGCAACCAGCCCGTGTGGGAGCGGATCAAGGGCGGCGAGACGCGCAAGATCGACGGCGACACCTACTTCCTGAACTGGGTGGATTGGAACAACGACCGGCACCAGGACGGGTGGCTCACCTACATGAACCTCGGCGAGGCGAGCTGGCGGCGGCACCTCACCGAGCGCATCGCCTGGATGATCGAGAAGTTCGGCGTGGACGCGTACTTCCTCGACATCGTCGGCGGGCACGTGAACTCCACCACCGGTGACATGCACGCCGGCACCAAGGAGATGGTGCTCGAACTCAAGCGGCGCTTCCCGAACTGCTTCTGCGTCGGCGAGATGCCGTACGACGCGCTCTACGAGTTCATCCCCGTGTACCACGCGGGCGGTGGGCCGCGGTGGACGAAGTACGGCCGGTTCTTCTCGCACCTGAGCGCGCCGGCACCCGGCCGCGGCTCGAGCGGCGTGCACGAGGCCGGCTTCCAGCGCTTCAACACCGAGACGCTCGGCATCAGCGCCACACCGACGACCATCCCGACGCTGCAGATCGTGGACGACACCTTCACGAAGCACCGCGACGTGATGGCGCCGGTGATCGCGAAGGCGAAGGAACGGGCCGGTCTCTGATGGCGACGAGCAAGGGGAAGGTCAGCGCCGCGCTGCGCGCGAGCGTGCTCCGGGCGAACCTCGAGATCGCCAAGCGCGGGCTCGCGAAGTTCACCTTCGGCAACGCGAGCGCGATTGACCGCGCGCTCGGCCGCGTGGTGATCAAGCCGAGCGGCGTGCCGTACCCGCGGATGAAGGCGGCGGACCTCGTCGTGACCGACCTGCAGGGGAAGGTGCTCGAGGGCCGGCTGCATCCGAGCTCCGACCTCGCGACGCACCTCGCGCTCTATCGCGCCTGGCCCGGCATCGGCGGGATCGTGCACACGCACTCGCACTTCGCGACGGTGTGGGCGCAGGCGCGCCTGGAGATCCACTGCATGGGCACCACGCACGCGGACCATTTCAACGGGCCGGTCCCCGTCACGCGCGACCTCACGCCGGACGAGATCGCCGAGGCGTACGAGCTCAACACCGGCCATGCGATCGTCGAGCGCTTCGAGGGCGAGCCGACGACGATGCCGGCGGTGCTCGTGGCGGGGCACGCGAGCTTCGTCTGGGGCGCGACCGTCGAGGACGCGGTGGAGACGGCGGACGTGCTCGAGGAGGTGGCGCGGATGGCGTACCACACCGCCGTTCTCAATCCCGCGGTCGAGCCGCTGCCGATGGCGCTGCTGCACAAGCACTTCCAGCGGAAGCATGGGACGAAGGCCTACTACGGGCAGGGGCCGAAGCGTTAAGGGCCTTCTCGCGCGACCGGGAACCTGGTGACGCGCGACAGCGCGATCAGGTAGTCATCTCCACACGACGGCGATCCCGTCGCCTGTTTCTTCGGAGATGCCCGATGCGTATTTCCGCGGCGATCGCAACGTTGCTCCTGTCCGCAGCCTGCGCGTCCCAGAGCCCGCTCGAGCCGACGCGGAGTGCGGTCCCGGATCAGGCATTGGCGAAGGTGGACGCGAATGTCGGCAAGACACCTGCGCCCAGGATGTTCGTGTGCCGTGGGGGCACCCTACTGCACCCCGAGCCGCTGATGGTCATCAACGGTGTCGTCGTCGTTGTGGATTCGGCCCTGGCCAGGCTCGATCCGAGCTTGGTGGATTCGATCACGGTCCTGAAGGGCAGCGCTGCAACGCAGCTATTCGGCAGTCGTGCATCGAATGGCCTCGTGCAGATCTACACGCGGCAGCTCGACTGGCAGACGCGGCGCTAGCGACCGGACCTCGCTCCCGCCGCGATCTCACGCAGCTTGGGCAGGACATCGCCAAGCGCGACCGCCGGCGACCCCGGCTCACCGAGCCCGAAGTACAGCTCGCGATACATCTGATACAGCTCCTCGTACGTCCGCTGCGCCACCGGATCCGGCTGTACGGTGCGATAGTCCGGGCACAACGCCCGCTGCGCCTCCTCGAGCGTCCTGAACGTCCCCGCCGCGAGGAACGCGAACAGCGCCGACCCCAGCGACGTGATCGGCCGCTCCGGCACCAGCACCGGGAACCCGAACACGCTCGCATAGACGCGGTTCAGCATCTCGTTCTTCTGCGGGATGCCGCCGCCGAGGATCACGCGCTTCACCGGCACGCCGTGCTCGCGCATCCGGTCGAGGATCACGCGCGTGTGCATCGCGCACCCTTCGATCGCCGCGAAGAGCTCGTCGCGCATCGTGCTCGTCATCGTCGAACCGAGCGTGACGCCGCCGAGTCGGGGGTTCACGAGGATCGTGCGGTCGCCCTGGTCCCAGGTCAGCCGCATCAGGCCCGTCTGGCCGGCGCGGTACGAGTCGAGCCCCTGTGACAGTTCCTTCACCGTCGTGTTCGCGCGCTTCGCGATCACCTCGAACAGGTCGCCGGTGGCCGAGAGCCCCGCCTCGATGCCGACGTATTCGGGATGGATCGAGCCGTTCACCACGCCGCAGACGCCCGGCACGTTCGCCGCGCGCTTCGCGATCGCCATCGTGCAGGTCGCCGTACCCACCACGTTCACCACGTCCCCCTCGGCGATCCCCGCGCCCATCGCGTCCCAGTGCGCGTCGAACGCGCCGACGGGGATCGGGATGCCCGCACGGAGGCCGAGCTTCCGCGCCCACTCCGCGGTGAGCCGCCCCGCGAGATGCTCGGACGTGAGGTAGCGCCCACCCATCTTCGCGCGCACGCCCCTGAGCAGCGGGTCCACCGCTGCGAGGAACTCATCGCTCGGCAGTCCGCCCGACTCGGCGTGCCACAACCACTTGTGCCCCATCGCGCAGACGCTGCGCGGCAGCTGCTCCACCTCGGTGACGCCGCAGAGCACCGCCGCGACCATGTCGCAGTGCTCGAGCGCGGTCACGAACTCGTCGCGGCGCTTCGTGTGCCGCAGCCAGTGCAGCAGCTTCGCCCAGCCCCACTCGCTCGAGTAGACGCCGCCGCAGCGCTCGATGGCCGGCAGCTTTCGCGCGTGCGCCACCTCAGTGATCAGCGCCGCCTCGTCCTTGGCGCGATGGTCCGCCCACAGGTAGTAGTCGTCGAGCGGGACGAGCCCCCTTCCCACCGGCACCACGGTCGAGCCCGTGGTGTCGAGCGCGATCGAGAGGACCTCCTCCCCCTTCACCCTCGATTCGCGCAACGCGGTCGCCATCGCGTCCACGAGCCCGCGCATGTGCGCGTCGTGCGACTGCGTCGCGAAGTCGGGGTCGCTCGCCGTGCGCACCACCGGATACTCGGCCACGCCGAAGCCGATCGGACCCTCCGCCGCGTCGACGATCGTCACGCGGACGCTCTGCGTGCCGAAGTCCACTCCGGCGACGACCTGGCGCGCGCCGTCAGGCATGCCGCATCACGTCCCAGCCGAGGTAGCGTGTGGTCGCCTCGTGCACCGCATCGGCCACCTGGCCGAAGGTGCCGGCCACGTGGTGCTCGAACCCCTGCGTGCAGATGTGCCGCAGCAGCGGCTGCAGGTTCGGGATCCGCACCACGCCCGCGCCGCCGAAGGTCTTGAGCGGGTCCTTCGTGAACGCGCCCTCGCCGACATAGCCGCGGATCCGCCCGCCCCGGTCGTCGGTCGAGAAGCGCGCGAAGCTCATCGCCCCCGCCTTCACCTTGCCGACGATCGTCCCGTAGGTGTTCTCGCGCCCCACCGTGCCGGCGATGATCGCCTGGTAGTCCATCGCCGAGTCGTCGAAGAAGGACTTCGGGAGGTTGGAGCAGTGGAAGCAGACCGCCTTGTCGGGGTCGGCGCCGTAGTTGTTGTTCCAGTCGAGCAGCGCGGCCGGCGTCTCCGAGGCGAGCGCGAGCGCGTGCATCGAGACGGTGCCGCAGACGTCCACCTCGCAGGCGCTCGACCGGCTCACGTCGCTCATCATCGACATGATCGTGCAGGGCACCACGCCGAAGAACTCCTCGAGCGAGGTCCAGCACTGGATCGCGCTCACCGTGACGTCGGCCTCCTTCATCCAGCGGTCCACGACGAGGCCGAGCTTGGCCATCTTCGTGAGCGCGGCGGCGGGGATGCCTTCGGTCTCCACGTACTCCTGCATCGCGGCGAGCTTCGCCTTCACCGCGCGGTCGTTGTCGGCGAGCCGCCCGATGCGGCCGAGGATCTCGGAGAGGTCGATCGTCTCGACCGCGATCCCCGACGCCTCGAGCAGCTTCTCGCTGTAGCGCACGGTCTTGAACGCGGCGGGCCGAGCGCCGATCGCGCCGACGCGCGCCGACTTCAGCCCGCGCACCACGCGGCAGGTCGCGGCGAAGCGGCGCAGGTCGGCGCGGAAGTCCACCGACTCCGGCCGCTGGGTGTGCGTGCTCGTGAGCGTGTACGGGATCCCATACTGCGTCAGCACGTTGCAGACGGACATCTTGCCGCAGAAGGCGTCGCGCCGGTGGTCGGCGCCCATCTTCGACGGGTCGTCGCTCGTCGCGTGGATGAGCACCGGCACGCCGAGCTTCGCCATCCGCAGCGTCTCGGCCACGGCGCGCTCGTCGCCGAAGTTGGGCAGGGTGACGATGATCCCGGCGATGCGATGCGCGTTCTTGCGGAAGAGCTCGGCGCAGGCCTTCGCCTCGTCGCGGCTCTCGACCGCGCCGTGCCGCGCGTCGCGCGTGCCGAGCACGATGGTGCCGAAGCCCTCGGCCTTGCAGGCCTCGAGCATCTCCTTGCGGCCCGACTCGGCGAGGTGCCCCGGGAAGAAGCCGCGGTTACCGACGAGGATGCCGAAGGTGACGTCCTCGCGCGGGCGCGCGGCCTCGCGCTGGCGCGCCTTCGCGTCCTTCGCCGCCGCGGCGCGCGCCGCCTTCCCCTTCGCGTTCGACCTCAGCTGGACGAGCGCCATCCTCCCTCCCGGTTCCCGTGCGACGATGCACCACCAGACCGCGTGCGAGCGGGGTGAAACTGCGAAATCCGCGCTCGCTCCACAATGAGACGCGTCTACACCTTGCCGGTGCACCCGGCGCGCCCGTACGTTCCCGCCGCGATGCCTGCCCCCCAGTTCATCCGCTCCCTCGCCCGCTCGCCGCAGGCGGGCCTCGCCGGCGTGCTCCTCGTCCTCTGGGGGCTCCTCTCGCTGGCCGCCGGCTCGCATCAGGACCCGCTCTCGGGCGGCACGGTCAACAACTTCCTGAACGCACACACGCTGATCCAGATGGCGAC
Organism: uncultured Gemmatimonas sp.; assembly: GCA_964537945.1. Classification (GTDB taxonomy): domain Bacteria; phylum Gemmatimonadota; class Gemmatimonadetes; order Gemmatimonadales; family Gemmatimonadaceae; genus Pseudogemmatithrix. Next base: position 6,873 of record CAZIDS010000054.1, on the reverse strand, counting down.
CGACGCCAGCGGATTCGCGATCATGGGCGTCGGCGCGACGATCGTCATCATCTCGGGCGGCATCGACCTCTCGGTCGGCGCGATCTATGCGCTCGCCGGCGTCGTGATGGCGATGGTGCTGCGCGCCGCCGGTCCGCTCGACCCGGCCCTCGCCTTCACGCTCGGCCTCGTCACCTGCATCGGCGTCTCGGTGCTCTGCGGCTTCCTGAACGGCGTGATGGTCGTCGGGCTCGGCGTGCATCCGTTCATCATCACGCTCGGGACGATGTGGATCCTCCGCGGCGTCGCGTTCGTGCTGAGCCGGGCCGAGAGCATCCTCGTGCCGACCGCGCTCACGGGCTTCGCGAAGGCGTCGCTCGGGCTCGGCGCGGCGCTCTACCCGGTCCCGCTGCTGCTGATGCTGGCCGTCACCGCGGCCGGCGCGGTCTTCCTCGAGCGCACCGTCGCCGGCCGCTACGTCTTCGCGATCGGCGGGAACGTCGAGGCGAGCCGCCACTCCGGGCTCCCGGTCGCGCGCACCACGCTCGGCGTCTACGTGATCTCCGGCCTCTGCGCGGGCATCGCCGCGTTCCTCGGCGCCGGCTTCTACGGCTCGGCGACCTCCTCGGACGCGAACGGGTACGAGCTCTACGTGATCGCCTCGGCCGTCGTCGGCGGCGCGAGCCTCATCGGCGGCAAGGGGAGCGCGATCAGCGCGATGATCGGTGCGCTGCTCATCGTCACCATCCGCCAGGCGATCCGCACGCTGCACTTCGACCAGAACTACGAGTGGATCATCATCGGCGGCGCGCTCATCGTCGCCGTCGTCATCGACCAGGGCGGGAGCCGCCTGCTCAACCGCCTCCGGGAGGCCAGATGAAGTTCCGTGCCGTCGCCGTCCTTGCCGCGCTCACCCTCGCCGCCTGCGGACGGGGCGCCGAGTCGAACACCTTCACGATCGCGATGATCGCGAAGAGCTCGACCAATCCCGTCTTCCTCTCGGGGCGGAAAGGCGCCGAGGCCGCCGCCGATTCGATCACCAAGGCGACCGGCGTGACGGTGCGCATCGACTGGCTCACGCCGCCGAGCGAGGACGCGACGGTGCAGGCGCAGCGGATCGCGCAGGCGGTGAACGGCGGCGCGAACGCGATCCTCCTCTCGGCCAGCGACGCCGGCAAGCTCGTCACGGCGGTGAACGACGCCGTCGCGCGCGGCGTGCCGGTGATGACCTTCGACTCCGACGTGCCCGGCTCGGACCGCTTCTCGTTCTACGGCGGCGACGACGCGCTGATGGGCAAGCAGGTGATGGACGAGCTCGCCGCGCAGCTCGGCGGCAAGGGGCGGATCGGCATCGTCGCCGGCAACCAGAACGCGCCCAACCTGCAGAAGCGCGTGCAGGGCGTCGTCGATGCGGCGAAGGCGTACCCCGGCATCACGATCGTCAGCACGTTCTATCACGCCGAGACGCCGCAGGACGCGGCGGCCGAGGTGCTGCGCGCGAAGAACGCGTACCCCGACATCAACGGCTTCGCGATGATCGGCGGCTGGGCGCTCTTCACGCGGTCGCTGCTCACCGACCTCGACCCGAAGAAGGTCAAGATCGTCTCGGTGGACGCGCTGCCGGCGACGCTCGACTACGTGGACCAGGGGCTCGCGCCGGTGCTCTTCGCGCAGCCGACGTACCGCTGGGGCTCGGTGTCGGTGGCGACGATCTACGCGCACGTGCACGACAAGCAGGAGGTCCCGGCGCACGTGCAGATGGACCTCGTGAAGGTCTCCAGGGAGAACCTCGGCGCGTGGGCGCGCCAGCTGCGCGACTGGGGCTTCACCGACGTCGACCCGAAGTTCCTCGCGCTGCCGCAGTAGCGGCGCTCGGATGAGCGAGACGTCACGGAGCCGGCCCGCGCGATGAGCGTTCCCGCGATCCGCTTCCGCGGCATCTCGCGGCGCTTCCCCGGCGTCGCGGCGCTCTCGGACGTCTCGTTCGACGTCGCCGCCGGCGGCTGCCACGCGATCTGCGGCGAGAACGGCGCCGGCAAGAGCACGCTCGGCAAGATCCTCGCCGGCATCGAGCGGCCGGATGCGGGCACGCTCGAGCTCGACGGCGCCGCCGTGCGCTTCCGCTCGCCACGCGACGCGATGGCCGCGGGCGTCGCGATCGTGCACCAGGAACTCTCGCTCTGGCCCGAGCTCACCGTCGCCGAGAACCTCGGGATGGGGAGGCTGCCGCGGCACGGGCCGTTCGTGGACCGCGAGGCGCTGCGGCTTCGTGCGGTCGCCTTGCTGCGGGAGGTCGGTGCCACGATCGATCCCGCGCGGCAGATGGGCGAGCTGTCGATCGCCGAGCAGCAGCTCGTGCAGGTCGCGATGGCGGTCGGCGCGGCCGCGAAGGTGATCGTGTTCGACGAGCCCACGAGTTCGCTCGGGGAGCGCGAGACCGCGCGGCTCTACGAACTCATCGCGCGCCTGCGCGCGCGCGGGACGACGATCATCTACGTGTCGCACCGGATGCAGGAGATCTTCCGGCTCTGCGACGCGGTGACCGTGCTGCGCGACGGGCAGCACGTGGCGACGGGCCCCGCGGCCGCGCTCGACGAGGCGGCGATCGTCGAACAGATGATCGGCCGGCGGCTCGAGCAGTTCTACCCGAGCCACGCGGCGGGCGCCGCCGGCGCGCCGATGCTCGAGGTGGCGGGGCTCTCCGCGGCGGGCGGAGTGCACGACGTCGGCTTCACGCTGCGCGCGGGCGAGGTCGTCGGGCTCGCGGGACTCGTCGGCGCGGGACGGTCGGAGGTGGCGCGCGCGATCTTCGGGCTCGACCCGTCGTCGCGCGGCACCGTGCGCGTGCGCGGCCGCGACGCGCGCATCCGCTCGCCGCGCGACGCGATGGCGCTCGGCCTCGGCTTCGTCCCCGAGGACCGGAAGAAGCAGGGACTCGTGCTCGGGATGGCGAACCGCGCGAATGGGTCGCTCGCGGCGCTGCGGCGTTTCGCGCGGCGCGGCTTCGTGGACCGCGGCGCCGAGCGCGCCGCCGTCGGCGACGCCTTCACCCGCGTGACGATGGCGGCCGACGCCGAGGTCGCCACCGGCACGCTCTCCGGCGGCAACCAGCAGAAGGTCGTGATCGCGAAGTGGCTCACTGCGGCGAGCGACATCCTCATCCTCGACGAACCGACGCGCGGCGTGGACGTGGGCGCCAAGGCCGAGCTGCACGCGTGGATCGATCGGCACGCGGCCGCCGGTGGGGCCGTGCTGCTCATCACGAGCGACATGCCGGAGCTGCTCAACCTCGCGACGCGGGTGATCGTGCTGCGCGCGGGGCGGATGGTCGGGGAGCTCCCGCGCGCCGAGGCGACGCAGGAGCGGGTGCTGCGGCTGATGTCCGGACTGGAAGCGGGCGCGCCAGCCGCATAGGCTTCGCGCAGCGCCCCGTTCAGGGAGGTCCTCGTGCGCCGACCGTCACACCGCTGCATCGCCGTCGCTTTCGCCGTGGCCACCACGGGAGTCGCGGCGTCCTGCGCTCCCGGCGCCGCGCCCGCAGCGATGCCGCCCGCGCCGATCGCCAACGCCGAGCCGCCCGCAGCGATCGCGCCGCTCGACCGCGCCGCCCTCGAACGCGTGATGGGGCGGCCCGCGACGGCGCTCGCCGGCGGCGTGCTGCGCTTCGCGATGCCCCGCACCGACCTGCGCGTGCGCGTCGGCGAGGTCCCGATCCGGCCCGGCTTCGCGCTCGGCTCGTGGGTCGCCTTCGTCTCCACCGCGCACGGCGTGGTCGCGATGGGCGACCTCGTGCTGCTCGACCGCGAGCTCGGCCCCGTGCTCGAGGCGCTGCAGGCGGCCGGGATCGGCCAGACCGCGATCCATCATCACCTCGTCGGCGAGACGCCGCACATCGTGTACGTGCACATCCACGGGCACGGGGACGAGCGGGACATCGCGCAGGGCGTGCGTGCGGCGCTCGCGCGCACGACCACTCCGTCGCCCGAGGCGCCCGCGCCGACCGCGATGCCGGCGGCCGCCGCGCTCGACAGCGCCGCGATCAGCACGGTCATCGGACGGCCGGGCGCTCTCGCGGGCGGCGTGCTCTCGTTCGGCACGCCGCGCCCCGAGGCGCTCATCGTCGGCGGCGACACGATGCCCGCCACGATGGGGCTCGCGACCGTGATGAACTTCCAGGCGACCGGCGAGGGCCGCGCCGCGGTCACGGGCGACTACGTCCTGCGTCCCGCCGACGTGGACCGTGTGATCCGCGCGCTGCAGGCGAACGGCATCACGCCGACGAGTCTCCACAACCACCTGATGGATGAGGAGCCGCGGCTGATGTTCCTGCACTTCTGGGCGGAGGGCGACGCCGTCGCGCTCGCGCGTGGCCTGCGGGCCGGCCTCGACGCCGAGGAGTCGCGGAGGCGCTAGCGGCGCGCGCCGATGGCGTGCGCGGCGCGCACGAGGTCGGCGAAGGTCGCGGGATCGGAGGCGCGGGCGTGCACCTCGCGCGCGCCGGTCTCCCGCACGATCCGCGCGACGTTGTGCGCCCGCACGCCGCCGCCGGGCATCACGGCGCAGGCCGCGCCCGCGCGCTTCACGTATCGCGCCAGGTTCGCGATCCCCTGCTCCGCCGACGTCGCGTGGCCGGCCGCGAGGATCACGTCGATGCCGAGCCCGAGGCACTGTTCGAGCGCGGCATCGCCATCGGGGGCGCGGTCGAAGGCGCGGTGGATCCCCACGCGCATCGGCCGCGCGAGCGCGACGAGTTCCGCCATCCGCGCGACGTCGAGCGTGCCGTCGGGGTTCGAGATGCCGAGGACGACGCCGGCGCAGCCGGCGGCGCGGATCATGCGGACCTCATCCTTCATCGTCGCGAACTCGGCGGCCGAGTAGACGAAGTCACCCTCGCGCGGGCGGGTCATCGCGTGAATCGGGATCCGCACCGCCCCCATCACCTCGGCGATGAGCTGGGCCGATGGCGTGAGTCCGCCCTCACCCGGCCCGCACAGCTCCAGCCGCCCCGCGCCATTGCGCTCAGCTTCGATCGCGGTAGCGAGTTGGTCAACATAGGCCTCGACGAGCATCCGCCTCCCGAAATGGATGAAGGCTGAAAGATGAAAGAGCGGAGGCCGTACGGCCTCCGCCCCTTCATCCTTCAACCTTCATCTGCCCGCGACTAGAGACTCCATCCCGCCCGGAACGTGGGATTGACCCATTCCGTCGGCGGCGTCGCGTTCTTGATGACCCCCGTATCGGGGTCCATCTCCAGCGTCCGCCCCATCCGCACCGCGAGGCACCCGATCAGGATCATCTCCGTCATCGGCCCCGCATAGCCCGCGAAGTCCGACCCCGACTTCACGCCCGCGCGGATCGCCGCGTGCCACTCCTTATGCACGCCCTCCGTGCGCGGATACTTCTTGGGGATCGGATTGGCCGCCACGTCAGCGGCGACCTTCGCATCGAGCAGCCGCGGATTCTCCGCGTAGACGCCCGCCGCGAGCATCCCCTTGTCGCCGTACCACACCTGCCCGCCCTCGCGGTCGAACGGCCAATCCTCGGTCTCCGGCCACCCTTCCGGTTTCGGTGGGAAGAGCGAACCGTCGCGCCAGGTGAGCGTGACCGCCGCCCGGTTGCCGATCGCCGGGAACTCGTACTCGATCCGCTCGCTCGCCGGCGCGGTCTCCGCGAAGAGCAGCGTGCTCTCCGGCGTGATGCGCTGTGGATACTTGAGGCCGAGGATCCAGTACGCGGCATCCATCAGGTGGCACGCCATGTCGCCCATCGCGCCCGTGCCGAAGTCCCACCAGCCCCGCCAGTTGAACGGTGCGTAGGCCGGATTGTACGGCCGCTCGGCCGCCGGGCCGAGCCAGAGGTTCCAGTCGAGCGTGTCGGGGACGTTGTGCGCCTGCGACTGCCGGTTGATCGCCTGCGGCCAGATCGGGCGGTTGGTCCAGTACTCCACGCGCCGCACCGTGCCGATGAGTCCCGCCTCGACCCACTCGCGGATCTGGCGGATGCCCTCGTTCGCGTGCCCCTGGTTGCCCATCTGCGTGATCTGCCTGGGCCGCTTCGCCGCCTCGGCCTTGAGCGCGCGCACCTCGCCGAGCGAGCGCGCGAGCGGCTTCTGGCAGTAGACGTGCTTGCCCATCTTGAGCGCCATCATCGCCGCCGCGGCGTGCACGTGGTCGGGCGTCGAGACGGTGACCGCGTCGATGTTGTCCTTCTCCTTCTCGAGCATCTCGCGGTAGTCCTTGTAGCGCTTCACCGTCGGGAAGGCGCGGAAAGCGCGCTCGGCCGAGCGCCAATCCACGTCGGCGAAGGCGACGAGCTGCTCGGTGCTCGCACCGCGCACGTCGTTGAAGCCCATGCCGCCGACGCCGATCGACGCGATGCGGATCTTCTGCGACGGCTGCCGCTCGCCGGCGCTGCCCAGCGCGTGGAGCGGGCGCGGGATCGAGGCGAGCGCCCCGGCCGCGGCGAGTCCGCCGACGAATGAGCGGCGATCCAGTTCCTTGTCGGACATCTGTGGTTCCTCAGCGCGCGGGGGAAGGAGCCTTCGAGTCGGTCTTGAAGCTGAACAGGAAGATCACGAACACGATCAGCGCCATGTACGCCGGGATGCGCCAGATCGCGGCCCAGTCGTGCGTCACCGCGCCCGCGGCGTCGGTGATCGCGTGGTTGCCGACGACGCTCCCCGAGACCGCGGAGCCGACGAGGTAGCCCAGGCCGTTGGTGACGAGGTTGATGAAGCCCTGCGCCGCGGCGCGCACCTGCGGGCCCGCGCGCTGGTCGGTGTAGATCTGCCCGCTCACGAAGAAGAAGTCGTAGCAGATGCCGTGGAGCAGGATGCCGGCGTAGACGAGCCAGATGCCGCCGCCGGCGTCGCCCGCGCTGAACGCGAAGTAACGC